>NC_007775.1:0-369166 GCF_000013205.1 Synechococcus sp. JA-3-3Ab | reverse complement strand
TGGGTGCGCAGGGCGGTCAACAGTTGGAGAGCGTAGGCGCGTACCTCTTGAGCTTGGGCAATGTGCAACAGCTCCGGCATGGAGAGGGCAACTCCCAGCCGGTTGACCGCCTTTTGGGACAACTGAACGACCTCATCCAGGATGCGGCGGACGCTGTACAGCCGCTGTTCCAGGTGTTCCAGGGCTTGGCCGGCGTTGCTGAGGGCCACTTGGGCTTGGTGGGCCAGCTCCAGCAATTCTCCCTGCACGGTGTCGCCGGCGTTGGCCTCCTTCAGAGCCGTTTCCAAGCGTTGCAGATGTCGTTGGGCCTGCTGAAGGCGGACAGTAAGAGAGCGAGCTCCGCCCTCTTCCTTGGCATCAGAAGCGGCCAATAACAGGGGATCGCTCTCGTGCAACAGGCGATCGCTGCGCTGGATCTCCGCCGCCGCTGTGGAGAGAGTTTCATGGGTCTCTTCCTGCAGAGCGCGGATGGCTGCCAGCAGCAAGTCCTCCAGTTGTTTTTCGCTCAGTTTGGCCGCTGTGGCCGGCAGTTGGTTGACCCCCAGCAGGGCCAGTTCGCGGGCAACACGCCGAGGTTGCATTGCAGAATACCCATGTTTTTAAACGACTGCCCCATCGCGCAAGGCGGCGCTATCGGGCTTAGCCATGCTAGCAGCCTGCCGCGGGGCAATGAAGAACCAGAGGCCCGGGCGCCTCGCTGTCAACTTGCCTCGCAAGGGCGGCTCAACACGCGAAACACCAACGATGCACTCTGCTCTTCGCCAAAGCGAGATTGGCTGGAGACGGAGAGGGTAAGCCGCCGTTTGCTGCGGGTGATGCCCACGTACAGCAGCCGCAGCCGCTCTGCGGCCAGATCCAAAAAGGCTTGCTCGGTGGCCGAGTCGGCCTGCTGCTCCCAACAACTTCTGCGGCTGAGCTGCCGCAACTGGGCCAGGGCTTCTGCTCTCATATCGACATCCTCCAAAAACCTCAGCCCCACCGGTCGCTCTTCAGAGTAGGTGGGAAACTCGTAGGCCGACACCTGGGGGATGAACACCTGATCCCATTCCAAGCCCTTGGCGCGGTGCAGAGTCGTAACGGTGATGCTGCCCGGCTCCGGGTTGAAGGCAAAGATCTCCGAGGGCAGGTTGTTGAGGCGGCGATCCAGAATCACCCGCAATTCTTGGGCAATCTCCTGCCAATCGACCTCGGGCAGGGATCCCAGCACCTGCTCCAACTGGTCGATGACGTAGCAACCCACAAACAGCTCTTCCGGCTTGCGGTAGAGGCTTTGGACAATCACATTGAGCACCTCCGGCCAAGGGGAGCGCCCGGCCCGCAGCCAACCGGCAAGGATGCGCAGCAGCCTGCCCAAGTTTTGCCAAGAGGGGCTATCCGGCAAAGTGGGGGCTTCCCCAAACTGGGGAAATAGCAGCCGCTCCGGCAGCGAGGCGCGGATCCAGTCCAGCATCGGCCCCAGCTCCAGGCGCGGGATCCCGGCCCAGTCGGCCAGGTGATCCACAGCAGCGGCCAAGCGGGCAGAGGAAATGGGCTGGGCCAACCAGTCGATGATTCCCTTGAGTTGCAGCAACACCCGCCGCTGGCTGGGGTTGCCCCGCAACAGATCGATCACCTGCTCTGCCCCCAGTTCCCGCAGGTAGTCGAGGGCCTTGCCCCCCAGCTCGTTGGTGGTGACCAGAATGGCCACCGTCTGGTCGGGAAAAGCCTGGGCGGCTGCCAGGGCCCACCGCGTCACCTCCTGCAGCTCCTGCTCCGGGGATCCGACTACCCGGCGAAACACCACCTCCCCTTCGCTGGCCGGGGGATTTAGGCCGCCAGCGCTGGCCGGGCAAATGTGCTGGGGAGCCAGGGCGGTGCGCAGGGCTGGGATGGGGTGCTTCTGGTTCACCCAGTCCACCAGGCGGTTGGCCAACTCCAGGATCTGGGGGGCGCTGCGGCTGGACTCTTTCAACGTCACCTGGGGATTGGCCTGACAAAAGGCGCGAAACAGCCGCGGCTCGGCGGTGGTGAAGGTGCCCATGATGCTTTGGTTGGGATCCCCGACCCGTACCAGGTTGCCGGTGCGCTGGCTGAGCAGCCGCAGCAGCTCTTCTTGGAGGGGGGAGCTGTCCTGGGCCTCGTCCTCGAATAGGTAGTCGTACCAATTTTGCACCTGCTGCCGCAGGGCCGGGTCGCGCTCGATTAGCTCCACTGCCTGCCAGCCCAGGTCGTCGTAGTCCAGCTTGCCCAGGCGACGCAGCTCCGCTTGGTAGGCAGCATAGATGGGGGCCGCCCAGCCCAGATAGCCCTGAGTAGTTGTGGGGATCGCCTCCGGCCCCAGACGCAGATTCTTGGCCGTGCTGATCACCGCCCGCACCATCTGCTGGAAGCTGCGTCGAAACCGCAGCCGGTTTCGGACCACCTTGTGGGGCTTCTCGGCAGGGATCAAGGGCTCCCAGAGGTGGGTGTGGTGGGCGAGCCAGGCGCGGCAGAGACGGCTGAGCAGGCGCTCCTGTTCATATTCCTCCAGGATGGACAGCTCTTCCCAAGGGCCGGGAACCTCCCGCAACACCCGCAGCGCCAGCGAGTGCAAGGTGAAGGCTTGGGTAAAGCGATCCGGATAGCCCGCCTGTTGCAGGCGTTGGTTGATGCGGTTGATCAAATTGCTTCGCGCCGAACGCATGTAGGTGAACACCCCAATGCGCTCCGGTGGAACGCCGCGATTCAGGATGAGATCGGCGATTAGCAGCTCCAGGATAAACGTCTTGCCGCTCCCCGGAACTGCCGCGATCCCCAGAGGCCCCGACCGATACGCCAATGCCCGTTGCTGTTCTGGACGCAACGTGACTTGGGGAAAAGGAGAATCTGCCAAGCTCACCATTGCATCCGCAACTAGCCGAGGATAAAGGTCTCAATGGCCACCGCCACCCCATCTTCGGTGACGGGGGGAGCAACCCAATCAGCGTGGGGCAGCAGAGCCGGCGAGGCGTTCCCCATGGCTACCCCGATCCCCGCATACTGGAGCATCTCGATGTCGTTGTCGCCATCGCCGATGGCCATCACCTGATCCGCCGACACCCCCAGCAGCTCTTCCGCCAGAAAACGAACGGCATTGCCCTTGTTCACCGCCGCATGGGTGGCCTCCAAAAAAATCGGCTCCGAGCGGGTGAGGTAGATCTGCTCAGGAGAATACCGCTGCCGCAGGGATCCCTGGAGTTGCTGCAGAAACTCCGTATCCTCCGAAACAGCCAGGATCTTGGTGGGGCTTTTCCCGTGTTGGGCGGGGGAGAGCATCTGGAACGGCACCTGGGAGCGCTCGGCATAGGCTTGGCTGAGGGGGCTGAGCTCCCGCAAATAGAGCTGATCGTCGATGTAGAGGTGCACCCCCACCGGCTGATCCTGCAGCACCTGCAGCAGCTCCTCCGCCAGCGACCAGTCCAGGCTCCAATGCTTCAAGGTCTTTTGGCTGTCGGGATCGCGAATGAGCGCCCCCTGATAGCTGCAGAGGGGCATATCGGCCCCAATGGCGTAGTGAAACCGCTCAGCAGAGCGATGCATCCGACCTGTAGCAATGGCTACCCGCACGCCTGCCGCCTTGGCTTTTTGAATGGCCTGCCGCACCGGCTCCGAAACCTGGTTGGAAGGCCCGGCAATCGTGCCGTCGATGTCCAATACCAACAGCCGAATGTCTCTCCAGGATCCTGCCTCCTTTTTTCGCTGTTGGACTTGAGCTTCTGCTCCGGTTTGCATTGCCCCTCCTCCTGGCAACCTCCCAGACACTAACACAAAAGGATAGCTGGGTAGCCCCGCACTTTAGTGCAGGGCGGAAAAGCCCGCTAGCCACTTTAGTCGCTTACCCATGATGGGGGTCGTTGATATAGTTTCATAGCTCAAACAACCTCTTCCTGACTTCTCCTACCAAGACCTTTTTCCTTCTCTTTGGCCAAAAAATGAGATAAACAACCGCTAGCCCCACACCATGGTTGTAGTGATTGTACCGTTGACTTTCCTCTCGCACTATCGCTTACTTAGGTTGGAACAAAGAACAAAAACAAGAATGCGGTTTAGGGAAGGTCAATAACCGAAACTTTGTTTTCATCCCAACAGGTCGGTTCAAGGAGAATTATGTCAGCATTATGGCATCGAGTTTATTGAGGTAGAGGTACAGCTCGCAGGCAAGCTTCCTAGATGGAGATGAGCTACCTAGTTATGGTGAAAAACCCGACGGGTGGAGACCCTCTGGAAGGCGTGTCAAGCGGGGCCTGTACCAAACGGCAAAGGGGTGGTTGGTCAACGCTGAGGCAAATGCTGCCGCCAACCTGCTTAAGAAAGTCAGCAGAACCTTGGGGCTTTGCCTTCAGGAACTGTCTAGAGGCGCTTTGACAACGCCGTTACGGGTTCTTTTGTGGACTGCGTAAGAATCCCCCGCCTTTAGGCGGTGGGAGTGTCAACGTTGCCCGTCTTCACCTCAGGCTTGAGGTTAGCTCCCCTACTGCCGCCCTTGCTGATTGCCTATGCAGCCTACGAGGAGGAGCTGAAAGGGTTCCGCGAAGACATCAGCTATGTCAAGGGAGCATGACTCTAGTCAATGATATGCTGGACTATACTGAAAATAATGTACAGTATGTTCAGTATGGCCGCTTGGTATGGCTAGATATGTAAAACCGAGAGAAGCGGCGGATTATTTTGGGGTGTGTCTCCACACTTTGAGGCGATGGGAACAGAAGGGCTGGATCCATGCAGTACGTACACCATCTGGTAGAGCGAGAAGGTATGACCTCGACAGCTACATTGGCCTCCGGCCCGCTGACGCGAACAGAGCGCCCAAGAAGGACAAACGAGTCGTTTTGTACGCCCGAGTCAGCAGTCGAGGGCAGAAACCAGACTTGGAGAGACAGATTGCAAGACTGGTTGACCTCTATCCTGGAGCCGAAGTGGTCGGAGAGGTTGGCGGCGGTCTCGACTTCAAAAGACCAAAGTTCCTTGCCTTATTGGAACGAGTTCGTGCAGGAGATATCGGAACGATTGTGGTCGCTCACCGGGATCGACTCTGCCGGTTTGGATTTGAGTTCGTTGAGTGGTACTGCCGTCAATACGGGTGCGAAATCTTGGTTCTCGATGACGATCACCTTTCTCCCCAACAGGAACTGGTTGAGGATATCCTCACCATCCTGCACTGCTTCAGCAGTCGGCTCTACGGACTCAGAAAATACCGGGCTGCAATCGAGAAAGATACGGATTTATCCGGAGCCAGCGCTGGCTAAAGTTTGGAAGCGGTGGCAAGCGGCGTGCCGGTACTGCTACAACCAAGCGATTGCCTATCAGCGCCAGCAT
Organism: Synechococcus sp. JA-3-3Ab; assembly: GCF_000013205.1. NCBI lineage: Bacteria > Bacillati > Cyanobacteriota > Cyanophyceae > Synechococcales > Synechococcaceae > Synechococcus > Synechococcus sp. JA-3-3Ab. The sequence continues at coordinate 363,853 of NC_007775.1, read as the reverse complement.
GGTGCCCCAAAAACGGCCAGAAAGCTGCGGGACATCATCCTGCGCTCCGACCTGCCCGGGTGGGTGAAGGACGTCCCTTGCCACATCAAGCAGAACGCGGTCGTCGAGGCGTGGTTGGCGTTCCGCCGAAGCAAAGACGCGAGGTTTCGCAGTGTGCGGGACAGGTCGCATACGCTGCAATTCAACGCCGGCAACTTTCGCAATGGGACGTGGTATCCGAAACTCACCCGAGGTTTGGCGTTCCGTGCATCCGAGGAGATGCCCAGAGAATGGGCACGCGGAACTGAGCTAATGCGGGTGAAAGACAGATGGTATGCCATCTTTCCTGAGCCCGTGAACGAGCAGTGTTCGTTAGCAAAGGGGGTGATCGCACTTGATCCTGGAGTAAGAAGCTTCCTTACAGGGTTTGATGGGGCGGGCTTTGTAGATATCGCCAAGGGGGACTTTGGCAGGATCGTTCGGCTGTGCTACCACCTAGACGATCTGCAATCTAGGCTGAGTAAAGCACCGAGATCCAAGCGTAGGCGAATGCGGCAAGCGGCGTTTCGTCTGCGGGAGAGAATCAGGAACTTGGTGGACGAGTGCCATCGCAAGGTAGCGGCGTTCCTAACGGATAACTACCGATTGATATTCCTCCCCACTTTCGAGTCAGCCAAGATGGTTGCCAAGGCAGGGAGGAAGTTTGGTAGCAAGACAGCAAGGGCGATGCTCACCTGGGCGCACTACCGGTTCAAGCAGTTCCTGAAGTTTCAAGCCAAGAAGAAAAACGTGGTTGTCGTGGAAGTATCGGAAGCGTACACCAGCAAAACCTGTACCAAGTGCGGGCACATCCACACTAAGTTGGGTGGCGCAAAGGTGTTTCGATGCCCAAAGTGCAACCATAGGCTACCACGAGATTGGCAAGGCGCTCTGGGCGTTATGCTCAGGGCTTTGCGGGATACCGCCTTTCTGTTTGGACTCCGTCCCGCTAACGCGGTCGCGTCAGCATCGCGTAGTAACAACGGAAACGGACAGAATGCTATCGCTTCACCGCTGAGCAGTAATGCTCAGCAGTGTTCAGCGTAAATGTATCAGTACCGGGCAGACTCGCAGCAAGGCGACCAAGGCTCAGCGCTGTTCTACGACGGGAAGCTAGTTTACCTGTCAGCAGTAGGGCCAGTCGTTTCTAATTCTTGAGAGATTGAGCTCAGGGGAGTCGGCCTTCACCCCCATTCCCTCTCCCAGGGGGAGAGGGGAGCTAGAGATAGTGCTTCGCGCTGCCGGCGCCTTCGCGACAGCGTTGCGTAGCAATAACGACGTAGAGAAACGTTGCATCTATTTGAAATGACTATATCTGTCAAGTCATTACAAAGCCACTGCAGGGGATATACAGTCATTCTGGATGAGCTTAAGACTTTTCCCCCGCGCTTTACAGCAAAATAGGCGATTGTTCAACAAGGGATCCGCCCAAGCGCTCCACGCTGCCATTGCGACTACCCCCAGCCCCTCTCCCAGGGGGGAGAAGGGCCAGGCGGCACTGTTTGGGTTTTGGCGCGATAAAGAAGCTGAGTGCCTTTCTCTAACTCAGGGTGGCTACGGGCTGGGCTTCTACCAAAAGCTGCTGGGTTTGCAAGTCGAAGATAGTGGCCAACAGCCGCCGCGAGGCATCGACGGCAAATTCCACCTTGAGGCGATCTTCTCCTGCCCGACCTGGGGGCTGCAGGCGGGCCAGACAAGCCGGCTCAGCACCCAGGGATCGAAAATCGGTTTGTCGGGTAAGTTGGCGGCTGCTCATGCGCCCCAGCTCGTCATAGACCACCTCAGCCTGGGCCACCTGGGCCACTTCCCCCACATCGAGTCGAATTTCGGTCTGGCCATCGTTGGCCACCTGCAAGATCAAGGGCTCGGAGCGTCGGCAAGGGTAGGGGCTGCCCCGCTCGAAGAGGGGATAGTAGATGTAACTTTTTTGCCAGGGATCCCAGAGGCGGATGGCGTAGCTGTGGTGCAGGCGATCCTCGAGCTTGACCTGGCGGCCCATCTGCAGAGCGCCCAGGGCCACGGCGTCGAAGGGGCGCTCGCAGCGGACTTTCTTTTTGCCGAAGTAGGAGCGGAGCAGCTCTTGGACTGCCGGCAGTTGGGAGCTGCCTCCCACCAGGAGCACCTGCTCAATTTGGCTTTTGCCCACTCCCCTTGCCTGGGCGCTGAGCAGCACCTCGTCTAGGCACTGGCGGATCTGGTCGAGGAGCTGGTGGGTTTCTAAAATCTCCTCCAGCGCCTGCCGATTCAAGCGCAGCTCATAGGCAGTTAGAGTCTCGTCGTCGAACCAACTGCCCACAGCCTCCGGCTGGGCAGAAAGGGCGATCTTGAGCTGTTCTGCCTGCTCCAAAAGCGTCATCCAGCTCAGGGCCCCCAGCTGCTGCCGGCTCAGCCCCAGTTGCCCCAGCAGGTATTCGGCTATCCAGATGTCGATATCCACCCCGCCCACGTAGGCGTCGGCCTTGGCGATCACCTCTGCCTTGAGGACGGGGTTGCCCGGCTGGGGGGCAAGGGTGCGCACCAGGCTGAGATCCAGGGTGCCGCCGCCGAAATCCACCACCAGCACCACGGATCCCGGCTGGCCGACCGCATAGCCCAGGGCAGCGGCAGTGGCCTCGTCCACAATTTGAACGGGATCCCCGGCCACCCCCCGCAGCCAGTTCAAGTAGCGCTCAAAGGAGCCGACGGGAGCGGTAAACACCACCTGTTGCGGCTGCAGGTATTCTTGCTGGACGGCTTCCATCACCGCCTGCAAAAAAGCCTGAGCCACCCTCTCGGCGTCGTAGCGCTCCCCATCGAGAATCCGCGGTGGGGGGACAAACTCCGCCACCAGATCCCGCTTGAAGCCCTGAAACAGCCGCTGCGGCTCCACTGCCCCCCAACGCCCGGCCCGCACCGTTTCCCCCACCAAGAGCTGGCCTTTTCCCTTGACATAGACCAGGCTGGGAATGGCCGAGTAGCCCGGGCGGGAAAGGCCGGGAAAGCTGAGCAGGCGGGGCGCTTCTTGGACGGGATCCCAAACTGCCACCACAGTATTGCTGGTGCCGAAATCGATAGCCAGCGTTGCTTTGGGGACAGGTGCCATCAGCTCAATCCTCCGGGCAGCGAGCGGCTGACTTTGGCCGGGCAGAGGATGTAGTCTTTCCGGCGGTAGCCGACAAAGCGGATGTAGACGGGATCCCCTGGCCGAATGTCCGGCTGATCCGGCTGGTGCAGTTGCGGGTCGAAGGGGACGGACTCAAGAGGGCTGCCGATGGCTTCATACCCCCACTGCTGCAGCAGGGCATCCAGCGACCGGAAGAGGGCCGTCACGTTTTGGGCCGGCCAATCGGGCTTGCGCCGGGCAATCTCGCGGACGGTGGGGTAGCTGGTCAGCAGCGGCTGCAGCAGGGAAAAGATCGCTTCTGCAGTGTTCGAGCCCCTTGGACTAGGGTCGCCACCGCCAAGCAGGGATCCCAACTCCCACTCTAAAGCGGCAGCCAGCTTCTGCAGTTGCTCCAGGCGCAGGGATCCCCACTGCCCTTGGCGCACCTGATCGAGGGCGCGGCGGCTGATCCCCGCCCGGGCTTGCAGAGCCTGCCAAGAGGAGAGGCCAACGGCTTGCATCCGTTCCCGCAGCCAACTGTCCAGCGGTCTCTCGGCCATGGGGTTTTGCCAGGGATCCCTACGATCATGCCCCAACTTGGGCCTGGGTCAGGGATCCACAAAGCGCAGGGAGCGGGCTATGGCTTCCACGTCCCGGTCGTAGCGCTCGCGCCGGCTGGCCGGATAGACCAATTCAAAGCCAGCCTGTAGAGAGGGGCTGACGAGCTTTTTGAGGTAAAAAATCCGCTGGCCGTCTGGCTCGTAGCCGGAGACCACGAAAAAATCCCGACCGGCAACTTGATAGGTAACCCGGCGTCGGCTTTCCCGGCTGCGCTGCAGCTCCTCTTGCAGGGCGCTGGCGGGCGTTGCATGAAGAATATTGTACCCACCCCAAACGCGCAGCTCGGCCCCCTCTTTGCCGATGAACACCTGGCCGTCGCCGCTGTCGGATTCCCCTTGGGGGACAAAATCAGCCGGATAGTCGAGGCGATAGCCAAAGCGGACATTGATGTAGGGCTGAAAGCCGGACTGGGCCAGCACCAAAAGAGCGGGTGAGGCCAGGGCCGGGATCCCTTCCCCCCCAAGGAGACCGGCGAGCAGACAGGCTAGGCAAGCAGCAGACTTCATGGTTTTGGTTTCCTCGGATCTGCGGCCATTCTAGGCTCCCTTGTCCTAACCTGCTGCTGGCAAAGGGATCCCTCACCCCCAGCCCCTCTCCCACAGGGAGAGGGGAGTAAGGAAGGGTTTCCAGCTTGTTGATTTGAGGTCGATTAAGTCTGCCGGTTGCTATCGGGGCTTTGCCCGGAGCGTAGCAGTTCAATTTTTTCTCTAGCTCGCTGGATGGCGGCGCAGTTGTCCACCGCTGCCCAGGTGGAGGCCAGAAAAAGTCCAGGGAGAGAAACTTCTCCTTCTTCATCGCTAAACAACACGCCGACAAAAATACACCACCCCAAAAAGATCATTAGCGCTTTCCATCGCCGCGTATAAATGTAGGCCGCAAAAGCCAGCAATAACGACAAAAAGACTGCCGCTCCCTGAGACTTTTGAGAAAGGGCATAGGTGCGGCGCAGCTCTTCGTCCCTGCGCTTTTGATCTTCTTGCTGGAGCAACTCTTGCAGATGCTTGTCCATAAAGGCCGCCCCCAAAATCGGACGGCCTGATCGTAAAAATCCTTGGAAGCCCCCTGTTCAAAGGTGATTTCGGCGGGATCCCACCATCCAGGGCGGCAAATAAGATAGCTTGGACAGTGGCCTTCCCGAGTTTCCATCTTCTGTAGAATAGGGAAACTTGTCTCCTATTGCCGGCTGTCAAGCCCGCGCCAATCCATTTGCCATGACCTCAACTCCTCTTGCTGCCCCTGCCACCTGGGATCCCCTTGACCCGCAGGTGCGTCCGGATCCTCGGGGCCGGTTTGGGCCCTTTGGGGGCCGTTTTGTGCCGGAAACCCTGATGAGCGCCCTGACGGAGCTGGAGGAAGCCTTTGAGCAGCATTGGCGGGATCCCGAGTTTCGCGCCGAGTTCCACAGCTTGTTGCGGGATTTTGTCGGTCGGCCCAGCCCCCTCTACTTTGCCCAGCGGCTGACCGAGCACTACGACGGCCCCCAGATCTACCTCAAGCGCGAAGACCTCAACCACACCGGCGCCCACAAGATCAACAACGCCCTCGGCCAAGTGCTGCTGGCGGTGCGCATGGGCAAGCGGCGGATCATCGCCGAGACTGGCGCTGGCCAGCATGGGGTGGCCACGGCAACGGTGTGTGCTCGTTTTGGGTTGGAATGCGTCATCTACATGGGGGCAGTGGACATGGAGCGGCAGGCCCCCAATGTGCAGCGGATGCGCCTGCTGGGCGCTGAGGTAAGGGGGGTCGAATCAGGCACAGCCACCCTCAAAGACGCCCTCTCCGAGGCCATCCGCGACTGGGTAACCAACGTGGAGACCACCCACTACGTCATTGGCACGGTGGCCGGACCCCACCCCTACCCGAAGCTGGTGCGGACCTTTCACGATGTCATCGGCCAGGAGACGCGGCAGCAGTGTCAGGAGAAATGGGGAGGGCTGCCAGACGTGTTGCTGGCCTGTGTGGGCGGCGGCTCCAATGCCCTGGGTCTGTTCAACGAGTTTGTCCGCGATCCCCAGGTGCGGCTCATCGGCATCGAGGCTGCCGGGGAGGGCTTACACACCTCCCGCCACGCCGCCACCCTCAGCCGCGGTCGCGTTGGGGTCTTGCACGGGGCCATGAGCTACCTGCTGCAAGATGAAGAAGGCCAGGTGCAGGAGGCCCATTCCATCAGCGCCGGCTTGGATTACCCCGGCGTGGGGCCGGAGCACAGCTACTTAAAAGCAATTGGGCGAGCCGAGTACTACGCCGTTACCGACGACGAGGCGGTAGAGGCGCTGCTGCTGCTGTCGCGCCTGGAGGGGATCATCCCGGCTTTGGAGACGGCCCATGCCCTGGCCTACCTGAAGACTTTGGCCCCCCAGCTTGGCCCCCAGCAGCGGGTGGTGGTCAACTGCTCCGGGCGGGGCGACAAGGATCTGAACACCGTTTTCAAGTACTTGCAGAAGCGGGGGCATAGCCTAGCCTAGAGTTGGGTTGGCAAGATCCTCAGCTCGTGTCCACCTTTGCCATTCGATCGCTCAGCCTGCTGGCCTTGTTTCTGGGGGCAGGGCTAGGGCTGCTGGCCGGATCCCGGCCAGAGGTTTCTGGGCGCGTTGGCGGGATCCCGTCCCCGGCCACGAGTTCCCCGGCAGGCGCCTTGCCCCGCAACGGCGGGACGGAGGGGATCCCTGCTCCCGTCCAGCCGCAACCCTTGCCCAAGACGCTGCCGGCCCTGGCGCGGCAGGCCATCGCCCACTACTTCGCCACTGGCCAGGTGCTGCCTGCTCCAGAAGAGATCCCGCCCCACTGGCGGCGCCCGGCGGGAGTTTTTGTTACGGTGACCAGGGAGGGACGGCCCCGCGGCTGTTGGGGCAGCTTGGATCCCGGCGGCGAGGATCTGGCCAGGGCCACCATCCGGGCGGCGGTGGGAGCTGTTACTCGCGACTGGCGCTATCGGCCCCTGCAACCCGGCGAGCTGGAGTCGGCTTCTATTCAGGTGGCCATCGTGCGACGGGTGGTGCCCATCCCCTCTCTGGAGCAGGTGGATCCCACCCGCATGGGCCTGTTCATTCGCGCGGGGACACGGGGGGCGGTGTTGCTGCCCGGAGAGGCTCTGACGACGGCCTGGCAGCTCTCCACCGCCAAGCAATTGGCCGGGATCCCTGCCGATCAGCCGGTGGAGCTGTTTCGCGTGGAGGCGGAGCTGTTGCATGAGTTCTGAGGCAGAGCGGTGGCTGGCCGCCGTGGTGGGCAACACCCACGTGCGCTGGGGCTGGTTTGCTGGCGAGAGCTTGGTGAAGGTGGAGCAGTTTCCCGCCCACCAACCCCTATCCTGGCCAGAAGAGACGGAGCTGTGGCTAGCTGCCGTTGGCTCTGCCCCTTTGCCGCCCCGATCCCCCTGGGTGCATTGCCTTGAGCTCTCCCAGGTGCCGCTGCGGGATCCCTACCCAAGCCTGGGGCTGGATCGGGCACTAGCTCTGTGGGCCGCCGGGATCCGCTACGGCTGGCCCTGCTTGGTCATCGACGCCGGCACCGCCTTGACCCTGACGGGAGCTGACGCCGAGGGATCCCTGGTGGGAGGAGCGATCCTGCCCGGCCTGGGGTTGCAGGCGCAGGCGCTGGCCGACCACACCGCCCGGCTGCCCAAAGTGGAGTGGGATCCCGGCGCTCCCATACCCCCCCGCTGGGCCAGGAACACTGGGGCCGCCATCCGCAGCGGCATTCTTCATACCCTGCTGGCCGGCTTGCGGGATTTTCTGGCCGACTGGCGCCGCCGCTTTCCCCAAGGCCCGCTGCTAGTAACCGGCGGCGATGGCGAGCTACTCTACCCCCACCTGCGGCCCCTTGACGCAGAGCTGCGCTGGGATCCCCACCTGGTGTTGCGGGGGATTGCCGGCTGCCGTCAGTTGCACCGCGTCGTCCGCAAGCCTTCTGGTGCAGAATAGAAGACAGTCTCTCCCAGCCGCCTGCGAGCGGGCAGCTTCTTGCTCAGGGATCCCATGGCCAACGGCAACTCCTTCGGCGTCTTGTTTTGCGTCACCACCTACGGCGAGTCCCACGGGGGGGCGGTGGGGGTGGTGGTGGACGGCTGCCCGCCGCGGCTGCCCTTGAGCGAGGCCGACATCCAGGCGGAGCTGGATCGGCGCCGTCCCGGCCAGAGCCACATCACCACGCCGCGCCAGGAGGCGGATCGCTGCCAGATCCTCTCCGGGGTTTTCCAAGGCTTTACCCTCGGCACCCCCATCCACATCCTGGTGCGCAACCAGGACGCCCGCCCCCAGGATTACAGCGAGATGGCCACCACCTTCCGCCCTTCCCATGCCGATGCCACCTACCAGGCCAAGTACGGCATCCGCAACTGGCAGGGGGGAGGGCGGGCCTCGGCGCGGGAGACCATTGGCCGGGTGGCCGCCGGGGCCATCGCCAAGAAGATCCTGCGCCTGGCAGCAGGGGTAGAGATCCTGGCCTATGTGCAGCGGGTCCAAGACGTAGAGGCCCAGGTGGATCCCAGCTCCGTGACGGCGGAGCAGGTGGAAGCCAACATCGTCCGCTGCCCCGATCCAGCCGCGGCGGCGGCGATGATTGAAAAAATTGAAGCAGCGGCGCGGGAAGGAGATTCTCTCGGGGGAGTGGTGGAATGTGTGGCCCGCAATGTGCCCCGCGGGCTGGGCTGCCCGGTGTTCGACAAATTGGAGGCCGACCTGGCCAAGGCGGTGATGTCGCTGCCGGCCAGCAAGGGGTTTGAGATCGGTTCGGGGTTTGCCGGCACCTACCTGACGGGCAAGCAGCACAACGACGAGTTCTACATGACCCCCAGCGGCTGGCGCACCCGCAGCAACCGCTCCGGCGGCATCCAGGGGGGCATCAGCAACGGGGAAGACATCGTCCTGCGGGTGGCCTTCAAGCCCACCGCCACCATTCGCCAGCCCCAAAGCACCGTCACCCTCGACGGGCAGGAGACGGTTTTGGCGGCGCGGGGGCGCCACGATCCCTGCGTGCTGCCGCGGGCGGTGCCGATGGTGGAGGCGATGGTGGCTTTGGTGCTCTGTGACCATCTGCTGCGCCACCACGCCCAGTGCCGATCCCTGGCCTTGCCAGAGGTGCCCATTCCCGCCGTTCCCCTGCCCCACAGCTAGCGGCAGCCGGTCGGAGTCCTTGTATCCTAAGAAAGAGGCGGGATCCCTGTTCATGGCCAAGGCCAAAACCGTCTGGGAGTGCAGCCAGTGCGGCGAGCGCTACCCCAAGTTTTTGGGCCGCTGCGACAACTGTGGCGCCTGGAACACGCTGACGGAGGTGGTCGTCGCCCCCTCTTCTAAGTCTGGGCCACCGCAGCGGCTCGTTCCCCAGCGCAGCCGCGGCAACGGGATGCCCCTGTCGGCCCTTCCCCTCTCCCAAGTCTCCTCGGAGAGCCACCCCCGCCTCTCCTCTGGCTCCGGCGAGTTCGACCGGGTGTTGGGAGGTGGCATCGTGCCGGGATCCCTGGTGTTGATCGGCGGCGATCCAGGCATTGGCAAGAGCACCCTGCTGCTGCAGACTGCTGCGCATCTCGCCAAGCGGGGGCCCATCTTGTACGTGTCGGGGGAGGAATCGGCCCAGCAGATCAAGCTGCGCGCCGCTCGCATTAGCGGGACGGAGTCCTTGCGGCTGGGGATAGAAAGCGAGCAGCTCTACCTATTGGCGGAAACCGACCTGGAGGCCATTGTGGCCGAGATCCAGGCCCTACAGCCCCAGGTGGCGATCATCGACAGCATCCAGGCTATCTTCTGGGGGCAGCTCAGCTCGGCGCCGGGATCCGTTTCCCAGGTGCGGGAATGCGCCGGCCTCTTGATGCGAGTGGCCAAAAAACTGGGGGTGGCCCTGCTCATCGTTGGCCATGTTACCAAAGATGGATCCCTGGCCGGGCCCAAGGTGCTGGAGCACCTGGTGGACACCGTCTTGTACTTTGAGGGGGATCGCTTTCAGAGCCACCGCCTGCTGCGCGCCGTCAAAAACCGCTTTGGGGCGGCCCAGGAAATCGGCGTTTTCGAGATGACCGCCTCTGGCTTGGTGGAGGTGGACAATCCCTCGCAGCTTTTTTTGAGCAGCCGGGATCAGGCCACGCCGGGAACGGCCACCATCGTCGCCTGTGAGGGCACCCGCCCCTTGGTGGTGGACGTGCAGGCCCTGGTCAGCCCCACCAGCTACAGCTCCCCCCGCCGCACCGCCACCGGCATCGAGCTCAACCGCTTTTTGCAGATCTTGGCGGTGCTGGAAAAACGGGTGGGGATCCCGCTTTCCAAATACGACGCCTACATTGCCTCCGCCGGCGGCATCCAGGTGGCCGAGCCAGCTGCCGACTTGGGGGTGGCGGTGGCCGTGGCCGCCAGCTTCCGAGATCGCCAGGTGGATCCCTTTACGGTCTTGATCGGCGAGGTGGGCCTGGGGGGACAGGTGCGCCCGGTGGCGCAGTTGGAGCAGCGCCTCAAGGAAGCCGCCAAGCTGGGGTTCCGCCACGCCATCATCCCCAACAGCCCCGTTTTGGCCGACTCTGGCCTGCGCTTGAGCCGGGTGCAGCGGGTGTTGGAAGCTCTGCTGGTGGCTCTGCCCAGCTCCGAGCCTGGCCAGTGAGAAGGGATCCCCAACTTGCCCAGTTGGGCGGTCGAGCTCCGCCAAGAACCAAGCTACGGGAAAATGTCATAGAATAAAGGTTTGTGCGACAACAGCAACCGGATCCCGGCCCGGATGGGCACACTATCCTACAGACCCTGGCGCAAGAGACTGACCTAAGGATCGACCTATGGCGTTGGTAGCCCTGTTTCTTTTCGTGGTGTACCTGATCGTCTCCAGCTTGAACGCCCAGGCGGAGCGCTAGCTGCTTTCCAAAAGGGATCCGGCCAAAGCTGAGGAGGTCGGGCAGGATTTTTTGTCTCTTGCCCCGCTCCAGGAGGCAGGCCCTCGGCCCAGGGTTGGGCTTCTATCTCTGGTGTGGATTGGAGAAGCTCTCTGGTCGCCTTTTTCCCCAAAACCTTTGCTACCCTCGAGATGGTTCGATATCGGCTCGATTGACCAACAACCGAGCAGTCGCTAGCAGCGGCCCTGCAAAGGATCCCGGCATCATGGTTTCTGCACCTTCTAGCCCCCTCAAGCCCTCGACGCCGGCAGCGGAGTTTCCACCGCCGCCCCCACCCGATATCAGTGACCTGGTGATCGAGGACGACCAGCCTGTGGACAGCATCTACTCGGAGAAGCTGCAGCGCCTGCTCACGAGCGCCCTCTACGCCTCCTTTCAGCCCAGAGCCAAAGACAGCGGCGAGCCGATCCCCTTCCTGGCCACGGCCAACGTCGGCCTGTTCTACGCCCTCAAGCAGCCGCCGCTCGTGCCCGATGTCATGCTCAGCCTGGAGGTAGCTCCCCCCGCCAGCTTCGAGCGCAAGGAAGATCGCACCTACTTTGTCTGGGAGATGGGCAAGCCTCCCGACGTGGTCATTGAGATTGTCTCCAACCGCGAGGGAGAAGAGCTGGGCCGCAAACTCAGGGACTACGCCCGCGCCGGCGTGGGCTACTACGGGGTTTACGATCCTTTGCGGCAACTGCGGGAGCTGCAGGGATCCCCACTGGTTCTTTTTCAGCGGCGGGGGGGAGAGTTGGTTCCCTTCGATTCCACCTGGCTGGAGGAGATTGGCCTGGGCTTGACCCTCTGGCAGGGATCCTTCGAGGGCGTCAACACGGAATGGCTGCGCTGGTGTGACCGAGAGGGCCAAGTTTTACCCACCGGCGACGAAAAGGCCGCCCTAGAGCAGCAGCGGGCCGAGAGAGAGCGCCAACGGGCTGAAAGAGAACGCCAACGGGCCGAAAGACTTTTGGAGCTGCTGCGTTCCCACGGGATCGCGCCGCTGGAAGCGTAAAAAAGGATCCCGTCCGTCCCTGAAATCCTCTATCCCTTTTACCCCTATGTCCACTCTCCCCAGCAGCAGCGAAGCTGCCCAACGGGCCGCCCGCCTGGAAAAGGCCCGCCACCTGCAGGAGCAAGGGATCCTGCCCTACGCCTATTCTTTCCCGGTTACCCACTTGGCTGCCGAGTTGCAGGCGCAATTTGCCGATCTCGAGCCCGGCGCCGAGCGGGAGGATGTGCAGGTGGCGGTGGCCGGGCGGATCCGGGCGCGGCGGGTCATGGGCAAACTGGCCTTCTTTACCCTGCAGGATCGCTCTGGCACCATCCAGCTCTACCTGGAAAAGCAACGGCTGACGCAGCACATGGGGGAGCTGGCCTTCAAGAACCTGGACAAGCTGCTTGACGTGGGCGATTGGCTGGGGGCCAAGGGCTGTCTCAAGCGCACCGAGAAAGGGGAGCTGTCGGTGCGGGTGGACGAGTACCAGGTGCTGACCAAGGCCCTGCTGCCCCTGCCCGATAAGTGGCACGGCCTACGGGATGTGGAGAAACGCTACCGCCAGCGCTACGTTGACCTCATCGTCAACCCCGAGGTCAAGCAAACCTTGCTCGACCGGGCCAAGATCGTCCGCTCCCTGCGGCAGACCCTGGAGGAGCGGGGCTTTGTGGAGATCGAGACGCCGGTGCTGCAGGTGATCCCCGGCGGGGCGGAGGCGCGTCCCTTCATCACCCACCACAACGCCCTGGATCTAGATCTCTACTTGCGCATTGCCACCGAGCTGCACCTGAAGCGGCTGGTGGTGGGCGGGATCGAGCGGGTGTACGAAATTGGGCGAGTCTTTCGCAACGAGGGCATCTCCACCCGCCACAACCCGGAGTTTACCTCGCTGGAGGCCTACCAAGCCTTTGCCGACTACCACACGATGATGGAGCTGACCGAAGCCCTGGTCTGCAACGCCGCCCTGGCAGTGCGGGGATCCCTGCAAATTACTTACCAAGGGGAGACCATTGACCTCACCCCACCCTGGCGGCGGGTAACGATCCAGGAGTTGGTGGAGGAGGCCACCGGCATCTTCATCGACGTGGAAAAGGGATCCACCGCCGAGCTCTTGCCCGCCCTGGCCCAGCAGGGGATCCCCGATCTCTCCCCCCACGACTCCCCTGGCAAGCTGTTGGTCAAAGCCTTCGAGCACTGCTGCGAGAGCCGCCTGCGCCAGCCGACCTTTGTTCTCGACTATCCCCTGGAGGTGTGTCCGCTCACCAAGCCCCACCGCAGCAAGCCGGGGTTGGCGGAGCGCTTCGAGCTGTTTATCGTCGGGCGGGAGACGGCCAACGCCTACTCGGAGCTGACCGACCCGGTGGATCAGCGGCAGCGGCTGGAGGCCCAGGCGGCCCTGAAGGCAGCCGGAGACGAAGAGGCCCACTTTTTGGACGAAGACTTCCTCACTGCCCTGGAGTACGGCCTTCCCCCCACCGGTGGCCTGGGCATCGGCATCGACCGTCTGGCGATGCTGCTGTGCGACGCTGCCAGCATCCGCGATGTCATCGCCTTCCCCCTGCTGCGACCGGAGACGGGAGAAAGCCCCTGAATAGGGGCCTAGGCCACAAGGGCATGGTTTAGGGGAGTTACATCATCCCCGCACCGCCGGAGCGGCTCGCTCCTGTTTTCGTCTTGGGTTCGGGCTTTTCCACCACAATGGCTTCGGTGGTGAGGTACATGGCGGCGATGGAAGCGGCATTCTGCAGCGCCGAGCGTACGACCTTGGCCGGATCCACGATCCCCTGAGCAAACATGTCCACATAGGTGCCCGTCAGGGCATCAAAGCCAAAGGGCATCTCCTTCTCCAGAACCTTTTCCACCACCACCGACCCCTCCAGGCCAGCGTTGTGGGCAATCTGATAGAGCGGCGCCTGCAAAGCCCGGCAGACAATGTCCGCCCCCACCTGTTCTTCTGCGTTCAAGTTGGCCTTGAAGGCCGGGATCCCTTTGGAAAGGTGCAGCAACGTTGCCCCGCCACCGGGGACGATCCCTTCCTCCACTGCCGCCCGCGTGGCGTTGAGGGCATCTTCAATGCGCAGCTTGCGGTCTTTAAGCTCCGTTTCAGTGGCAGCTCCCACCTTGATCACCGCCACCCCACCGGCCAGCTTGGCGATCCGCTCCTGCAGCTTCTCGCGGTCGTACTCGGAATCGGTGGTCTCCAGTTGCTTGCGGATCTGGGCCACCCGTTTCTCCACCGCCGCCTTGGTGCTGCCGTCGGTCACAATGGTGGTCTTGTCTTTGGTAACGGTAATCTTGCGGGCCACCCCCATCATGTCCAGGGTGACGTTCTCCAGCTTGATGCCGATATCCTCGGAGATGAGCTGCCCACCGGTGAGGATGGCAATGTCCTCCAACATGGCCTTGCGCCGATCCCCAAAAGCCGGCGCCTTCACCGCCACCGCGTTCAACACCCCCCGCAGCTTGTTGACCACCAAAGTGGCCAGGGCTTCTCCCTCCACATCCTCGGCAATCACCAGCAGCGGCCGTCCCTCTCGCGCTACCCGCTCCAGAACAGGCACCAGATCCTGAAGATTGGAGAGCTTATTACTGGTGATGAGCAGATAGGCATTTTCGTATTCGGCCACCATCCGCTCCGTATCGGTGACGAAATAGGGGGAAATGTAGCCGCGGTCGAACTGCATCCCTTCGACAACTTCCAATTGGGTTTCCAAGGACTTGGACTCTTCGACCGTAATCACCCCATCTCGCCCCACGGCATCCATGGCCCTGGCGATCATCTCCCCCACTTCCGGGTCGTTGCCGGCAGAGATGGTAGCTACCTCGGCGATGTTCTTGCGGCCTTCCACAGGCTTAGCTTGAGCGGCAATTTGCTCCACCAGGTAGGCAGTGGTCTTCTCGATGCCGCGCCGCAAAGCTACAGGGTTGGCTCCTGCCGAAATATTCTTCAACCCCTCCTGCACCATGCTCTGGGCCAAAATGGTGGCTGTGGTGGTGCCGTCTCCGGCCACGTCGTTGGTCTTGGTGGCCACTTCCCGCATCAGCTGGGCACCGGTGTTCTCCAAAGGATCCGCCAATTCAATTTCCTTGGCAATGGTGACCCCGTCGTTGACGATCTGGGGGGCGCCGAACTTTTTCTCCAGAAGGACGTTGCGCCCTTTCGGGCCAATGGTAACCTTAACTGCATCCGCCAGTTGATTGATGCCCTGCTCCAATGCCTTGCGGGCCTCTTCCCTAAACAGAATCTGTTTTGCCATAGAATCCCCGATCCTCTTAGTTTCAACTGGGCCGCTTAGCGCTGCCAGGCGGAGTGGGATCCCAGAAGGGCCCCGGCGATCCATTGGCTTGGCCGAGCCCAAAGTTAGCACTCTGAAATCCCGAGTGCTAATCTAGCCCAAAAGCAGGATCCCCATCAAGATGGGTTGGGTTTGGAGTCGCGGCCTCGGCGGGGAGGGGAGAGCTAGGCGTTGCCGCCGATGAGGATGTCGGGGAACTGGGCTTGGGCTTCGCTGATGGGGCGCTCGCGTCCGCCGTTTTGCCAGTAGTTGATCAGTTCAGTGGCTTGGTTGAGTAGAGTGATGCGATCTTCCTCGCTGATCCAAGTTTTGCTCTCCAGCTCGGCTTTGAGCTGTTCCCAGGCGTCATCCCGCGGCCAGAAAAAGTAGCGGGTGAGGGGGCTGCGGTTTTTGGCCACCACCTGATCCACGGCGATGGCCAAATCGTTTTCCAGCCAGAGGGCTTTCAGGGCAAATTTCGGCAAGGCTCTTTTCTCCTTTGCAGGACTCGACAGATCACACACTGGCCCGGCCTGAGCCGGGCAACCTTCTATTCTGACATAAGTCTTGCTACCTCAGTGGATAGGCCAGCTCAGCCCTGTTTAGGTCTTGGGGCAAAAGCGCTTAGATCGCACAGGGCTGTTTCCCCTTTCAGCACCAAATCCCTCAGGATGGCGGCGCTAATCGGGGCCAGCAACACTCCATTGCGGTAGTGGCCGGTGGCAACCAAAAGATTGACATAGCCGGGAGCCGGCCCCAGAATGGGGGCGCGCTGCCCCAGCGGTCGGGGTCGATGGCCGGCCCAGTGCTCCAGCAGGGTGGCTTCGGCTAGGGCCGGGCAGATGCCGATGGCGTGGGCCAGCAGATCCTGTAAGGCCAGCAGCGTCGGCTGGGGATGGGGGGCCTGAAACTCCACGGTTGCCCCCACCCACAGGGATCCATCCCCCAGGGGGACCAGATGCAGATCCTCGTCGCTGACCACCGGCCCCAGGGGGATCCCCGCCGCTTTGACCCGCAGAGCCTGGCCTTTGACCGCCTGCAGAGGGATCCGCAAGCCCAGCTCCTCGGCCAGAGGGGAGCTGTCCAGGCCGGCAGCGAGAACGACATGGCCTGCCGAGAAGGCGAAGGCTGGCGTATAAACTGCCTGTAGGCGAAAGGGAGGATCCGGGCTGCGCTGCATCTTCTGAACCGGCTGATGGAAGAAGAAGCGGCAGCCTCTGCGTTGGGCTGCTTCCACAAGCGCCTGCGTAAGGAGGCGGGGTTGGATCTGCCGATCTTGGGGAGAGTAGAGGGCTCCCCCCAGGTCGCTGCGCAAACCTGGCTGCAGGGATCCCACTTCGCCAGGGCTGAGAAACTCCAGGCGGTAACCTGCTTGCCGGCGAGCCGCCAGGGTTGCTTGCCAAGCGTCCACTTCCTCCTCCCGGAGGAGCTTGAGGATGCCGTGCCGATTGACGGGCAAAGTCCGACCCAAGTCGGCTTCCAGCCGCGCAATCAGGGGATCGAACTGCTCCAGGCTTTTCAGGCGCAACTGCACCACCTCCCCATCTGGCTGGCGGCTGCAGATCCCCATCAACACCCCCAACGAGGCCCCGGTGGCGCCTGAGGCCGGATCCCTGGCGTCGATCCCAACCACCGATAGCCCTGCTGTGGCCAATTCGTAGGCGATGGCACAGCCCACCACCCCACAGCCGATCACCAAAACGTCGCAGTTCAAGGTTCCTCCTCAAAGAGAGCCCTTTTGCCGTGATACCCCATTCTGCGGGCGGGATCCCTTCTGGAGAGCGGCCAGCTTTGCCGCCCTTGTCCTCTGCGGCAAAAAGTAGGGGAAACGGCGAAGATGTCGACATCCCCGACTGCCTTTGCCCATGGATACTGAACTGCTGCTGCCCGATGTCGCTGATCTGGTCACTGAGGACGATACCCCGGCGGATAACTTTGCCTCTGAAAAGCAACAGCGCCTCCTGACTGGCTCGCTCTACAGCTCTCTGCCCCACAAAACCTTCCTGGCAGCAGCCAATGTCGGGATCTACACAACCCCCAGTCGCCCCCCGATTGTGTCGGATGTTTTTCTCAGCCTGGATGTCACGGTGCCGGAACAATGGTGGGAGAAGCAGAACCGGTGCTATCTGCTCTGGCAATTTGACAAGCCGCCGGATGTGGTGATCGAGATTGTCTCCAACCGCGAAGGCGACGAGCTAGGTGGCAAGTTCAGCCGCTACGAGCAGATGCGGGTCAGCTACTACGTGGTTTTTGATCCCAACCACGAGCTGGGATCCGAGGAGCTGCGCCTTTTTGAGCTGCGGGGCCGCCACTATGCGGAAATGACCGAGACCTGGCTGGAACAGGTGGAGCTGGGCCTGAGGCTGTGGGACGGAGTTTTCGAGGGGAAACAAGCCCGCTGGCTGCGCTGGTGCGATGCCAAAGGGCAGTTGCTTTTGACGGGAGATGAGCGGGCCGAGCTGGAACGCCAACGAGCCGAACAGGAACGCCAGCGGGCCGAGCGTCTGGCAGCAAGGTTGCGGGCTTTGGGCGAGGATCCGGATCTGGAGAGGTGACGTACTCCCGCACTTATGCTGACGCATAGAGTGCAGGCTTCCCAGTGACTCCTGCCCAATGGCAGGACATTTCCTGAGCTTGAAGAACGGGACGCCCCACCGCTCTGGATTTGATGACCCTCGCCGAGCTGTGATCCCTGCCAATCCTCAACCCACAGTGCGGACAATCGTGCCACCGCTCATGCAGCTCTTTGGGCACCTCACGACCACACCCCGAGCACCCTTGACTGCTGCCGCGGGGATCCCCTGCAATCGTCAACAGCCCAGCTCTTTCAGCCTTGGCTGCCAAAATTTGCAGGAACTCACCCCACCCAGCATCATCAACAGATTTGGCTAGTCTGCTTCTAGCCAGACCCCTAATAGTAAGCGCCTCATGAGCAATGTGCTTCCCCTTACTTAACAACTTCTTTGCCATCTTGTAGTGAAAATCTTTGCGCTGGTTGGCTACTTTGTAAAACCGTCGGGCAAAGGGCGGTGTTGGACCAGCTTGACCGGCCCAACCTTGGGCAGATGGATAAACTGCCCTCGAATGCAGTCCTGCTTCATCTGAGGGAAGGTGAAGGAGCGATACCGCCCTACTCCCTTAAACCTGGGCCTGCCTGCCCTTTTGCCGTTGCGGTCACCTTTTAGCCATCGGTCAAAGGCCCTTTGTACCCGCTGTAGGCAGTCTTGGAGCACCTGGGAATGAATCGCTTGGTATTCGGGGAAGAGAGCCTTTGTGTTTACCAAGTCTCGTTTCTGGGAGTCGAAGGTGGGCTTGTCTTTCAACACAGGCAGATGGCAGACTGTCAAGGAGCAGGCATGGATATTGCAGCGATTCTGCTCCCACCAGCGGAAGCGCTCCGCCAGGCGATAGTTGTACTGCTTACGCAGCAGCTCCAGCCACTCACCCATCAGGGCGACTTGGCTAGCAGTGGGGCGCAAGCGGTACTGGTAAGCGGTTCTCATGATGAATGCATTGTACCTGTTGAACGCTCCCGCCTCTCATCCCGACTCTGACCGGCCCGCCCCCCTATATCCCCCCGTATACGGGGGGACTGGGGGGCTGGGGGACTGGGGGGTACAGAGCGGGGCTTCCAGGACTACGTCCCGCTAGCGCGAACGGCGGATTAGCTAAAACTTGGCGCAACGTTTTCCCGGCGTCTCCCCTCGCCGCATCCCACCCTAGGTGAAGGTCTTCGGAAAACCTGTCTCCAAAGTCCTTAGGGATCCCCCCCTTTCCCCTACACTCAAGAGGGAGCTACCCTTAAGTTGGGAAATCGTCCAGATGGGCTATCGCCGCCGCGATTGGTTGGCCTACTGGCTGCTCAAGTGGCTGGTGGTCAACCCTTTATTTCGGGGACTGTATTTTGGCCGCACCTATGGCCAGGAAAACGTGCCGCGCCACGGATCCCTGATCATCGTCAGCAACCACGCCAGCCACTTGGATCCGCCGCTGGTGGCCAATGCGGTGCGCCGCCCGGTAGCCTTCATGGCCAAAGAAGAGCTGTTCCAGGTGCCGGTGCTGAAGCAGGTGATCCGGCTCTACGGGGCTTACCCGGTCAAAAGGGGAGGTGCGGATCGCAGCGCCTTGCGGGCCACAGAGGCAGCCCTGGCCCAGGGCTGGGCGGTAGGGATCTTTCTCAACGGCACCCGCACCCCCGATGGCCGCATCCCCCAGCCTCACCTGGGGGCAGCCTTGGTGGCAGCGCGCACCCAGACACCCTTGCTCCCCGTAGCCCTCTGGGGCACCGAGAAGGTGCTGCCCAAGGGATCCCGCTGGCCGCGCTTGTTTTGCCCCATCACGGTGCGCATCGGCAGGCTGATCCCCCCGCCGGCTTCCAGCGACAAAGCTGAGCTGCAGCAGGCAACCGCGGCCTGCGTGGAGGCCATCCATGCCCTCCTGGATCAGGGGCGCTGAGGGGCAATCAGAGTATCTTGAGCAACCAGATACTCGGCCACCGGCTTTCCCCCCAAGATGTGCTCTTGCAGCACCCGCTCTATCACCGGCGGCGTGGCCGAGTGGTACCAGAACCCGCCGGGGTACACCAACAACACCGGCCCAGGAACACCGTAGTTGCAGGCCCGCAGACAATTGGCCTTGGTGCGGTTGACGCGCAGAGGGCCCACGCCCGCCAGCTCCAGGTTCAACTGCTGGATCCGCAGCCTCAGGTATTCCCAGGCTTCCAGCCCCACCGCCTTTTCACAGCACTTGGGCTTGGTCTGGTCGGCGCAGAGGAACAGATGCCAATGGTAAGACGGAATCGGATCCGGCTGAGGTTCTGCAGATGGGCTTGCCGGCGTGGGAAGGGGAGCGGAAAGCTGGGTCATGTGAGGATCCGTGTCTCCTACTGCCACCGAATAATCACTAGATAATTATATGAGTAGTTAAAGAAGACGTCGGGCATCCCGACAAACCTTCTGACCCCTAGGAAATGGGGTAGAGGCCTGGGGATGTGCTGCCCTAGCCTGGATAAAAGGATCCCTCACCTGTCCGGCAATGCTGATCGATGCTCCCCAACAGCGGCTATTTCTCGCCCTCCTTCCCCCACCAGACCTGCAGGAGCAAGTGACCGCCATTAAACAACAGTTTGCCGAGCAATTCGCCAGCCGCGCAGCCCTGCGCTCGCCCCCTCACATCACCCTGGTGCCTCCTTTCGAGTGGCCCACTGCCCAGCTGGCGGCCCTGACAGGATCCCTAGAAGCATTTGCTAAGGAGCAGGCGCCAGTTGCCGTTGAGCTCTGTGGCTTCGGCGCCTTCCCGCCACGGGTTATTTATATTCACGTCGAGCCCTCCCCCGAGCTGCAACAGCTTCAGGCCAAGGCCCAGCGGCACATGAGCCTCCTTCTCAAGCAAGAAGAAGCAACGGCTCCAGCCCGTCCCTTTGTGCCCCACATGACTGTGGCCTTCCGGGATCTCCAGCCGGCCCAGTTCCGCGCCGCCTGGCCGCAGTTCAAGGCTCGCCTCTTCCAGGGATCCTTTCTCGCCTCTGCCCTGACCCTCCTCCTCCATGACGGCAAGCGCTGGCAGGTTTTTGCCGAATTCTCCCTCTCCGCCTCTGAGGGATTGAGGCAGGAAACAACAGCCTACTCAACCCAGTGAGCAGCCATATATTCAGCTAGATCCAGCACCCGCTGCGAGTAGCCCCACTCGTTGTCGTACCAGGCCATCACCTTCACCAGATCCCCGTCCAGCACGCTGGTCATCTCGGCATCCACAATCGCCGAGCAGTCGTGGCCGCGGTAGTCGATGGAGACTAAGGGGATATCGGAGTAGGCAATGATCCCTTTCATCGTGGTCTCTGAAGCGTCCTTGAGAGCCGCGTTCACCTCCTCGGCAATCACGCGCCGCTCCGTTTGCACCACCAAGTCCACCAGCGACACGTTGGGCGTGGGCACCCGTACCGCCACCCCGTTCAGCTTGCCCTTCAGTTCGGGGATCACCAGCGCCACCGCCTTGGCCGCCCCGGTGGTGGTGGGCACCATGCTCAACGCCGCCGCCCGCGCCCGTCGCAGATCGCGGTGGCCGCCATCCAAAATCCGCTGGTCACCGGTGTAGCTGTGGGTGGTGGTCATCGTGGCCCGCAAGACGCCGAACTTGTCCAGCAACACTTTGAGGATGGGGGCAAGGCAGTTGGTGGTGCAACTGGCGTTGCTGACAATGTTGTGCCGCACCGGGTCATAGGTGTGTTGGTTAACGCCATATACAAACGTGGGAATGTCGCCCCCCTTGGCCGGAGCGGTGATCACTACTTTTTTGGCTCCCGCCTCAAGGTGCTTAGAGGCCCCTTGATAGTCTACGAACACCCCTGTAGCTTCAATAACAAGATCCACCTTCCACTCTTTCCAGGGCAGGTTGCTGGGGTTGCGATCGGAAACGGCGTGGATATGCTTGCCGTTAACCAGCAGGCCACCCTCGACGGCCTCCACTTCCGCCCCTTGCAGCGGCCCGAGAATGGAATCGTATTTGAGCAGATGGGCAGCCGTGCGGGCGTCTGATGTGTCGTTGATGGCAACAATATCGAGATTGGACTGGGAGCGACCCAGCCAACACCGCAAAAAGTTGCGACCGATACGACCAAATCCGTTGATGGCTACCCTGACCACTGCTCTTAACCTCGCTGCTTGAAGTGCTTTGGGGCTGCTTAGCACATAATACCGCAACCCCTGGCTATTCTGAAGATAAAATTTGGGATCCCACCGCTTGATTTATTTCTGGCCTCTTTTTTGAGTAGTATCAACTGATATTTAACTTTAGGGATCCCGGCCTGCCTGCAGGGGTTGGCTTTCCTCAAGCGGGGTAGCGCTGCTGCAGCAAGGCCATAGCCGAGGCCACGTTTTCGGCTCCCCGCTGTTCCAGCAGATCCGCGAACATGCTGTCGAGCCAAAAGACGCGCTCGCCGATGATCTGGGTCCAGGCGCGGTAGAGCTTCAGCTGGACTTCCAGGGGCAATAGGAGCAGCCCCTCGCGGGAGAGGCGCAGGGTTTGCACTTCGGTCAGGCTCACCGCGGTAAAGGAACGTCGCCGTCCCGTCAGCAAGGAAAGTTCCCCAAACACGCGCCCGGCATGCAGCGTGGCCAGCCAATAATCGCCGGGATGGCGCATGTACTGGCGACGCAGCTCCACGATCCCGCTGAGAACTACGTATAGGTCGCTACTGGGATCCCCTTCTTGGAAGATCACCTGGCCGGGGGAAAAGCGGCTGGGCAGTAGGGCAGCCGTCAATGCCTTCCACTCAGCATCTTCCAAAGACTGAAAGAGCAAGTGCTCGCGAACGCGCTCAAACGGATAACGGCTGCTGCTCATCGGGCAAGCGGCTGGAAGTGCTTGGGGCCAGCTCTGTTTCATCCTACCGTCACCCCACGTTTTGGGTAGGAGGGATCCCTGCAAAAGGCTTGGGCGAGACCCAACTGGGCCATTTTCCAACACGTAGAATTTTTGCCGGCCATGGCGCCGGCAGAAGTTCTGTCCAGGCAGGCTGTAGGGGGTTCTCAAAAAAGCCGCAGAAGCTCGGCAGTCATTCCCGGAAAGCGGCAAAGATGTATACAAATCTCAAATGGAGAAAGCTCTCTAGGGATCCCGATCGATGCAGCCTGGCTCAATTGTTTGCTGCCGCCACCGCGAGTGGGTGGTGCTCCCCGCTGATTCCGAAGAAGGGGTAGTGCTGCGGCCCCTTACTGGTACGCCAGAGGATGCGATTCACATTCACCGACAACTGATGAACCTTGTAGGCGGCACCTTGCCCTTTGAGCGCATCGAGCCGGCCTTCTTCCCGCTGCCCTGCGCCGACCGAGTTGCCGATGCTGCAGCCGCCCATCTCCTCTGGCAGGCAGCGCGGCTTATCTTGCGCGAGGGCGCCACTCCCTTTCGCTCGCTGGGGCGCATCTCCATCCGGCCCCGAACCTACCAGTTTGTGCCGTTGCTCATGGCGCTGCGCCTTGATCCGGTGCGGCTGTTTATTGCCGACGACGTGGGAGTGGGCAAGACCATCGAAGCGCTGCTGATAGCCAGAGAACTTCTGGATCGCGGCGAGATCCGGCGCTTTTGTGTCCTTTGCCCGCCTTATTTGTGCGAGCAGTGGGCCAGGGAGCTGGCCGAGAAGTTTCACCTCGAGCCGGTAGTTATCCGCTCGGGGACGGTAGGGCAACTGGAGCGGCAAACCCCGCTGGGACAGAGCCTCTACGAATACTTCCCGGTGCAGGTGGCCAGCATTGATTTTGTCAAAACAGAGCGCAACCGCCCTCAATTTTTACAGTTTTGTCCTGAGCTGATCATTGCCGACGAAGTGCACGGTGCGGCGGCGGCCAGTTCCGGCAGAGCTCAGCAGGAGCGGCATGCCCTTTTGAGAGCCATTGCCCAAGCGCCCAACCGCCACCTGATTCTGCTGACGGCTACTCCCCACAGCGGCATCCCAGAGGCCTTCCGTTCCTTGCTGGGGCTGCTGCGGCCTGAGTTTGAGGCGTGGGACTTTCAGGATCTCACTGAGAGCCAGCGCCTCGAGCTGGCCCGTCACTTTGTCCAGCGCACGCGGCGGGACATTAAGGAGACCTGGCAAGAAACCGCCTGCTTCCCAAGCCGAGAAGCTGAAGATGAGACCTATGACCTTTCGCCCCGCTACCGCGAGCTGTTTGAGCGCACCTATGCCTTCTGCGCGGAGCTGGTGCGCACCGGCCAGCAGATGGAACAGCGGCGGCGGCGAGTACGCTACTGGGGGGCGCTGGCTCTTTTGCGCTGTGTCATGTCCAGTCCGGCAGCGGCCTTGGCAGCGCTGGCCAATCGCGGTGCAGGCTCCCGGGAGGAAGAAGCTGAAGAGGCCGAGGAGAGCTTTAGCCGCTGGGTGTTCGAGTCAGCAGAAGAGCGTACTGACGACGAATTACCGCTGCCAGCCCTCGAAGCAGCAGATCAAACTCTGCCCGACAGCGACCGCCGCCGGCTGCGCGAGCTCGCCCGCCTGGCTGGTCAACTGCGTGGCGTAGACCAAGACACCAAGCTGGCGCGGGCCATCGAGCTAGTGAAGCGGCTCCTCAAAGAGAGCTTTCACCCCATTCTCTGGTGCCGCTATGTGGCCACGGCGGAGTATCTTGCCGACCACCTTCGACAACACCTGGGATCCGCAACTCAGGTAGCCTGCGTAACCGGCCGCATGGGCGACGAGGAGCGGGAGGCCAAGATTGCGGAAATGGCCGTTGACCAGCCACGGGTGCTGGTGGCCACCGACTGCCTCTCGGAAGGGATCAACCTGCAGGAAAAATTGACAGCCGTCATCCACTACGACCTGCCCTGGAACCCCAACCGGCTGGAGCAGCGGGAGGGGCGGGTGGATCGCTACGGCCAACGGGCCCCCCGGGTCAAGGTCATTCGTTTTTTTGGGCGAGATAACCCTGTGGACGGCGTGGTGCTAAAGGTGCTGCTGAACAAGGTGCGGGAAATTCGCCGCACCCTTGGCACCCACGTGCCTGTTCCCGAAGCGAGTGAAAGCGTTACCCAGGCGGTGCTGGAGGCGCTTTTTTTGCGCCAGGGATCCGGCTCAGGGGAGCGCCAGTTGGAGCTGGATCTGGGGATGGCAGAGGTGAGCCGGTTTCACGCCCGGTGGGATCGCTCTGCCGAGCAGGAGCGGCGCAACCGCACCCGTTTTGCCCAGCGATCCCTCAAGCCTGAAGAAGTGCAGCGGGAACTGGAGGCTACAGACGCCGTGCTGGGGGATCCGCAGGCAGTACAGCAATTTTTTCTCGCTGCCGCCCAGCGCCTGGGCCTGGCCGTGATCCCTGACCGGCAGTCTGGAGTCTTCCAGGTCAACCTCAGCCGAGAGGGCACGGCAACCCTGCCGGAGGCCATTCGTTCAGCCCTGCCCCAGCCCAAGGGTGGACACTGGCGGATTAGCTTTGTCTCCCCCACGCCAGAAGGAGCGGAGTACGTTGGCCGCAACCACCGCCTCATCGCTGCCCTGGCCCACTTTTTGCTGGAGAAGGCTCTAGATAATCCTGAAGAGGCCGTCGTCTCCCGCTGCGGGGTTGTGCGGACGCGGGCTGTGGCCGAGCTCACCACCCTCTTGTTGCTGCGCGTGCGCTACCTGGTGGAGCAGCCGCTGGCTCAGCCTCTGCTGGCGGAGGAGGTGCTGGTGCTGGGAGGGGTTGGCCTGGAAAGAGGCGCAGCCCGCTGGCTGGAAACTGGGGCAGCGCTCCAGCTTTTGGCCAAAGCCACGCCAGATGCCAACCTGCCGCTCGCGGAAAAGCAGGAGTTGGTGCAGCATGTGCTAGACAGCCTCAGCCCCTGGCCGCCGACTGCAGAAAACTGGGGCCTAGGACACCCCCTTCAGCAAGGGATCCGGGAGGCCATTTGCCGGCGGGCTGGCGAGCTGGCTGATGCCCACAGGCGCATCCGACAGGCTATCTCCCAGCGCGTGCGCGGGCTGGAGGTTAAGCCGCAGTTTCCCCCGGATCTGCTGGGAATTCTTGTCCTACAACCTCTGCTGTCCAGATGAGCCAATTTCCTGCACTACGCCTTGAAGGGGGCCTCTTGGGGCCGGACATCCTGGAGCAGCTTTTGGCCGGCGAGCTGCCGGGCCAGAAGCCGAGAGACTTTGGGCTAGACGACAAGCGCAGCCTGACCGAGGAGATGGCCAGCGTCTTTGCCGATGCCCGCACCCAGTGGGAAGTTTTCCGCCGTCGGCTGGCCCGTCTGCCAGAAGGGGATCCGGCCACGTCGGTTACCCGCGATGCCTGGGTCATTCCCTTTCTCAGCCTTCTGGGCTACGAGCTGCGCTACAACCAGCGGGCCTACGAGATTGACGGCGCCACCTTTGCCATCTCCCACCGAGCTGGCGAAGCAGAGGACGCTCCGCCGGTGCACATTGTGGGGGTGCGCCAGGAGCTGGGACGGCTGGCTCCTACTGGCAGGCCGCGTCTAGCCCCTCACTCGCTGCTGCAGGAGTATCTCAACCGCAGCGAGCACCTCTGGGGCATCGTCACCAACGGCGTGACCCTGCGCCTTTTGCGCGACTCCACCTATGTGCGTCGGCAGGCCTATGTGGAGTTTGACCTGCAGCAGATCCTGGAGGAGCAGCGCTTTAACGACTTTGCCATCCTGTTTCGCCTGTTGCACCGCAGCCACCTGCCCCAAAGGGCGGAGCAGGCGCGGGAGTGTTGGCTGGAGAAGTACTACCAGCAAGCTCTGGAACAGGGGGGGCGAGTCCGCGAGCGGCTGCGGGATGGGGTGGAAGAATGCCTCAAGGGCTTGGCCAACGGCTTTCTTGCCCATCCCAAAAACTCCCAACTGCGGGAGCGGCTGGCCTCTTCTGGATTGAACCGCCTCACCCCGGAGGAGTTCTACCGACAACTGCTGCGGCTGGTCTATCGCTTTTTGTTTCTCTTGGTCTCGGAGGAGCGGGGGCTTATCAGCGCCAGTCCTCTCTACCGGGATCACTACGGCGTGGGTCGGCTGCGGCAGCTTTTGGAGCGGCGGAGCGCCTTTACGGAACATGAGGATCTCTGGTGCAGCCTGCGAGTGCTCTGGCGGGTGCTCTCCCAAGAGGAGCTGGCCCAGCTTTTGGGGGCTGCGCCTCTCAACGGCGAGCTGTTTGCCCCTTTGGAGCTGGATGAGTGCAGCCTGAGCAACCGGGATCTGCTGCAGGCCTTCTGGCATCTGGCCTACTACCGAGAAAACGCGACCTCCCCGCCGCGCCGGGTTAACTATGCCGCTCTCGATGTGGAAGAGCTGGGATCCGTCTACGAAAGCCTGCTCGACTACCGGCCCCAGATCTTGTTTACTGCGCAGGCGACGCCTCAGTTTGAGCTCAGCTACGGCTCCGAACGCAAAAGCACCGGCTCCTACTACACCCCGCCAGATCTGGTGGCGGAACTTGTCCGCTCGGCCCTAGAGCCGGTGCTACAGGAGCGGCTGAAGTCTGCAGCCAGCCGCGAGGAAAAGGAACGGGCCATCCTCTCGCTGCGAGTTCTGGATCCCGCCTGTGGCTCTGGACATTTTCTCCTGGCGGCTGCCCGGCGTCTGGGCAAGGAGCTGGCCAAGGTTCGCACCGGGGAAGAGGAGCCTGCCCCTGAGACCGTGCGCGAGGCCATCCGCGACGTGGTGGCCCACTGCATTTACGGCGTGGACAAAAACCCCTTGGCAGTGGAGCTCTGCCGCGTGGCCCTCTGGCTGGAGGCCCATTGTGCCGGCAAGCCGCTTACCTTCCTCGACCACCGCATCAAATGCGGCGACTCGCTGGTGGGGATGTTGGATCTAAAAGTTCTGGACAAGGGCCTTCCCGACGCTGCTTTCGAGGCGGTGAGTGCCCACTCCAGGGAGGCTGCCCGCTCTCTGAAGAGGCGAAATCGCGCCGAGCGCAGGGATTTGGAAACGGGCCAGCTTTCTCTTTCTCTTGAGGCGGACCAAGTGGTGGCCCAGCTCAGCCAGGAGCTCCAGCAGCTCGAAGCCATCCAGGACGACTCGCCAGCCAACGTACGCCGCAAGCAGGAGCTCTACACTCGCTACTGTCAAAACCCAGAACACCAGAAACTGACAGAAGCCTGCAACCTCTGGACGGCGGCTTTTTTCCAGCACTTGACTTCAGACTTCTCGGCGGCCATTACCACGAAAGCAGTCAGCGAGCGGCTGCAAAATCGAGCCAACTCCCGCGCTCTGGCCACCGCCGTAGCCCTGGCCTGCGAGCAGTACTTCTTCCACTGGCCGCTGGAGTTCCCGGAGGTGTTTCACCTTACCCCCTCGCCCAACGCCTTGGGAGAGGGGGGCCAGGGGGGTGAGGGCGGCTTCGACATCATCCTCGGCAACCCGCCCTGGGAGCGCATCAAATTGCAGGAAGAAGAGTTCTTCGCCGTCCGCGACCCGCAGATTGCCCGCGCCGCCAACGCCGCCGCCCGCAAACGGCTGATCGCCGCCCTGCCGCAGACCAACCCTGCCCTGTGGGAAGCCTATCAGCGCGCCCTGCATGCCGCCGAAAGCGCCAGTCGCTTCCTGCGCGGCAGCGGACAATACCCCCTCACCGGCCGCGGGGACATCAACACCTACTCGGTCTTTGCCGAGCGCGTGCGAAGCCTCCTTAACTCTAAGGGACAAGCCGGCCTCATCGTCCCCACCGGCATCGCCACCGACGCCACCAACCAATTCTTCTTCGCCGACCTGGTGGAAAAGGGGCAGCTAGTTAGCCTGTTTGATTTTGAAAACCGCGAAAAAATCTTTCCAGCAGTAGATAGTCGCATGAAGTTCTGCCTGCTTACCATCCGCAGCAGAAGCACGTCGGAGAGCACCCCTACCTTCACCTTCTTTGCAACTCGCACCGAACACCTGCGCGACCCACGCCGTGTATTCACCCTAACCGCCGACGACATTGCCCGCATCAACCCCAACACCCGCACCCTGCCGGTCTTCCGTACCCGGCAAGATGCCGACCTGACCCGCGCCATCTATCAGCGCGTGCCGGTGTTGGTGAACGAACGCACGGGTGAAAACCCTTGGGACGTGCGCTTCATGGCGATGTTCCACATGTCCAACGACTCGCACCTCTTCCGCACCCGTGCAGAGCTGGAAAAGCAAGGTTACCGGCTGATGGGGAATGTGTTTGTGCCCTCACCCCCTAACCCCCTCTCCCACGCTGCGGGAGAGGGGGGAAGGATCGCAGCCCCCGACCTCTCTTCTCGCGCTGCGGGAGAAGGAGGGTACGAATTACCCAGGGCCAGCCGGGAACTGATTGCCAGGGCGCGGCAGTTGCGTCGCGAGGCGACGACCGCCGAAAGCCTGCTCTGGGAATTGTTGCGTGACCGTCGGCTGCTAGGCCGAAAATTCCGACGTCAACATCCGATTGGACAATTCATCGCCGACTTCTTCTGTGACGATGCCCGCCTGATCATTGAGATAGATGGCGCTGTGCACCGCGAACCCACTCAGCAGGAACGCGACCGTTTGCGGGAGGAAATCCTGCGCGAACATGGCTTTGCCATTCTGCGCTTTACCAATGACCAGATACTCGACCGCACAGAACAAGTCCTCCAAGAAATTGCTGCCTATGTCACTGCCCATTCCTACGAGCATCCTTCTCCCCTCTCCCAAAGCCTTGGGAGAGGGGCCGGGGGTGAGGGCCGCTACCTCCCCCTCTACGAAGCCAAGATGATCTGGCACTACGACCACCGCTACGGCACCTATGAGGGCGTGCGTGACCGGAGCAGCACCCAACTGCCCACGCCTGATGAGCACCAGCACGCTGACCCGCACTTCGTCGTTCTGCCCTGGTACTGGGTGCCCGCGGAAGAAGTCGCAGCCCGCCTGGGCGAGTGGCAACGCGGCTGGCTGCTCGGCTGGCGCGATGTGGCACGTTCTACGGATGAGCGCACTGTTGTAGCGAGCATTGTCCCATGTGCTGGATATGGTGATAAGTTTTTACTCATGCTTCCAGAATTAGATGCAATAAGGATTTGTGCGCTTATGAGTCTTATGGCCTGTTTGCCATTTGATTACGTGTCTAGACAAAAAGTTGGTGGAGTATCGCTGAAGTATTTCACGATGAAACAACTCCCTGTCCTGCCGCCGAGCGCCTACCGCGCCGAAGATTTGCGCTTCATCGTCCCGCGCGTGCTGGAGCTGGTCTACACCTCCTGGGACATGAAGCCCTTCGCCGACGACGTATGGCGAGAGGCAGACGAAGGATTGCGGGCTGTGATTAGACCTCACCCCCCGACCCCCTCGCCCGCAGCACTGGGTGAGGGCTTCCCCTTCCCGCCGTTCACCTGGAACGAGGAACGCCGCGCCATCCTCCGCGCTGAACTGGATGCGTACTACGCCCGGCTCTACGGCCTCACCCGCAAGCAACTGCGCTACATCCTCGACCCGGCAGACCTCACCGAACGCGAACTGGAAGACATACTCGACCCGCGGGAAGAGGTGGCAGACCCGCTCGACCCGGCTGGCTACACTACCCGCGCTGCTGCTAGCACCTTCCCCGGCGAAACCTTTCGCGTGCTGAAGGAGAAGGAGATACGTCAATACGGCGAATACCGCACCCGGCGGCTGGTGCTAGAAGCGTGGGAGAAGCTGGCGCAACACTAGTCATTATGCGTAAACAGGGGAGCTTCCCATGCGGACTAACGTTGTCTTGGATGACGAGCTGATCGAGTTGATCGAGCGGGCTCGCCAGCTAACCGGCCTCAAGACCAAGCGCGAGATAATTCACGAAGCGCTGCGCACCCTCATTCGGCTCTACGAGCAAGCCGAGATCCGCAACTTACGCGGCAAGTTGAAATGGGAGGGAGATCTGCACGAGCAACGCCTCTCCTCTCCCTAAGATCTCCCAGCCCAAGCCTCAGGGCGATCCTCTTGCAGTCGCTAGAACACCTGCTAGGCTTAACCTAGCCAAAATGGCTTTGGAGAGCCCCGATGGCCACCATTTTTGACCTGCACGAGAGGGTTCTAAAGGACTACGCCAATTTTGTCCGCTCCTTTTTTCTCATTGCCGATCCCCAAGCCCAGGCGTTTGTAGAGCAAGCGCTAGAGGAAGGGATCCACCTCTGGCCAGAACCCCTCCTCCAGCTCAGCCCTAGTTATGTATCTGGTCCAACCGTTGACGAGCTGGCCGAGGCGGGGCGCATTGCCCAAGAAACAGCCCGCATTTTCCGCTTTGAGGATGGCAGACCCTTCCGCCTCTACCGCCACCAGGAGGAAGCTGTTGCCAAGGCCCTAGCAGGCAAGAGTTTTGTCGTTACCAGCGGCACCGGCTCTGGCAAAAGCCTTTGCTACTTCTTGCCCATCATTGACAACTGGATTCGCCAGGGGGGATCCCGTCATCAGGTGGTGGCCATTGTGGTCTACCCCATGAATGCCTTGGTGAACTCTCAATACCAGTCTTTGCAAGCCCTGTGCGAGCGGTACGAGCGCAACTACCATCGCCCTTTTCCGCTGCGCTTTGCCAAGTACACCGGGGAAACTTCGGAAAACGAACGAGACCAGCTACGGCGGGATCCACCTCAAATTCTGCTCACCAACTATGTGATGGCAGAACTCCTCCTGGTTCGTCCTGAAGATCAGCGGTTTTTGAATCCCGAGATGGGAGGGCTGCGCTTTCTGGTCTTTGACGAGCTGCACACCTACCGGGGTCGGCAAGGGGCGGATGTGGCCATGCTGGTGCGCCGCCTCAAGGAGCGCTGCGCCGCCAAGAACTTGGTTCACATCGGCACCAGCGCCACCATGATCTCCCGACCAGAAGCCGACGCCCAGGAGCGCCGCCAGACTGTAGCCGCCTTTGCCAGCCGTTTTTTCGGCCATTGCTTTGAGCTGGAGGATGTTATTGAAGAAACCCTGGCTCCCTTCAGCGAAGGCGGCCCCCCCACCCCAGCAGAGCTAAAGAACGCCCTCGATCCGCCCTGGCCAACAGACCTGGCCACCCTGCGCCGCCACCCCCTAATGCGCTGGCTAGAGTATGAGCTGGGCCTGGAGCGGAGTCCTGACGGCAGCCTCAGGCGCCGCCTGCCCTGGAAGCTTTCCGTAGTTGCTGCCCAACTGGCAGAGCTGACCAGCACTACCCCTGAGAGCTGCACCGAGTCCCTACGCCAGTTTCTGGCCCACGCCAGCAGCCTGCGGGAGGGCTCTAGCCGCGGCCCGGCCTTGAAGTTGCACCAGTTTATCTCCCAGGGCCGCACCCTCTATGCCACCCTGGAAAGTCGGGACAAGCGGCAGTTTTCCCTGGAAGGACAAGTGCAAGCAGGGGAAGGAAAGCTGTTTTTCCCCGTCAAGTTCTGCCGCCACTGTGGCCAGGACTACTACCACGTCCTCAGGTCAAAGACTCACTTCCTGCCCTATCCTCTGGGGGAAGAGGTTGAGGAAGGCGAAGACCAGCAGGCCGGCTACCTCAGCTTGGATCCCATTGACAACGAGTGGTCGCTGGAGCAGATCCCCGAAGACTGGTACACCCCTGAGGGCAGACTCAGGTCCAACTGGGGAAAGCGCGTCCCCCAAGCCGTCTGGGTGCGCCCGGATGGCTCCTTTTCCGAGTACCCCCAGGCGGAGGCGCAGAAGATGTGGTGGCAGCCCCACCCCTTTTCCCTGTGCCTGGCCTGCGGCGAGTACTACCGTGGCCGCGAGCGGGAGTTTGTCAAGCTGGCTTCCCTCTCCAGCGAAGGCCGCTCCAGCGCCACCACCATCCTTGCCACCTCCCTGCTGCGCCATGCCGAGCAAACCCAGGCCGCTTGCAGCAAGCTGCTGACTTTTACCGACAACCGCCAGGACGCCTCCCTGCAGGCCGGCCACTTCAACGATTTTGTGCATGTGGCCCTTCTGCGGGCCTCGCTCTATGCTGCCCTGCAGGAGAAAAAAGAGCTGGACTTCTCAGAGGTAGCCCCGGCAGTGGTGCAGGCCTCAGGCTTGAGCCTTGCCGACATTACCCAAAACCCCGATTTGGATCCCCAGTCTTCCCTTGCTCAGGACGTTTGGCAGACCTTTACAGACCTGACAGAATACCGTCTCTACGAAGATCTGCGGCGCGGCTGGCGGGTCACCCATCCCAACCTGGAACAGGTGGGGCTGCTGAAAATCGAATACCGCGGGCTCAAAGAGCTTTGCCAAAGCCCTGCCCTGGCTTCCCTTCACCCCTGGTTTGGCCAAGCAACCGTTGGCGAGCGAGAGGGCCTGCTGCGGGCCGTATTGGATCAGTTTCGGCGGAAATTGGCCATCGATGTGCGCCTGCTCAAAGCCGAGTCCCAGAGAACGCTGCGCCGGCGGGCCGAGCAACATCTCAACGAGTTTTGGGGCCTAGAAGAGTACGACGAGCTGCGGACGGCCACCTGGTTTGCCCGCCAAAGCTGCGACGGAAAGGACATAACAACTTTCAGCCTGGGCCACCGCAGCGCTATTGGGCGCTTTCTCATCAAGTATCTCGAGCTGACCAGAGAAGCTTACGACGAGCTTCTGGGATCCCTGCTTTCTCTCCTAGTTAGCTACGACCTGCTGCGGCGCCACTCGGAGAATGGCCAGGAAGCCTACCAGCTCAACGCTGGCTGTCTGCGCTGGTGCCTGGGCGATGGCTCGCCGCCGCCAGATCCTCTGTATTCCCGCCGGGCCGAGCAGAGCGGCTACTCCTCTGCCCGCCGCCCCGTTAATCTCTTTTTCCAGGGCCTCTACCAGGCCGGGGCAGCAGGGCTGGGATCCCTGGAGGCTAGGGAGCACACTGCCCAAGTGGTTCGGCCAGGAGAGCGGGAGCGGCGAGAGAGACGCTTCCGCAATGAGCCCGGGGAGCGCCGCCTTCCCTACCTCATTTGCTCTCCCACCCTAGAGCTGGGGGTCGACATTGCCGATCTGGATCTGGTGCACCTGCGCAACGTTCCCCCAACGCCAGCCAACTACGCCCAGCGCAGCGGTCGGGCCGGTCGCCAGGGGCAGCCGGGGCTCATCCTCAGCTACTGCGGCGCCTTCAACAGCCACGACCAGTACTACTTTCGCCGCCGGGCCGAAATGGTGGCTGGACGGGTGCGACCTCCCCGCCTGGACTTGGCCAATGAGTCGCTGCTGCGGGCCCACATCCACGCCGTCTGGCTGGCCCAGGTGCGCCTGCCCTTGGGCAACTCCATCGAAACGGTCATCAACTTGGATCGGCCAGAGTTGCCCCTGCGGGAAGAGGTGGTTGCTTCCATTCAGCTAGGGGAGGCAGCCCGCCAAGAGGTGGCGGAGCGGGTGGAGGCGCTCTTGGCTGCTGACCGGGAAGTGCTAGAGCGCAGCGGCTGGTTTAGCCGGCGCTGGATCCAGCAGGTTATTGAAGAAGCCCCCCGCGCCTTTGACCGCGCTTTTGACCGCTGGCGGGAGCTCTATCGGGCCGCCACGCAACAGTTGGAAGCCGCTAACCAGCAACTGCAGACGGCTCGCCGTCGGGAAGACCAGCAGGAAGCCAGGCGCCGCCAGCAGGAGGCTCTGCGCCAGCGGAACCTGCTGTTGCAAATCGATACCCAGCGGGAGGAAAGCGACTTCTACCCCTACCGCTACCTAGCCAGCGAAGGGTTCCTGCCCGGCTACAACTTCCCTGCCTTGCCCGTGCGCGCCTGGGTGCCCCGCGGCAGCGAAGGGGAGTTTATCGCCCGGCCCCGGTTTTTGGCCATTCGCGAGTTTGCCCCCCACAACTTCCTCTACCACGAGGGCTGCCAGTGGGAATCGGTGGCCTTTCAGGCTCCGCCCGGCGGCCTGGAGGAGCGCAAAAGTAGCCACAAGCTCTGTTTTAGCTGTGGGGCCTTTGCCGATCCCCACCTGGATTGCTGCCCCGTCTGCGGCACCCAGTTCGATGGGCAAAATAGCCTTTTAACGCAGCTTCTGGAAATGCCTAATGTGCGCATGCGGCGGCGGGATCGCATCACGGCTGACGAAGAGGAGCGGCGGCGGCAGGGCTATGAACTGCAGACCTTCTTCCAGTTCGCTCCCGAAAGCTCTGGCTACCGCATCCAAGAAGCTGATGTGCTGAGCGGACAAACCCCCCTGCTGCAGTTGCGCTATGCCCCGGCGGCCACCCTGCTGCGCATCAACCACGGCTGGCGGGGAAGTGGAGGGCGGGGTTTTTTGGTTAACTTTGACACAGGCGAAGTTCCCTCGCGAGCTCAGCTTGAGCGCAATGGCGTAAGCTCGTCCAATCCAGCTCCCTTGCAGTCCATTCGCCTGGCGGTGCGCAGCACCCAAAACCTCTTGCTGGTGCGCCTGGTTCAGCCAAGTTTAGGGGATCCCCAAGCTTTGGCAACCAGCCTGCGCTACGCCCTCAAGCGGGGGATCGAAGAGACTTTTGAGCTGGAAGAGACGGAGCTGGCCGCCGAGTCCATCGGCCAGGGATCCCATCGGGCCCTGCTGTTCTACGAGACGGCAGAAGGGGGAGCCGGCGTCCTGCGGCGGCTGGTGGAGGAACCCCAGGCCCTTGCCGAAGTGGCCCAGGCGGCGCTAGAGATCTGCCACTTCCAGCTCTCAGAAGCCGGGATCCAAGACCTGCGGCCCGAGTGCCGCGCAGCCTGCTACGAGTGTCTGCTCAGCTACGCCAACCAACGGGAGGCGCTGGAGCTCGACCGATACAAGATTCGAGATCTTCTGGGGGAGCTGGCCCATAGCCGCACCGAGCTGCGTCCCCTGGGCCGCTCCCGCCAAGAGCAACTGGAGTGGCTGCGCCAGCTCCTCGACCCTCGCTCCGAATTGGAGCGCCGCTTCCTGGAGCTGCTGGCCGAAGGGGGCTATCGCCTTCCCGATGAGGCCCAGAAAGCCCTCGCCGAGCCCCGCTGCGTGGCCGACTTCTTCTACGATCCCAACATCTGCATCTTCTGCGACGGCGCAGTGCACGACGATCCCGCCCAGGCTGCCCAGGATCGCCAACTGCGCTCTCAGCTTTTGGGGCACGGCTACCGAGTAATTGCCCTGCGCTACGACCAAGACCTGCGGGAGCAACTGGCTCGCTACCCAGAGGTGTTTGGCAAGGGCAACTAATCCTGCTGGTGGGAAAACAGGTAAGCTCCCACCAGGGCCAGGATGGCCGCCAACCCTGCCAGCACCGCCACGGTGTACCAAGGGAACTCCGCCAGGGGCTGGTAGGCGGCTGCCCGCATGCCGATGCTGGCGTAGGAAAGGGGCAGGCAATAGACCAAGACCTGCAGGTAACTTGGCAACTGACTGGGATCAAAAAACGTGGCCCCCAGAAAGGACATGGGCGTAATCAGAAAGTTAGTCAGCACCCCCACACTCTCCAGGCTGGGCACCTTCAAGCCGGCGATTACCCCAATGCCGGCAAAGACGGCGCAATCCAAAAGCAGCACCAGCAGCGACAGGGGATGGAGCAGGCCCCAAGCACCGGTGCCCAGCACCCCCACCGCCAACACCCCCAAAGCCGTGAGCAAGCCGCGGACAATGCCCGCCAGCACCTTGCCCAAATGCAGCGCCAGCGGGTGTACCGGCAGCAACAGCAATTCCTCAAAGCTTTTGGTAAACAGCCGCGATCCGCAAATGGAGAAGGTGGTGCCGGCAAAGCTGATGGTCATGGCCGAAAGAGCCACCATCCCCGGCAAAATGAAGCGCAAGTAAGAACCGGCTGCGGTGGTTCCGGCCACGTCGGCCAAAGCCTCGGCCCGCAGGGATCCGCCCAGCCCGACCCCAAAGGCGACGATGTAGATGAGGGGGGCCACCAGCCCCGAAGCCACCACCTGCCAGACCCGCCCGCGCAGATCCAGCCAGTCGCGCCAGAAGATGGTTAAACTGTCTTCCCAGATTTGCCGATAGGGTCGGTGCAAGGCCTGGTTCAGCATAGATCTTCCTCTTGCCAGCGCAGCTAGTAGCCGTAGTAGTTGGAGCGCCACGACCGCCACCAGGCCACCGGCAGCGCCAGCGCCTTGCTCAGGGTAGACACATAGGCGCGGGTGCGAAACACCTGGTAGTGGTTGCGCTCAATGGCGTTGAGGATCTGCCGGTAGAGCATCAGAGATGCCGCCACCGGCCAGCGGGAGTCCGGCTGCAGCGTGGGGATCCCCCGTTCCGCTTGGGCATAGAGCTCTCTAGCCCGCCGGATCTCGTAGTCCATCAGGGCCATCCAGCGCTCGTCGATGACGTAGTTAAACAGATCCCGTTCCGAGTAGTTGAAGCGGCGCAGATCCTCTAGAGGGAGGTAGATCCGCCCGCGGCGGGCATCTTCCCCCACATCGCGCAAGATGTTGGTGAGCTGCATGGCGATCCCCAAGGCCACCGCCTCCTCGCGGCCATCCCGGCCCGGCACAAACCCCATGATCTCCGAGCACATCAGGCCCACTACCCCGGCCACCCGGTAGCAGTAGACCCGCAGCTCTTCCCAAGTGGCATAGCGCCGAATGTCCAGATCCATGCTCTGCCCCCGCAGCATCTCGCGGAAGGGCTCAATCGAGAGGCGGTAGGTGCGGATGGTGTGGATGAGGGCCAGGTCGGTGGGAACTTGCGGCTCCCCCCCCTGGAACAAAGATTCCAGGTGGGATCCCCACTGCTCCAGCTTGCTGCGGGTGACCTCCACCTCAGCCTGGCTGGCCTCCAGCCCGTCCAGCAGCTCGTCCGTCTGTCGCAGCCAAGCATAGATAGCCCAGATGGCCCGCCGCTTAGGTCGGGGCAGGAGCAGGGATCCCAAATAGAACGTCTTGGCGTGCTTGGCCGTAATCTGGCGACAGAGGGCAAAAGATTGCTCCAGCGGACTCATCGGGCTTATCTCCAGGGGCGCGGGGCCAGATGGGGACAGCGAGGGCACATCTCAACACTACGGGAAAGCGGACAGGCTGGATAGCCCAGACGCTCAAGTTCCAGGAAATTGCCTTTCGGCGGCATTAAACCCCTGCTGTCGCCAAGCTCGCAGGCGAAGCAGAAGCTGGCTGAGACGGGATCCCTTTGCTGATGGCCTCAGCCGCCCACTTGCCGGAGAGGATAGCCCCCTCCATGCTGCCCAGAAAGGGCTGCAAGGTGTAGCTGCCGGCCAGGAAGAAGTTGGGAATGGGGGTGACTTGGGTGGGGCGGTATTGCTGCCGACCTGGCGTGGCTTTGTAGACCGAGCGCGGCGTTTTCACCACCACCCATTTGCGCACCCGCGCGGGGTTGGGGCCGGTGAGGTGCTGGGGGAAGAGTTTTTTCAGCTCCTCCAGCGTGGCGGCAAAGATCTCCTCATCGCTGCGCTCGATCCACTCGGCAGCCGGGGCCAGCACCAGCTCCAGCATCGAGCGCTTTGGATCCGCATAGGCGCGGCAGGTGTTGCTCATGTCGGCATACACGCTCAAGAGCGGCGAGCGGGAAAAGAGCGAGTGGTCGATGTGGGTGAGCTTGCGGTCAAACCAAATCTGCAGGCTGATCACCGGCACCCCTTCCAGCTCGCGCAGTTGCTGGAAATAGGGCATTTCCCACCACCGAGCCGGCAGCAGCTCCTTGAGCGCATCCACCGAAAGGGCCGACACGTAGGCGTCGGCAGTGACCTGCAAGGGCCCGGCAGGGGTGGCGAAGCGGAAGCCAGCCACGCTGCCATCGGGGTTGAGGTCGATGGCCTGCAATGCCGCATTCAAATGCACCTGGCCGCCGCGGGCCACGATGGAGTCCACCATCGGCTGGCAAAGCCGCTCCGGCGGGGCGCCATCCAGATAGGCAATCTTAGAGCCGTCCTTTTGCCGCAAAAAGCGGTTCAGAGCCGTCAGGGGCACCATGGCCGAGATCTCGTCCGGGTTGATGAACGCCAACGCCTTGGAGACGGCAATGAAAATATCCGTGTTGACCCGCTCATCGATGCCCTGCCGGCGCAGCCATTCTAAGAGGCTGTAGCGATCCATCTGCTCCACGTAGCGCTGGCCGCGCACCATGGCCGGCACCAGCCCCAGGGCAAATTTCACCTTTTCGCTCCAGGTGAGCATGTCGTTGTTGCGCAGGATGCCGACAATGGCGTTAAAGGGAGCGGGAATGTCCGGCAGGTCAAAGCGGGAGTAGGTGCCCGGCTTGTCCGGCTGGTTGAAGATCAAGCTGTGTTCCTTCCACTGCAGGCGGTCGGAGATGCCCAGCTCCCGGAACAGTTGCAGGGTGTTGGGGTAGGCGCCGAAAAAGTTGTGCAGCCCCGTCTCGATCCAGTCCCCGTCGGCATCTTTCCAGGCGGCCACTAGCCCCCCCAGCACCTCCCGCCGCTCAAACAGCAGCGGCTGATGCCCGGCATCACAGAGATACTTGGCACAGGCCAGCCCCGCCAGCCCTCCCCCAGCAATGGCAACACGCATGATGATGACGATCAAGCAACACTTTCATTCTATTTGCAAACCGTTACAATCGCTCAGGCCGCAGGCAGGGAGGAGAGGATTTCCAGAGCCCG
The DNA here is from genome assembly GCF_000013205.1 of Synechococcus sp. JA-3-3Ab. NCBI lineage: Bacteria > Bacillati > Cyanobacteriota > Cyanophyceae > Synechococcales > Synechococcaceae > Synechococcus > Synechococcus sp. JA-3-3Ab. Next base: position 325,180 of record NC_007775.1, on the reverse strand, counting down.
GGTTTCCCGCCGGGATCCGATCCCTGGTAGGATACGGGAGAAAAACTAGAAAAAAATTCTCTTGGCTCCAGGGGGAGGGACGACGATGGCCAAACAAACACTGGGATCCCTGCTGTCATCCGGCTTTGATCTCAAGGGCAAGCGTGTGCTGGTGCGGGCCGACTTCAACGTCCCTCTGGATCCCCAGGGCAACATCACCGACGACACCCGCATTCGCGCCTCCCTGCCCACCATCCAAGCCTTGGCCCAGGCGGGCGCCAAGGTCATCCTCACCAGCCACCTGGGCCGCCCCATCCAGAAAGACAAGGCGACCGGCGCCATCCAGATCGCCCGCGAGGGCAATAGCCTCGCCCCTGTGGCCGTCCGCCTTGCCCAGCTCCTGGGCCAGCCGGTGGCCTTTGCCCCCGATTGCATTGGCCCTGAGGCCGAAGCCGTGGTCAGCTCTCTGGAAAACGGCCAGGTGGCCCTGCTGGAAAACGTCCGCTTCCACCCCGAAGAGGAAGCCAACGATCCAGAATTTGCCCGCAAGCTGGCCTCCCTGGCCGACTTGTTTGTCAACGACGCCTTTGGCAGCGCCCACCGCGCCCACGCCTCCACTGCCGGCGTCACCGCCTACCTCCAGCCCGCTGTGGCCGGCTACCTGGTGGAAAAGGAGCTGCAATTTTTATCAGGCGCCATCGAGAACCCCCAGCGACCGCTAGCGGCCATCATCGGCGGCTCCAAAGTCTCTACTAAGATTGGCGTCATCGAGCGCCTGCTGGAAAAAGTGGACAAGCTTCTGCTGGGCGGCGGCATGATCTTCACCTTCTACCAAGCCCAAGGGATCCCAACCGGCAAGTCTTTGGTGGAAACCGACAAGCTGGATCTGGCCCGCTCCCTGATGGAGAAGGCCAAAGCGCGGGGCGTGGAGCTGCTGCTGCCGGTGGACGTGGTGGTCGCCGATAGGTTTGACAAAGACGCCAACGCCCAGACGGTTTCCATCCACGCCATTCCGGAAGACTGGATGGGCCTGGACATCGGCCCCGAATCGGTCAAAGCCTTCCAGGCCGCCCTGCAAGGGTGCAAAACCGTAGTCTGGAACGGGCCGATGGGTGTGTTTGAGTTCGACCGCTTTGCCGCTGGCACAGAAGCCATTGCCCGCACCCTGGCCGACCTCACCCAGGCCGGTGCCATCACTATTATCGGCGGCGGCGACTCGGTGGCGGCTGTGGAAAAAGTGGGCCTAGCCGACAAAATGACCCACATTTCCACCGGCGGCGGCGCCAGCCTGGAGCTGCTGGAAGGCAAAGAGCTGCCCGGCATCGCCGCCCTTAGCGAAGCGTAGGGTAGCTCGGCTCATTAACCCAAAAGCAGCAAAAAGCAAAAAAGTAGGGGCTGAGTTCAGCCCCTCTTTTAATCTGCTCGGCGCAGATGGCCGCAGCAATGGCGAGACGGGATCCGGCTTAGTGCATCACCACTTTAACGTTGGCGTTGTTCAAGCCAGGGCGCTTCACCTCGGCCAAGGTCTTGTTGACGGCGTACTTCTGGTTGATGGAGTTGATCAACTCGGTTTGGTTGTGCTTCTTGGCCACGCCCCACAGATCGGCGATCAGGTCGTAGGAACCGTCGGGGTTCTTGGACCAGCCCAGATCGTAGTCGCCCTCCAACTGGGCCACGATGTCGGCACGAACACGCTGGCCGTTGTAGCCACGCACATCGGCGTTCAGCTTAACGGTGTAGCCGAGATCGCGCAGGGAGTTAACCAGGATCTGGCCATCGGTGATCTTGGTGCGCAAGGTGCTAAAATGAGACATGGTGTTTCTCTCCTTTGTGTATGTGTAGGGGTTGGAACATCAACACAAACAATGGGCAACGCCTAGCGGGGAAGGTTAAGCTTTAGCCGTCTCTGCCTCTGCCAAGGCGATTCTGGCCTTTCACCCCCCTGCTAGAACTCCAGCCGCTGGTACTCGGCTACAGAGGCTGCTGCAGGCCGAGCCCGCTGCTGGGCCCATTCCCTCAACGCTACCACTTGCTCCGTCATGGTGCGAGATAGCGGTTGAGTTGCTTTCGTTGCTGCCAAAATGTCCAGTTGGGTAAATTCGCGGTTCTGGGCAAACGCTTCGTACATGGCAGCAATCAAAACTTGTTCGATCTCCGCGCCGGAGAAGCCCTCGCAGGCGGCGGCTAGCTGGCGCAGATCAAAGCGGCTGATGTCGCGCCGCCGCTTCTTCAGGTGGATCCGGAAAATCTCCATGCGCTCGTTAATGTTGGGCAGATCCACGAAGAAAATCTCGTCAAAACGGCCTTTGCGCAGGAATTCGCCCGGCAGGCGATCCACGCGGTTGGCCGTGGCCATGACAAACACCGGCGAGCGCTTCTCCTGCATCCAAGTGAGAAAGGAGCCAAAGATACGACTGGAGGTGCCGCCGTCGGAGTCGCTGGAACCTGCCGCTCCGGCGAAGGCTTTGTCCAGCTCGTCGATAAAAAGGATGGCCGGCGCCAGCGATTCAGCAGTGCGCAGGGCGCTGCGCAGGTTGGCCTCCGACTTGCCGACCATAGAGCCATCGTAGACCCGGCCCATATCCAGGCGCAGCAGCGGCAGGCCCCAGAGGCGGGCGGTGGTCTTGGCGATCAAGGACTTACCACAGCCAGGTACGCCCAGAATCAAGAGTCCCTTGGGCTGAGGCAAGCCATAGGCGCGGGCCCGCTCGGTAAAGGCCTCAGAGCGCTGCAGCAGCCAGCGCTTTAACTCCTCTAGGCCGCCGACGGCGTCGATGGTCTCGTCTTCTTCGATGAATTCGAGGATGCCGTTGCGCCGGATCAGCTGCTTTTTCTCAGAGAGGATGATATCCACCTCTGCCTCGCTGAGGCGGCCGTGCATCACCACCGCCTTGCGGTAAACTTTTTCCGCCTCGTCTTGCGTTAGGCCAAGGGCTGCCTTGACCAGCTTTTCCCGCGCCTCAGGGCTCAGGGATCCGCCGCGGGGAAGCTGCTCCAACTGCCGGTTGAGGGTGCGCTCCAGGGTGGCCATGTCCGGCAAGGGAAAGTCCACCACGCAAATGTCTTTTTCCAGCTCGACGGGAATTACCTGCACCGGCGACATCAGCAAGATGGTTTTGTGGGATCCCTTCAAGCTGGCGATGGCATCGCGCAGCCAGCGTTTGACTTCGGTGTTGTCCAAAAAGTCGTGCAGATCTTTGAAGACGCAGATGGCGGGATCTTTTTGCTCCATCACCCACTGAATAGCCGGCTGGGGGGATTGGGTGTTGTGCTGGGTGAGGCTGCGGGGGTTGCCGTATTCAACAATGCCGTGGGTAACCGTCCAGACAAACAGGCGCCGCTGCGGCTTGAGGGTGCGAGCGATCGCCGCCAGAGCTGCCTCCGCCCGTTCTTCCTCTGGAGTGACCAGGTAGAGCAGTGGGTATTGAGCTTGGATGAGAATGCTGAGCTCTTGCATGGGAAACACCAACTGCGCGGAGGGAAATCTAAGCGAAACCGACAGAAAGGAAGGAAAACGGCGTCTGGAGTTTGCCTGTCTTCAAAGTACTTGAGATATCCTGACTTGCTCTTTACTAACCCTTGTTTTATACGCCTCCTGTCTGCTCAAGCTCACAAAGAGGCATACCTTTGAAACAGCGCAAAAAGCCTTAGCAGGGCACCAGCTCGTCTTGTCGTTGCTCTTCGGAGGCCGAGGCCGCTCCCCAGTATTCCGGCTCCACCTCTTCGAGGATGGCTTCAGAAGCGGACTGCTGGTGAAGCGAAACCACCTCCCCATTGCGGATGACAAACGGATGGCCGCACTCAGGGCAGCGGTGGACGCGGTAGGCGCTGCCTTGCACCCCTTCGATGACCTCCGGGTGAAGCAGGTAGAAGGTGAGGGCCTTCTCCGCTACTGCCGACATCGGCTCCCGCTCCACGGCAGCCCGAATCTTCAGATTCCGGTGCAACTCGGGTGGGAGATACAACGTCACCTTTTGCTTGGCCTCTGCGCCTTCCAGAACCTCTGGCCGCTGACTCATGGCTAACTGTTTCTCGTTGTATGCCGGACTTGCGGTTCATGATAGCTAGTCTGCCGCCTTGACAGCAAGTTTTTAATAATCTGTAACAATTTTCTCGGGAATTGCTCAGGCTTGCGGAGATCGCTTGCCGGCGGAGTAGGCTAAGTAGGAGACTCAAAGCGGAACGAGCAGTCCCCATGGAACGCCTGATCAACACCTTCAGCAAAAACTTCTCCACCTGGAGCCGTCGGTTTCTGGTGCAGGCCGGCGACGGTTTGGCCAGCCTGAAAGACACGGCTTTAGATAATGGCAATCTGCTCCTCTGCAAAGCCCGCATCGCGCTTGCGGATGCCAGCTTCACCACCCTGCGGGCGCTTCGGTCTCGCTTTGGTTCTGGTCGCTAGCTGCCCAAATCTTGCAGCCGGTAGAGGTGGGCGTAGAGCCCGTTGAGGGCCATGAGCTCGGCGTGGGATCCCTGTTCTTTCAGTTCCCCTCGCTGCAGCACGAGGATGCGATCCACGTGGCGGATGGTGGAGAGGCGGTGGGCGATGATCAGGGCGGTGCGATCCCGCAGCAGGGTTTCCAGGGCGGATTGGATCAGGGCCTCGGTGCCCACATCTAGGCTGGCGGTGGCCTCGTCCAAGACCAAGATTTTCGGATCCCGCCACAGGGCCCGCACAAAGCTGATGAGCTGTTTTTGGCCGCTGGAGAGGTTGCTGCCCCGCTCCCGCACGGGGGTGGCGTAGCCCTGGGGCAGATCGCGGATGAGCTCGTGCAGGTGGAGTTGACGGGCCACCCGCTCCACTTCTGCCAGCTCGCCCTCCTCTCCTAGAGTGATGTTTTGCTGGATATCTCCAGAGAACAAGAATCCATCTTGCAGGATCACGCCCAGGTGACGGTGCAGCTCGGCCTGAGGCAGGTGGCGAATGTCCACGCCGTCGATGCGGATGCAGCCGCGAGTTACTTCGTAAAGGCGGCAAAGTAGGCGAATGATGGAGCTTTTGCCAGCGCCGGTGGGCCCCACGAGGGCGACCTTTTCGCCGGGGCGGATGGTGAAGCTGAGGTCTTTGAGCACCCACTCGCCGGGGTTGTAGGCAAACCAAACATGCTCGAACTGCACCTCTCCTTTGGCGGTTGGGGGCAGGTGGCGGGGGCTGACGGGATCCCGGATGGCGACGGGCAGGCGGAGGATGTGGTCGATGCGTTCCACGGCGGTGAACCCCGCCTGCAGGGCGGTAAACTTTTCCGCCAACTGGCGCAGCGGGTTGAAAAAGCGCTGGGAAAAGAGGATGAAGGCGTAGAGGCTGCCGAAGGTGAGAGGTTCTCGGGGCAGGGATCCCAGCCACTCCCCCCTGCCGGCTGCCAGCACCTGCTGCCCGCCCACCCAGAGGAGAGCGGCCACCGCCAGCCAGGCAACCCACTCCAAAACGGCGGAAAGGGCAGCGTCGTAGAGGATGGTCTGATCCACCTCTTGGATGTAGCGGCGGTTGATGGTTTGAAAAATCTCGCTGTTGAGCCGCTCCCGCCGAAACAGTTGCACCACGGCAATGCCCAAGACGTTTTCCTGGATCCAGGCGTTGAGCTTAGAGAGCTCTTCCCGCACGCGAAAGTTGGCATCGCGAAAGCGGCGCTGCAGCTCGACCACTACAGCGCTGGCTGGCAGGACGATGAGGATCAGCAGCAGGCCCAGATCCCAGCGCTGGCTGAGCATCACCACCCCGATTACCAGCAGGGTAAAGAGGTCGCTGACGATGCCGACCGCGCCGGTGGAAAACACATCTCCCAAGGCCTCCACATCGCTGGTGATGCGGGTGATCAACTTGCCCACCGGGGTGCGATCGAAAAATTGGGCCGGCAGGGCCAGCACGTGGGCGAAGAGATCGTTGCGGATGTCGCGGGTCATCAACTGCCCCAGCTTCTGGCTGCTATACCCTTCCAGGGCCTGAAAAACCCAGCGGGCCAGCAGGGTGAGGATCAACAGGCCCGCGTAGGGCCAGAGGCCGGCGAGGATCCCACTGTCGCCTTGGGCAAGCGCTTGGGCGATGGGGCCGTCCAGGGCCCGCTGCAGGATCAACGGCTGCACCGCATCGGCTAGGGCCAGGGGCGGCAAAAAGGCCAAGGCCGCCAACAACAGCTTCAGGTGCCGACGGGCATAGGGCCAGAGCAGCCGCAGCAGCCGCCAGTCGCTGCGGGGATCCCTACTCAAATCGGCATCGGGGGAAGAGGTGGCAAGGCTCACGGACTTACACCCAAAAAGATGAAGACGACTCATGGAGAGCCCTGATCTACTCTAAGCTCTCTCCCTGATGAGGCTTGGCCCTCACCCCCGTCCCCTCTCCCTCTGGGAGAGGGGGGTTGGGGGCGCCGCTTGTTGCTGGGGGACAGATGGAAAACCGGCGGTTTCAGGGCCTGCCGGGGCAGGTTTCAAAGAGGCCTAGAAGACAAGCCTTAGCGGAAGCCGTTGCTCTGCTCCCGCAACTGGGCAGAAAACTGAGAGGGGATCAGCTTAGTGCCCACCCCGGCATCGGTCAGTAGCTCCAACAACAAAGAGTGGGGGGATCCCCCGTCCAGGATGTGGGCAGCCCGCACCCCCTGCGCTAGAGCGCGAATGCAACACTGCACCTTGGGGATCATTCCCCCTCTGACCACCCCTGTCTGGATAAGCTGGCGGGCCGTCTCGATATCCAGGAGCGTAATCAGGGAGCTGGGATCCTCAGGGTCTCTGAGAATGCCAGGGGTGTCGGTGAGAAGGATCAGCTTTTCTGCCCCCAGAGAGGCCGCCAGCTCTCCCGCCACAGTATCGGCGTTGATGTTGTAGGCTTGGCCTGTCTCGTCGGCGGCCACGCTGGAGATCACCGGGATCTGGCCGCCCTCCAACAGAGTTTGCACCAACTGGGGGTTGATGCTGCTGACTTCCCCCACAAAGCCGATTTCCGCCCGGCCCTGGGAGCGGGCTCGAATCAAATTGCCGTCCCGCCCGCACAGCCCCACCGCCGATCCGCCAGCCAAGCTGATGAGCTGCACGATCTGTTTGTTGACTTTGCCCACCAGCACCATCTCCACCACCTCCATGGTGGCCGCATCGGTCACCCGCAGGCCGTCCACAAACTTGAAGGGGATGTCCAGCTTCTGGAGCCAACTGTTGATTTCCGGCCCCCCGCCATGCACCAGCACCGGCCGAATGCCGACACAGGCCAGAAAAACAATATCCCGCAGCACCTCGGCCCGCCGCTCCTGGTGCACCATGGCGGCGCCCCCGTACTTGATGACAATGACACGGCCCTGGTACTGCTGGATGTAGGGCAGAGCCTCGATGAGGATCTGCGCCCGCGTCAGGGGATCACAGGCCACAGCCTGCGAACCGGTCGCCGCGGGAAGAGAAGCGTTGGTCTGCACTGCCGGACGTCCCTCACAACACGAAACCTTGACCCAGAAGATCGTAATATTGCCTGCAGACAAACGTCGGGCTCCGGGTTAGGTTTTTTGCAAGCGGCAGCCCCTCTCTTTGCCAAACAGCAAGGCGCTCGCCGGCCACTGCCAAAAACAGCAAGCCATTAGCTGCGCAGGGTAACGGGAAAGTGTTTTTCTAGCTGCGCCCTCACCTGGTTTTGCGCAGCTTCCACCTCGGCATCGGTGAGGGTGCGATCCGGAGCGCGGTACACCAGTCGGAAGGCGAGGCTGCGCTGCCCCGGCGGTACCCCTTGGCCGCGGTACTCGTCGAAAAGCTGTACCGACTGCAGCAGAGGGCCTGCCGCCTGGCGGATTACTTTCTCGATGTCTGCCACCGACAGCTCCAGCGGCGCAAAGAAGGCGATATCCCGATCCGAGGCCGGAAAAGGCGAAAAGGGGGAAAATTGCACTAGGCCCCGCTTCTCCAGGCTGGCCAACAAGGGATCCAGATCCACCTCAAACCCATAGACCTCCTCCGGCAAATCCTTCTCCTGGCAAAGGCGGGGGTGCAACTGCCCAAATAGGCCAATGCGGGATCCCTCGATCCAGATGCCGGCCTGGCGACCGGGGTGCAACAGCGGCGATTGCGCCTCGGGGGGATCGGGGCGAAACTCAGAAGTAAACCCCAGCCGCTCCAGCGCCGAGACCAAGAGCCCCTTAGCCTCAAACCAGTCCATGGGCCGGCTGTGGTGCCGCCAGTCATTGGGGTTGAGGTCCCCGCCCAGGATGCCGCCCAAGTGCTCCGCCTCCTGATAGGGCTCAGGGCTGGAGGGAGGGGCATAGGCAAAGACGTGGCCAATCTCAAAAGCCTGCAGCGGGCCGTTGCCCTGATCCCAGTTGAAGCGAAAAGCCTCCACCAAGCCCGGCAACAGCGCCTTGCGCACAGCGGAGTACTCGGGGGAAAGCGGATTGGCGATTTTGACCAAGGAGCTGTCCTCCTCTGCCGGACAGAGGGAGATGTGGTACACCTCCGTCAGGCCGATGCCCCGCATCACCTCGCGAATTTGCCGGGTCAAAGTTTCCCGTGCAGAGAGGGATCCCACCTGCGGCTCCGTGGGCAGGGTTTCCGAGAAGCGGTCGTAGCCGTAGAGACGGGCAAATTCCTCAATCAAGTCGATCTCCCGTTCGACATCCCGCAGGCGGTAGGGGGGAACAGACACCTGCCAAACGCAGCCGGCCACGCCCGCTGTCTCCGTAGCAGGGAGGGGGGGAGCCTCCGGGGCAACTGCCTGACAGCGGGAAAGCTGAAAGCCCAAGGCCGGCAAGATCTCCTCCACATCCTCTGGCCGCACCTCTTCCCCCAACACGTCGATGAGGCGCGACAGCCGCAGCTTCAGCGTCCGCTCCAGCGGTGGCCGTTGGTCAAAGGTGGTGAGGCCAACCACCGATCCTCCCGCCAGCTCCAAAATCAACTGCACCGCCCGATCCCGCGCCAGGTCGAGGGTGGCAAAATTAACCCCCCGCTCATAGCGGGCCGAGGCTTCCGTGCGCAGTCCCTGCGAGCGGGCCGAGCGGCGCGTCACCACCGGGTCGAAGAGGGCGGCCTCCAAAAAAATGCTGGTGGTGGCCGAGCTCACTTCTGTCTCTTCTCCCCCCATCACACCTGCTAGGGCTACCGGCTGGCCGCCGGCCACGATGAGATGGCTTTCAGGGTGCAAGGTGCGGGTTTGGCCGTCCAGGGTTTTCAGGGTTTCTCCCGCCTGGGCAAAGCGCACCTCAATAGTGGGCTTCTTCTTGCCCATGACCTGCAGCAGGCGATCCCAATCGAAGGCGTGCAGGGGCTGGCCCCATTCCAGCAAGATCAAGTTGGTAACATCGACAACATTGTTGATGGAGCGCATGCCAGCGGCGGCCAGGCGATGCTTGAGCCAGTCGGGAGAAGGGCCGACCTTCACTCCCTCGATCAACACGCCACTGTAGGCGGGGCAGGCCTTGGCGTCGGCAATGCGCAGGTTGAAGTTGGGGATGGGCTTGGCCTGTAGGGGCTGAACCGGCGGCAGGCGCAGCGGGTTGCGGGTGAGGGCGGCCACCTCGCGGGCGATCCCCACCATGCTCAGAGCATCGGCGCGGTTGGCGGTGGAAGTGAGATCCAACACCACATCGTCCAGGCCTAGCAGCGGGCGGGCGTCAGACCCCAGCGGGTGGGCCTTGAGATCCAAATCAGGCGGAAATTCGTGGATCCCTTCCGAAGCCCTCTCCAGCCCCAGCTCGGCCAAAGAGCAGATCATGCCTTCCGAGAGCACTCCCCGTTTCTCCGCTTTGGCAATGGTCAGGTTCACAGCGGGCAGATGAGTGCCCGGCGTGGCCACAGGAACCAGCAAGCCGGCGCGGGCGTTGGCCGCTCCGCAGACGATGGTGGCCGGTTGCTCAGATCCCAAGTCCACCTGGCAAACGCGCAGCTTGTCAGCATTGGGATGGGGCTCGGCGGCTAGGATCCTGCCCAGCACCACCCCTTCTGCCCAACTGCGGCGATCTTCAATCTCCTCCACCTCAAACCCCACCAGAGTGAGGGCTTCTGCCAATTCTTCCGGGGAAAGCTCAAAGTCCACCAATTCCCGCAGCCACTTCAAGGAAATGCGCATCGCTGAGCCATCGCTGCAAACGCCGCACCCATTATCGCTCACTCCGAGTTCGGGCCAAAGGCAAGCAAGGCGCGCAAACTTCCCCTCGCAGGTAAGATGGTTACGCCGTGCCGAGGTACTGGCATCGAGGCAAGACGGCGCGTCTTTCAGGCTGTGGATGTGGGTATGGGACAACGGCAACTCTTGCGCGGGATCCTGATCGGTCTGGGCCTTCTGGCTGCCCTGGTGGTGTGGGCTATCACCTGGCTGCTCACCCAAAGCCCTCTGGCTTTGTTGCTATCTCGCCCGGCGCTGCCGCCGATTGTGGGCCTAGCTCCCCGTTCCACCCAGGCGCTGTTGCTGCTGGCCGCCCCTCTCGAGGATTTGCAGGCATTTTGGCAAGCGGCAACCCCCGCTTCCCAGCGACGCGCCACTCGTCAGCAGTGGCGGAAGTTTTTCTCCGGCGCAGGCCCGGGCTGGTTGGGAGCCATGCTGGCCGGGGGAGCCCTGGATTTCGAGCGGGAGGTGCAGCCCTGGCTGGGGAAAAGCACCCTCTTGGCCAGCTTGCCGGAGTGGGGCACCTTGGTTGCCTTGGAAACTCGCGACGCGGCGCTTGCCCAATTCGAGCTGAACCTGTTGTGGGAGCGGCAGAGCTTGGCCGGCTTGCCAGTGCAGGTGGATACCTACAAGGGCATTCAGGTGGTGTCCAGCCCGCTTCCGGAGTTGCAGGGGTTCACGGCAGCCCTTTTCGGCGAGCGCTATGTGCTGCTGGCAGAACAGGCTGCTGCCATTCGCGCCGCCATCGATGCGTGGCAGTTGCCGCAGTTGTCGTTGGTGAGCAAGCCGCAGTTTCGGCAGGTGATCCAGCCGCTACAGGAGGCGCATGTGGGTTGGGCTTTCTGGCAAAATCCGGAATCGCCCTCTCCCGACGCTCTGGCGTTGCAGGCAGTGGGGCTGGGGCTAGGGGTCAACTTTCGGGGGTTGGTGGCCGAAACTGCCGCCCTTTGGCATACGCCTGCTGAGTTCGCTTTGCCGACGGTAGAAGCTTTTCATCCGCAGGTTATTCGGCATCTGCCCGACGAGACGCTAGCGCTAATTTCCGGACAGAACTGGGCCAACCTTTGGCAGAGCTTGGGGCGGATGCAACCCCTGAGCCTCTTCGGCCTGCGGCTGGATCCCGGCCAATGGCTGCAGCAGTTGCAATTGCAGGTGGAGCTGGACTGGCAGCACTTGTTGCCGGAAAGGGGAGAGTTTGCCCTTGCCTTTTTGCCCACGGATGGGGAACTGGCCTGGCTGTGGGTTGGCAAGAGGCCGGATGCGCCAACGCTGGATGAGCGGGCAATCGCCCAGGGCTGGCAGGTGGTGTCGATTGCAACTAAGCATGGCACCGCCACTGTCTGGAGCAAGCCGGCGGCCCAGCCGCAACCCCAGCCAAGCCACTCCACGCCGCGAGAAGACATCCCCCTCTTGGCCGGTGGGCTGCTGCAGGTCAGCGGCAGGGGAGGCTCTCCCCGGGTGCAGGCGGCAGAGGCTCTTCCCCAAGCCCTGCCCGCCATCCCGGAAGCATCGCCTCTCTCGGCCCAGGTGTACCACACCGACCGGGAAGGCTACTCCTACCTGGCTTCTTCTTTGGCGGCTTTGGAAGCGGCCCTGGCGGATCCTCCCTTGAGCGCCAGCCGCGCCTGGCGCCGCCTGGTGGCCCCCCTGCCCCACCGCAACCTGGGCTATGGGTACGGATCCCTGGGGGTTCTACCGGAAACTTGGCTGCCCCAACTGCAGGGATCCCGCTGGTCGTCCACGCGCCTGGCCTTCGCCACCACTGCCCTGACGCTGTCCGAGGCTCCCTATCCGGATCGGGGGCACTGGCTCCTCCAGAGGGGCAAGCTATTTTGGCAGTGGTACTGAGTGGAGCCCGTCAAACTATCCAGGGATCCCGGCAGCCGGGGTGAATGTACTTGCCCAAGTAGAGCTGGTTGCCCGTCTCGTTCCACTGCACAAAGTCGAAAATTTGGGTGAGCAGGAGCATTCCCCGCCCTGACTCTTCCGTTTCCAGGATGCCGCAGCGGCAGCGGTTTAGCTCCTCCTGGGGACGAAAGCCGGATCCCTGATCCCGCACCAGCCACTGATAAAACGGCTCGGAGCTGGCGTATTCGACGATCACCCTCTTGTTGGGATCCAGACCATTGCCATGGCGGACAGCGTTGATGAGGGCTTCTTGCAGGCCCAGGCGTACCTCTGCCCTCCAGGGAGGAGGAACTTTGGCAACCAACAGATCCAGAATCGGCTGCGTGTAGAGGGTGGAGGGAAAGCTGATAACGCTCCAGGAGCAATGGGCGGGTTTTAGGGACAGGGCAATCACAGGGGCGGTCTTCCCGGCGCACAACGCTCTTGTCGATCTTAGCAATGGCCGTCTGCGTCGGCCGGCGCAGGCCAGTTTCGGGAAAGGGGTGGCCATTTTTGCCGTACCATCTTGAGTGGTGAAGCTCTTCGCGGTTACCCCTGTTGCTATGGTGATCAAAGTTGGCGATAAAGTTAGGGTGCGCTCCATTCGCGATCGCGGGCAGGAAGAGGTGAGCGCCCTGGTGGGCAAGGAGGGCGTGGTCCTGGCGCGGCGGGTGGTCGATGGCAGCGGGATTGGCTATATCCTGGAGTTTCCTGACCGCTCGCGGCACTGGTTTTTCGAAAGTGAGGTGGAGGAGGTCGATTCTAACCCGACGCAGGAGAAGGCTCGCTGAAGCGCTGGAGGCAGCCAAGCAGGCTTCCCCATGCTGGTGTTTCGGCTTGGTAGCCAGCTTCGGCGCCGTTGTAGAGCTAGGGAAGCTTATAATATCTTGCCGTTTTGGGAGGTGGCTGTGGCTTCTCCCCATCTAAATCGCCGTTTGTTGGCCCGCCAGATGGCTGCGCAAGTGGATGGCCTGACCGTCAAAATGGCTGCCGCTGCCCTAGAGGCCATGCTAGACAGCATCAGCCAATGTCTGGCGGAAGGAGGATCCGTGCGGCTGGCGCGCTTTGGCACCTTCTTGCTGCGGCCCCGTCCGGCCCGGCAAACCTATCACCCCCGCACTAAGGCTCCTGTCCACATCCCGGCTGCCCAAGTGCCCTATTTTGTCCCCAGCCCGGAGCTGGGACACCCTAGGAGAGAACGCCGAGGGGATCTGGAAGCGCCGCCATCCGTCTAGAATGGCTGTTCTGCTTTGGTTTCGCACCGATTTGCGCCTGCTGGATCACCAGCCGCTGACGCGGGCTTGCCAGCAGGGATCCTTCCTCATTCCCCTCTACTGCCTGGATCCGCGCCACTTTGGCCGGACGGCCTTTGGCTTTCCTAAGACCGGTCCTTTCCGCGCCCAGTTCCTGCTGGAAAGCCTGGCTGACCTGCGGCAGCAGCTTCGGGCCCGCGGCTCTGATCTGGTCATCCGCCAAGGCCAGCCGGAGCAGGTGATCCCGGCCCTGGCGCGGGAGTGGGGGGTGAAGGCTGTCTATGCCCACGAAGAGGTGGGCACGGAGGAGGAGGCGGTTGCCAGGGCCCTGCAGCAAGCGCTTCAGCCCTTAGGGATCCCGCTGCACCTGGAGTGGGGCCACACTCTCTACCATCCTGCTGACCTCCCCTTTGCCCTGGCAGACCTGCCGGAGGTGTTCACCCGCTTCCGCCAGCAGGTGGAAGCCAAGGCCGCCATTCGCGCTCCCCTGCCCATCCCCTCCCTGCCGCCCCTGCCGCCAGGGCTGGACCCTGGCCCTCTGCCCACTCTGGCGGAGCTGGGGTTGAGCTTGCCGCCGCCGGATCCCCGCGCCCGCTTTGTCTATGCCGGCGGCAGCACCGCCGCCCAGGCCCGCCTGCAGACCTATATCTGGGATCTGGACCGGCTGCGCGTCTACAAAGAAACCCGCAACGGCATGCTGGATCCCAACGACAGCTCGCGTCTTTCTGCCTGGTTGGCGTTGGGTTGCCTTTCTCCTCGCACGGTGTATGCCGAAGTCAAGCGCTACGAGGAGGAGCGGGTGCGCAACGAATCCACCTACTGGCTGGTCTTCGAGCTGCTGTGGCGGGATTACTTTCGCTTCATCCTGGCCAAGCATGGCGCCAAGCTGTTTTGCCCCGCAGGGATCCAGGGGATCCCCATCCCCTGGCAGCAGGACGGGGATCGCTTCCAGGCTTGGTGCCGCGGCGAGACCGGCTACCCCCTGGTGGACGCCAACATGCGGGAGTTGGCCGCCACCGGCTTCATGTCCAACCGCGGGCGGCAGAATGTGGCCAGCTTCCTCACCAAAAACCTGGGGATCGACTGGCGTCTGGGGGCGGAATGGTTTGAATCGCTGCTGATTGACTACGACGTGGCCAGCAACTACGGCAACTGGAACTACACCGCCGGCGTGGGCAACGATGCCCGCGGCTTTCGCTACTTCCACATTCCCAAGCAATCCCGCGACTACGATCCCCAGGGCCACTACCTGCGCCACTGGCTGCCGGAGCTGGCCGGGATCCCGGGGGACAAGATCCACGAGCCCTACCGCCTCAGCGCCGCTGAGCAAAAGCAGTTTGGCGTGCGGCTGGGGGTAGACTATCCCCGCCCCGTGGTGGATTTGGGAAAGTCCCTGCAGGCCAGTCGGCGGGCTTACGAAGCGGCCCTGGCCCGCTACCGCCGCGGCTAGGGGGATCCCCTGGAAACGGGAGTAGCGGGCGGGGGGAGGAGGCGGCTAAGACGGCGCAGGCCAGGCAAACCTGCATCCACCACCACCACGCTGCCATCTGGCAAAACGAGCAAATCGCCGGGCTGTTCAAACCGAGCCACAGAAGCAGGGCCATCCTGCCAGCCTGGCTCATCCTGTCCGGCCAAGGTGGAAACCTGTCCATTGGGCTGCAGGCGCCGCAAGCGATGGTTGTCTCGGTCGGCTAGCCAGAGGATCCCCGCACTGTCGAAGGCCAGCCCTGCAAGAGTTTGAAAACGGGCTTCCGCCAAGGGGCCATCGCGGTAGCCTGCTTCCGCCCGCGAGAGGGTGGTCAGTTGCCCGTCGGCAGAGAGCCGGCGCAGGCGATGCCGGTCTGCAATCCAGAGATTCCCTTCCCTGTCCACCGCTAGGGCCGTGGGTTGCAAGAGCTGAGCTTGGTCTGCCGGCCCATCGGCGGATCCCGGCTGGCCGGTGCCAGCGGCCGTCGTCACTTTGCCCGTGGGAGTGATGCGGCGGATGCGACGATTGGCGCGATCGGCCACGTAAAGGCTGCCGTCTAGACCCAAGGCCAGGCCAAAGGGCTCGCGAAACTGCGCCTCGTCGCGCTCCCCGTCGCGGTAGCCGGCTACACAAGTGCCGGCAAAGGTGGTGACCTGTCGCTGGCGGCTGATGTGGCGTAGGCAGTGGTTGCCGCTGTCGGCCACCCACAATCCTCCCTTGGGATCCCAGAGCAGCCCCTGGGGAGAGTCGAACTGCGCCTGATCCGCTGCTCCGTCTCGATGGCCGGCCTTGCCACTGCCCGCCCACACCTCCAGTTCCCCTTCGGGAGAAAGCCGAAAAATCCGGTGCTGGGCCGGGTCAGCTAAGTAAAAGAATCCTTCCGGGTCGACGGCAATGCCGCCGATCTGTCCGAGGGAGAGTCTGGACTCGCCGCCGCTATCGGAGGCGCTGTTCCCGGGGTTAACTGCCGAGGAGGTGCGGCCATGCAGCAAGGTCTCCACCCGCCAGGCTGAGGCTGCTGCCGCAGTAGGGGTGGGTGAGGGGGTAGGGGCCGGCCACTCGTAAACCAGGGTTCCCAACCCCTGCCCTGCAGCATCGGCAACGGCCACCCAAACAGTGCCGGCAAGGGAGGCCGGCGGCATCACCGTTAGGCGGTCGTTGCTGCGGGAGCGGATCTCCCCTCTCCAGCTGCGCTCGGGATTGGCGGCTGAAGCGAAGAGAACCGTTTCTGCCCGCTCCAGATTTTCCCCCGACAGCAGCAACGGCTGGCCGGGCGCCGGCACCCCCGATCCCGTGTGCAGCAGCGGCACCTCTACCCCGGAGAGCACCAACATAGAAAGGCGGCGATTGGCACCGCCAGAGCCCCCAGAACGGGCAGAAAGGGTCAGGGATCCCTTTCCTTGTGCCAAGGTGGTGGATCCCCGGTAGGCAATGGCGCTGAGCTCCGCTTCCCCGGCAGGTGGGTTGGTAAAAGTGAAGGTGGCCGGCTGCCCTAGGCGCAGGGGCGCGTTGGCGGTCTGGCGATAGCTGCCCAGGGTAATGCTGAGATCGATCCCCTCCACCCCCGGCCAGGTGGGGGTACGAGCCAGCCAGCGATCCACCTCGGAGGCAGGGAGCTGGGCCACCAGATCGGATCCTTGTTCCTGGAGGAGCAGGACGATGCGGTTGTTGGGCACCGCCAAACCCGATTGGCGGGCCTGTTCGAGTGTGAGAGCGGCGGGGGCGAGGGGAGTTGGGGTGGAAACCGGCTGCAGGGCAGAAGGGGAAACGACGCTGGGAGACAAATTAGAGGAAGAGAGCTCGCCGCAGGCCGAGAGGGCCAGCACCAGAGCACTCAGCGCCGGCAAAGATAGCGGTGCAGGGGAAGCCCGTCGTGGCATGATGCAGCTCATCCTCTCCCACAAACTGGGAAGCGGCGGGAACCCAAACCTCCATGTCGATAGCAACTCACGTAAAAGCCGGCAGAAATTGCCCCGCTACTTTTTCTGCGGACAGCCGCGCCCCACCGCCTGCTCGGCATAGGGAAACCCCTCAGCCAGCCTCGCAGGCCTTGAACCCTAACCCTATCCATGCTTAAGCCGTCTCACCCAAGGGTGAGTTGCACTCCTCACTTCTTAATATCCTTACTCAAATCCCCGTCGAAAAGCCAGATGGCAATCGGATGCTCGCCAAGCCATGTTCGTTTTTGTCCGCTCGATATCCCAGCCTCTTCGAGCAGAAGCCTCCAGCCCGGTGGAAGGCCGGGGCTAACCTATGGGTCCGGAATTGGCCACCCTCGCGGATAGATCAAATAGACGGTACCCCCGGAGTGGGCCAACCACAAAGGCTCTAGCTGGTCGCGGCGGTAGGTGCGGCGAACTTCTTCGTTGGTCTTGGCCGCCGGATCGTGGAGGATGGGATCCCCTTGGCGGTCGAACCCCACCAGCACCGCCAGATGGCCGTTGCTTTTGGGGATCGGCGCCCCCTCCAGCTCGCCCTCGCCCCAGGCATAGCTGAGGATAGCCGGCACGCCGGCCGCGATCCAGGCTTCTGCCTGGGCCAGGCTCTGCAGCCGCGCCACCACGCCGGCCAAACCCCGCTCGGCGGCATGAGCCACGTTGAAGGCCCAGTTGCCGTGGCCCTGGTAAACCCGGTCGTACACCCCGGCCGCCGCGGCGCGCACCAACGGCTCACAGGGGGGGGGATCCCGCTGCCAGTAGGCCATCACCATCGCCAAGGCAGTGGGGCTGCACCAAGCTGCTCCCCCGTCGGCATAGACCATTTGGGAACACAAGGGCAGCTCCAAGACCTGGCCCCAGCGGCTGGGATCCCCAGGGGAGAGGCGGTCGGGCTGGGCCGGCTGGTTGGAAAAGGCAACCGCCACCTGATCCACCAGGGGAGAGCGGCCCGCCTCTTGCGTGAACAGGCGCACCCTGACTTGGAAAGCCTCTGCCCCGTTGTGGGTATCCTTGAGCACCAACAAGTCCGTGTGCAGGTTGCCATCTGCGTCTTCCTGCCCGCGCACGGAGTGGCTGGCCAGGGTGGGCGGATCGGCAGCCCACACGCCGGCGTGATACCACTTCGTCCAGCGCCCCGCAAGCTTGGCCCGGATCTCCACTTCTAGCCAGGTGCCGGGAGGGGTGGTGGCATTCCAGGAGACGATTGCTTCCACCAGAGGAAAGCTGGCGGGAACTTCCGGGCTGATGGCTTCTCCCACCCAATAGCTGCCGGGGGGATGAAAAGGACGTCCGCGCAATGGCGACTGCGGCTCCTCAAGGCTGACTTCTTGCCGCCAGCTCTCTGGATCTAAGACCAATTGCCCTTGGGCGTTCAGCCGGATCCCGCGGGCTGACCAGCCCTGAAAACCTTGGGGGGCATGCCAGCGCTGCAACCTGGTGCGATAGGGGGAGTGGCGCTGGGCTTGCATTGTCAAGAGTCCTGGAGAAGTTGCAACCGGCTGGGCCAACGCGGGCAGGAGCAGCACAACGCCGCTGACCAGCCCAGACAGCCTTTGCCAGGAGTCTTTGCCTTGCGGCAGCATTGTCGGCTTGCCCCCACTAATAGTGCGACACCGCCGGATGCCCCTTAATGTACCAGCGCCAGGGAAGCTCTACCCCGCGGGTAATGCCGATGCGGGTAGTTTGGACAATGGGGAACTGTGCCTCCCAAGCAGGGGATCCCTCTAGCCAAATGCCTTCCTGGCCGGCTGCCACCGGTTCCAGCCGCCAGCCATTGTGGGATCCGTCGATGCGCAGCGCTTGGCAGAGCAGGCCCGGCCCCGCCGCCACCCGCGCCGGTTTCAAGCGCTTGTTGGCCGGGATCCACTCCGGCAGGCAATCCAACTGGGCTGCCCGGATCAAAACCGCTGACGCGATCCCTTCCGCCTCGGTGACGATGTTGAGACAGTGGTAGAGGCCGTAGATGCGATAGACGTAGAGATGGCCGGGCGGCCCGAACATCACCTGGTTGCGGCGGGTCTTGCGGCGATAGGCGTGGCATGCCGGATCGCCGGCGGTGTAGGCTTCCGTTTCCACAATCTGCGCCCGCACCTGCAGCCCATCGGCAAATTGCCGCACCAGCACCATGCCCAGCAACGTAGGCGCCACCAGCGGCGCCGGCTTGCTTAACCACTCCCAAGCAGCCACAGCCGGCTCGGCAACTTTCATCCCCCGGCAACAGCAGGGACGATGCTCACCTCATCCCCATCCTGTAGAGGCGTGTCCGATCCCTGGAGGAAGCGAATGTCTTCGCTGTTGACATAGAGATTGACAAAGCGGCGCAATTCCCCCTTTTCATCGCACAGCCGCGCCTTGATGCCCGGATAGGTCTGCTCCAAGGCCTCCAGCAATTCCCGAACGGTGGATCCCTCGCAACTTACCACCTCCTGATCCCGGGTGAGCACCCGCAGCGTGGTGGGAATTAACACCTTGACTGCCATAAGCCAATGCTTCGTCCAGCGACCAACCTTAGAAGACTAGGGTAGCAGCACCCCGTCAATGCCGTGAATCACCCCGTTGGCAACCGGAATATCCGCCAAGTTCACATTGGCCCCGTTGACCCGGATGCTGCCATCGGCTCCCACCTGCACCCGCAGCGGCAGCCCCGCCAAGGTGGTCAGAGTGGCCGATTGGCCAGGCCGCAGGTCAAACGAGGTAATCCGCCCCGGCACCACATGATAGGTGAGGATGCGGGTGAGCTGATCCCGATTGGCCGGCTGCAACAACGTCTCCACGGTGCCCGGCGGCAGTTGCCCAAAGGCCACATCGGAAGGGGCAAAGACCGTGAACGGCCCCGGCCCCGCCAACGCCGTGTTCAGCCCCGCCGCCCGCAAAGCCGTCGCCAACGTCGAGTAGCTGCTGGGCAAAGTTTCCAGCTCAACGGCAATGGTGTTCAGCCCCTGAGGCCGAGCCGTGGGAGCCAAAGCAAGGGGGGTCAACACCGCCACTGCCACCGGCAAGCAGCGACGCGCAAAGTGACGGACAGAACGGAGGATAGGCATGGTGCAGAGCTCCTGAGCGAGTGGGTCTGTGCCAGGGATCGTAACAGTTCTTCACTAAGACGCCGTTAAGAGCCCAGGGGGATCCCTCTCGCTTCAAACCGAAGCCTCCTGCCAGTCCAGCCGCTCCAGAGTGCGGGCGCGCTCCAATGCCTGTTCAAAGCTCTCCAGCTTGGGCGAGATCACCAGCGGATGGCCCACGTGCGCCTGCACCGCCTCCTGGGTTTTCAAGCCATTGCCGGTAATATAGGCTACCGTAACCGCCTCAGGATCAAGCTGGCCCGATTCGGCCAGGCGTTTGAGCACGGCAATGGTGGTGCCGCCAGCCGTCTCGGTGAAGATGCCCTCGGTCTCGGCCAAGAGCTTGATGCCGGCCACGATCTCGGGATCCGTGGCCGTCGCGATCTGGCCGCCGGTTTTGCGGGCAATCTCCAGGGCGTAGATGCCGTCGGCAGGGTTGCCGATGGCAATAGACTTGGCGATGGTATTCGGCTTAACCGGAGTAACAAAATCCCGCCCCTCGCGAAAGGCCTGGGCAATGGGCGAACATCCCTGCGCCTGGGCGCCGTGGAAGATAACCGGCTTCTCCGCCACCAGCCCCACCTTCACAAACTCCTGGAAGCCTTTGTAAACCTTGGTGTACAGGGATCCCGACGCCAGCGGGATCACCACCTGATCCGGCAGTTGCCACCCCAGTTGCTCCGCCACCTCGTAGGCCAGGGTTTTCGAGCCTTCTGAGTAGTAAGGGCGCAGGTTGATATTGACAAAGCCCCAGCCATAGCGATCGGCCACCTCGGCGCAGAGGCGGTTGACCTGGTCGTAGTTGCCCTCCACGGCCATGACGGTGGGATTGTAGATGAGGGATCCCAGCACCTTGCCCGCCTCCAGATCCGCCGGGATGAAGATGGTGCAGTCCAGGCCGGCGTGGGCGGCGATGGCAGCCGTGGAGTTGGCCAAGTTGCCCGTGCTGGCGCAGGAAACGGTGGTAAAGCCCAGCTCCTTGGCGCGGGTCAGGGCCACCGACACCACCCGATCCTTAAAGCTGAGGGTGGGCATGTTGACGGCGTCGTTCTTGAGGTAGAGGTTTTTTAACCCCAGCCGCCGGCCCAGCCGCTCCGCCTTCACCAGCGGCGTCATGCCGGTGCCCACATCGATGGGCCGCTCCGAAAGGACCGGCAGGAAAGGTCGGTAGCGCCAGATGGAGAGCGGCCCGGCCTGGATGCTCTGCCGGCTGACAACGCTCTTGAGCCAGTCGTAGTCATAGACCACTTCCAGGGGGCCAAAACACAGGTCGCACACGTGCTTGGCCACCGGCTCATACTCGGCCCCACATTCCCGACAGCGCAAGCGCCTAAAGCCCACCTGGAGGGTGCGCAAGGCCGAGCTGGGCGGCAAATCGGCAGGGCTGAGCGGGCGGTGGGAAAGGGTTTGGGTCATAGGAAGCCTCAGACAGGAGAAAGGGCTGGATCTTGTTTACCCGTCGTCGAGGGCAATCCTATCACCCGCGATCGACCCCGTCAACTAAACCCGACTAAAATAGTCTGAATTAGATCCGGCTGGGGAGAGCGGGATCCTAGCCGGTTTGGGCAACCTCGGAGCGGCAGACTGGTGGAGGTCTGGCTTTCTCTTGCCGAGATTTGGGGATAGCCCTCTATCCGTCGCTAGACTGGAGAAACAAGCTGTAACAACCTAATTGGGATAGGGGATCCCGGTATTCCGCGGGGGCGATCCTATGCTCAAAGTTGGACGGGACAATGTGGACTTTCTCGACCACTACGACGTGATCGTCGTGGGTGGGGGACACGCTGGCTGTGAAGCGGCCCTGGCGGCAGCGCGGCTGGGCTGTAATACCTTGATGCTGACGTTGAACCTGGACAAGATCGCCTGGCAGCCCTGTAACCCCGCTGTGGGGGGCCCGGCCAAGTCGCAACTGGTGCACGAAATCGACGCCCTTGGCGGCGAGATGGGCAAAGTTACCGACCGCACCTATTTGCAAAAGCGGGTGCTCAACCGCTCGCGGGGGCCGGCGGTATGGGCCTTGCGGGCGCAAACCGACAAGCGGGAGTACGCGCGGGTAATGCGCTCGGTGGTGGAAAACCAGCCCAATCTGAGCATCCGCGAGGGCACTGTTACCGACCTGGTGCTGGGGCGCAACGATGAGGTGGTGGGCGTGGTTACCCATTTTGGCAGCGTCTTCGGCTGTGGGGCGGTGATCCTGACCACGGGCACCTTTCTGGGAGGGCGCATCTGGATTGGCCGCCACTGGCAGCCTGCTGGCAGAGCGGGGGAATTTGCCGTCGAAGGCCTGACCGACACCCTGCGCCAACTGGGCTTTGAGACAGGTCGGCTGAAGACGGGCACCCCTGCCCGTGTGGATCGCCGCAGCGTCGATTTTTCCGTGATGGAGCGGCAGCCAGGGGATCCCGACCTGCGCTGGTTTAGCTTTGACCCGGAGGTGTGGGTGCCGCGGGAGCAGATGGACTGCTATCTCACCCGCACCACGCCGGAGACCCACCGCATCATCCGCGAAAACCTCCACGAGACGCCGGTCTACGGCGGCTGGGTGGAGGCCAAGGGGCCCCGCTACTGCCCCAGCATCGAAGACAAGATCGTCCGCTTTGCCGACAAGGAAAGCCATCAAATTTTTATTGAGCCAGAGGGGCGGGATCTGCCGGAGCTCTACATCCAGGGGTTCTCGACGGGGATGCCAGAAAAGATCCAGATCCAGATGCTGCGCTCCCTGCCCGGCCTGGAGCGGTGCGTCATGCTGCGGCCTGCCTACGCCGTGGAATACGACTATCTGCCGGCCACCCAGCTCTACCCCACCCTGATGACCAAGAAGGTGCAGGGGCTGTTCTGTGCCGGCCAAATTAACGGCACCACCGGCTACGAAGAAGCAGCAGCCCAGGGGCTCATTGCCGGGATCAACGCCGCCCGGTTGGTGCAAGGCAAACCCTTAGTCACGCTGCCGCGGGAGTCCAGCTACATCGGCACCCTCATCGACGACCTCTGCACCAAAGAGCTGCGGGAGCCCTACCGCATGCTCACCAGCCGCTCCGAATACCGCCTTATCCTACGCGCCGACAACGCCGACCAACGCCTCACCCCCCTGGGGCGGGAATGGGGCCTCATCGACGACCGCCGCTGGGCCCTCTTCCAGGCCAAGCAGGCCCGCATTGCCGCCGAGATCGAGCGCCTGGAAACCCAGCGGGTTAAGGCCCACGACCCCGCCGGGATCCACCTCAGCCAACTGACCGGCCAGGGGATCAAAGGATCCGCCACCTTGGCCGAGCTCCTGCGCCGCAACCCGATCCACTACGCCGACCTGCTAGAGCTGGGGTTGGGAAATGAGGAGCTGGATCCCTTTGAGCAGGAGGCAGCAGAAATTGCTGTCAAATACAGCGGCTACATCCAGCGGCAACAAGCCCAGATCGAGCAGGTGAGCAAGCAGTACCACCGCCCCCTGCCCCCCGATCTGGACTACCACTCCATCCCCACCCTCTCCAAAGAGTCGCGGGAGAAACTGGCAGCAGTCCGGCCTCTGACCGTAGGCCAGGCCGCTCGCATTGGCGGCGTCAACCCCGCCGACATCAATGCCCTGCTCATCTACCTAGAGGTGAGACAACGTCAGAAGACGGCTGCTGCAGCTCCCGTCGGGGCCTGACCGCAGCCGCCGCTCCCCTGGCCGTAGAGGGCAGGGATCTCTTCCAGGGTCAGGCGCGAGGCCACCCCCAGCTCCAGGGGCGAGGTCTCTCCCCGCAGCCAGTGGCAAAGGCCAGCTGCCCCAATCATGGCGGCGTTGTCGGTACAGAGGTTTGGGGGCGGGATCACCACCCGCAGGCCCTTTTGGCGGCCCGCTTCCAGCAGGCGAGCGCGCAGCTCCCGGTTGGCGGCCACCCCCCCTGTAACCAGCAGCGTCGAGAGGCCCAGCGCCTCGGCACAGGCCACGGCTTTTTCTGTGAGCACGCGGGTGAGGCAGGCCTGGAAGCTGGCGGCAATATCGGCCACAGGCAGCTCCTGGCCTTCCTGCTGCAACTGTTGGACCAGGCGCAGCACCGCTGTCTTCAGGCCGCTGAAGCTGGTGTCGTAGGGGTGATCCAGTTTGCCCTCGGGCAAAGGGAAGCGATCGGGATCCCCTTGTTGCGCCCAGCGGTCGATCTGGGGCCCGCCCGGATAGCCCAGCCCCAACAGCCGCGCCACCTTGTCAAAGGCTTCGCCGGCGGCGTCGTCGCGGGTGCGGCCCATCGTCTGGTACTCCCCGTAGTCCTTCATCCAGATCAGGCTGGTGTGGCCTCCTGAAACCAAAAGGCCCAGGCAGGGGGGACGCAAGTCGGCTGCTGCCAAAAAGCCGCTGAACAGGTGGCCCTCCAGGTGGTGCACCCCGATCAAAGGTTTGTTGTAGAGCAGCGCCAAGGTCTTGGCCGCCATCAGCCCCACCAGTAAGGATCCCACCAGGCCCGGCGCACAGGTGACGGCAACAGCATCCACCTCGGCCATGCCCAGCCCAGCCTGCTGCAGGGCGGACTCCAGCACAAAGGGCAGAGTTTCCACATGGCGGCGGGCAGCCACCTCCGGCACCACGCCCCCGTAGGCTGCATGGAGGTCGATCTGGCTAGCCACCACAGAGCTGAGCTGCCGTGGGGCAAAGGTCGGCCAGGCCGCATCTGCCTCCACCACAGCCACAGCTGTTTCATCACAACTGGTTTCAATGGCGAGGAGGCGGAGCATAGAGGAAAGGCGGGAGTTTCCTTAAGAATTGTGTGAGCTAAAACTCGCAATCCGTTGGAGCGAGGTACTCGGGAGTATGATACTAACCGTTTAGTGCCCGTTGCTGCACTTAGCATTCCTGCACATTTAACAGACCTAGACCCCTAGCTTAAGGACACATCCTGCTATGCGAACCCTTTTGAGTCTCCTTTTAGCCCTTTGCCTGGCGCTTGGCCTCGCCCAGGCTGTGCAGGCAGAGCCCTTGATCGGTCTGAAGCCTTGCAGCGAAGTTCCCGCTTTTCAGGCCCTGATGAACGAACGGCTGAGCAGCCTCGAAGAGAAGATCCTCAATGCCAGCCCTAACCTGGCTCCTCTCTACCAGCAAAAGTTGGCCCAAACCGAGAAGCGCTTTGAGCGCTACAGCAAGCTGCTCTGTGGCGAAGAAGGCTTGCCCCACCTGGTTACCGATGGCCGCTGGAGCCATGCAGGCGAGTTTCTCATCCCTGGCCTGCTTTTCCTCTACATCGCCGGCTGGCTGGGCTGGGCTGGGCGCTCCTATCTGATTGCTGTCCGGAATAGCGACGAGCCGGAGATGAAAGAAAGCATCATCGACGTCCCCTTGGCGCTGCGCTGTTTCCTCACGGCTTTGGCCTGGCCTGCCGCTGCTTTCAAGGAAATTGCCAGCGGCGAAATTCAGGAGCCGGAAGAGGCCGTGCCCATCTCTCCTCGCTGAAGAAGGGGCTTCTCCTCGGCTTTTGGCTTAGCTTCACCCATCCAACTTGAGAGGTATGTATGTCTGATTTCACCAAGTTTCTCACCACGGCTCCAGTGGCCTTTATCTTGTTTTCCAGCTTCGTTTTTGCGCTGTTCATCGAGATCAACCGCTTCTTCCCCGACATTTTGACGTTCTGAACTCGCAAGCCAGGGATCCCCAGCCGCGCCAGCAACACCCACAGGGATCCCTGGTCTTTTGAGCCAGACTTTTTGGAATTTGAGGTTTTTCTAACCCTTTTTGCACTGGAACCAGAGTTGCCGACATGGTTGAACCCACTGCCGATACCGTTTCTCCTAATAGGGGATATATCGCCGTCCCGGAAGGGGATCCGCAGATTGGCGATTTCTGGACGCCGATCAACCACGCGCCTGTTGTCCGTCTGTTGATAGACTGGTTGCCCATCAACCGGCCGGGATTGAGCTCCATTTGGCGGGGTTTGGAAATTGGCATGGCCCACGGCTATTGGTTGGTGGGGCCTTTTGCCAAGCTGGGGCCGCTGCGCAGCGAGCCCATCGGCCTGCTGAGCGGTTTCCTGGGAGCCTGTGGCCTGATCTTAATCATGACGGCAGCTCTCTCTCTCTACGGCACCGTCTCCCCGCAGCGCAACGACGGGCCGGTGCAGGGATCCCAATCTTGGAGCGAACTGGCCGCCGGCTTTTTGGTAGGGGGCATGGGCGGGGCAATCGTCGCCTACCTGCTTCTGCTCAATGGAGATCTGTTGTTTCCCAATTTTGGTTAAGCGGCTTCCCCTCTCCATCCATCCCCTTGTCTTGGACGGCCTTGCGAGTCTCTCCATCCTCTGCTGAGCGGCGGCTTGGCCAGATGGGCTCTGCTTTCCAGCTTTTCGCGTTGATGCCGGCCCGCTTGCCCACAGCTTCCCTGGATTTTGCTCTCCAGCTTCTTGACGGGGTTTCAGCTGGCTTTTCAAGGCTTGCAGCGTCTTTGTGATCCAATAACCTGAGCAGGCGAGGGAAAAGTTCAGGGCAGCAGTGAGACTGGCAGAAGGCAGGAAGCTTGCCCTAGCATAGACTGAGCCAGCCAGTGGAGTCTCGAATTTGCTATGAACCGACGGCAGCGGTTCTAGGCATTTTTCCAAATAGCCAAATAGTTTTTGTAAGCTGTCGTGAGCGATCTCCTGTCCGATCCCACTTCTGCAAGCTTCTCTTTGGCTGAGATCGGTCGCCTGTCGCCTGCAGCCCTGGCCTACCTGGGAGATGCCATTTACGAACTGCACGTGCGACGGCAGCAGTTGTTTCCTCCCACTCGGCCAGAGCTTTACCATCGGCAGGTGGTAAGGCGGGTACGCGGATCTGCTCAGGCCAGATTGTTGTTGGCGCTTTTGCCCTATCTCAGCCCTGAAGAGCGGGAGATCGTCCGCTGGGGCCGCAACGGCTGCGGTCGTCCACCCCGCCACTTGCCCTTGGCCGACTACCAGAATGCCAGTGGCCTGGAAACCATCTTGGGCTACCTTTACCTCACCGATCCCGAGCGGCTACGCCACATTCTCGCTCTCACCGATGTTTTGGCCAAGACGATAGGCGAGGGGGAAGGTTAAGATCGGCTTTTACTCTGCACCGTTCTCTGCCCATGCCCAAGCCTTCCCAATGCAAACCTCCCTTACGGCTGTCTCGCCGGAGCAAGCTGCAGCGGCAAGGGGCGGGGCAACCCTTCAACAAGCCCAAGCAGACCAAACGGCGCGAGGGGGGCTCCCCGCTCCATCTCCAGCCGGCGGCGCAAGAGCCGCCCGTAAAGCCGCTTCGTCGCAAGGCTGAGCAGGAGCGCCCCCAGCCAAATCCCAGCCCTCCCGTTGCCAGTCCAGAAGACGGGGAGCTGCAGGTTAACCGGGATCCCGAAGCCGAACCTGAACAAGAGATCATCTACGGTCGCCAAACCGTGTTGGCTGCGCTGAGAAGCCAGGCCACCCTTAACCGAGTGTGGGTGCTGCCGCGGTTGCGCTACAGCCCCCAATTTTGGTCTTTGTTGGAAGAAGCCAAAGCACGGGGTACCGTCATCGATGAGGTGTCTCTCCAGCGGCTAAACCTTCTCACCGCTGGAGCCAACCACCAGGGGATCGCCGCCCAGGCCACCCCTTACCGCTATGTGGATCTGGAAGAGCTGGTGGAACAGAGCCGCCAGTCCGGCCCCCATCCGGTGCTGGTGGTGCTGGACGGGATCCAGGATCCCCACAACCTGGGGGCTATTGCCCGCAGCGTGGAGGCGTTTGGCATGCAGGGGATGGTGATCCCACAGCGGCGGGCGGCAGGCGTCACTGCGACGGTGATGAAGGTGGCAGCGGGGGCCCTCTCTACTTTGCCGGTGGCGCGGGTGGTGAACTTAAATCGCGCCCTGGAATATCTTAAAGGGCAGGGGTTTTGGGTCTATGGCACCACCAGCCAGGGGGCTGCCCCTATCTACAGCGCCGACTTTCGCCGACCTATTGCCTTGGTGGTGGGATCCGAAGGGGAAGGCATCAGCTTGCTCACCCAGCGCCACTGCGACCAACTGCTGTCGATCCCCTTGGCGGGCCGCACGGAAAGTTTGAATGCTTCGGTGGCGGCGGGCATCGCCCTCTACGAGATCCACCGGCAGCGCTCCCCCCACCGAGGTCGAAACATTTCTCAACAAATCCTCAACGAAGGCAGTAGAATCTAGGTGATTGCAAAAGATCCTGAGTCATCCTTTGCGCTTAATAGGGGGGATGGATCCCGTGGGCAACCCTTTGGTCTGGCTGTTGGATAGGCTGCGGGGCCTAGCAGTCTGGGTTGAGATCACCACCGACGACTGCACCTATTACTACGGCCCCTTCGCCAGCGAGAAAGAAGCAGAGGCGCATAAAGGTCGCTACATCGCCGACCTGAAGGCGGAGGGGGCTGAGAAGATCGAGGTTCAGATAAAGAAAATGCGCCAGCCGCAGTCGCTGACGGTGGTCCGCACTCCTTCGCGGGTTCGTTCCTGATGACGGCTATGGTTTACCAGGTAACCGTTCATCACCGGGGCCAAACCTACCGGTTTACCGCGGCGGCAGATCAGACAGTTTTACAGGCGGCTCTCGAACACGGCCTAGAGCTGCCCTCTTCCTGCCAGGCGGGAGTCTGTACCACCTGTGCAGGGAGGCTGAAGTCGGGATCCGTGGCCCAGCCTGACGCCATGGGGATCGGGCCGGAACTCAAGGCTCAGGGCTTTGTGCTGCTGTGTGTAGCCTATCCTACTTCCAATCTAGAGGTGGAGACGGACCAAGAGGAGGAGGTCTATCGTCTCCAGTTTGGCTCCTAGCCCTGCTTGGATATCCACCCCCGTTGAGGGCAATTCTGTGCGGGTTACTCAAAGGAGTTCTAACGGCCTGTGAAGCTGCACTTTCTCCGCCTTTCCCTGCCCCTAAGCCTGCCGGTTTCTGCTGCTCGACTGGAGGGATCCCTTACCGAGCAGGTGGCCCAGGAGCTAGGACAGCCAGCTCAGCTTCTGCGCTGGAGCCTGACGGCGGTGGAGGGGGATAGGGCTTGGGTGGAGGTAGTAGCTACTACCGACGATGGCCATTCCGATTGAAGACAGCCCACCCCTCTCCTTAGGAAGAGGGGAGTTGGGGATAGCGCCCGCGCCGCCGGCGCGTTCGCAACTGCGTTGCCTATCGGGTCTGAAAGAGTTTTCCCAAGACCTCAGAGGCTAGCGGGAATCATTTCGTTGCTACGCTGAAGGACAGAAATGGCTAGCGGTACCCTCGGCAGTTTTTGTCCTTTGGCCAATGTCTGTCCCCACATCTGAACCAATGTCGGCTCCAATGTTGGCCGAGCAGCATCCCCCTGTTGCCCTCACCATTGCCGGATCCGATAGCGGCGGCGGAGCGGGCATTCAAGCGGATCTGCGCACCTTTGCCTTCCAGCGCGTCCACGGCACTTCCGCCCTCACCTGCGTAACTGCCCAAAACACCCTCGGGGTCAACCGCGTGGATGCGCTGCCGCCGGAGGCGGTGGCCGCCCAGATTGAGGCGGTGGTGCAGGATATCGGGGTGCAAGGGATCAAAACCGGCATGTTGCTCAATGTCGAGATCGTGCGGGAGGTGGCCCGCCAAGTGGAGCGGTGGGCCCTGCAGCCGCTGGTGGTGGATCCGGTGATGGTCTCCCGCACCGGGGCCAAGCTGCTGGCAGAAGACGCCATCCAGGCCATCCGCGAGCGGCTGATCCCGCTGGCCCAGGTCGTTACCCCCAACCGCTACGAGGCCCAGATTTTGGCAGGGATGGAGCTGCAGTCATTGGCGGATATGGAGGAGGCGGGCCGCCGCATCTACGCCCTGGGCTGTAAGGCGGTTTTGGTCAAGGGGGGAGGTATGCCAGGGGAACTGCAGGGGGTGGATGTGTGGTTTGACGGCGAGCGGCTGGAGATCCTCAAAAGCGAGCGCATCCCCACCCGCCACACCCACGGCACCGGCTGTACCCTCTCGGCAGCCATTGCGGCGCAACTGGCTTGGGGCAAGGATCCCTTGGCGGCGACGCTAGCAGCCAAGGCCTATGTTACCGAAGCCCTGCGGCATCCTCTGGCCATCGGCGCAGGACAAGGGCCGGTGGGGCACTTCTACCCGCTTCTCCAGTCTTAGCCCCCTTCTTCGCAGCCGGCAGCCGCTCAGGCTGCCGGGGGAGGTTGAACGGCCCCGCTGGCTAGAGCAGTTCCCGCACGTCCACCACTTTGCCGCTCACGGCCGCCGCCGCCACCATGGCCGGGCTCATGAGCAGGGTGCGCCCACTGGGGGATCCCTGGCGACCCTTAAAGTTGCGGTTGGAAGAAGAGGCGCTAATCTGCCGGCCTACGAGGCGGTCTGGGTTCATGGCCAAACACATGGAGCAGCCGGGATCCCGCCACTCAAACCCTGCCGCCTCAAAGATCTCGCGCAGGCCCTCGCGTTCCGCCTCCTGCTTGACCCGCTCCGAGCCGGGCACGACAAACGCCTTCACTCCAGGCGCTACTCGCTGTCCTTTGGCAATCTTGGCCGCCTCCCGCAAATCGCTCAAGCGGCCGTTGGTGCAACTGCCAATGAAGCAGACATCCACTGGCGTGCCCACGATGGGATCCCCCGGCCGCAAGCCCATGTAGGCATAGGCTTCCTTGGCCAGCTCCCGCTCGCTTTCCGGCAGCTCTTCCGGTGCCGGGATCCGCTCGTCCACCCCAATGCTCTGACCAGGGGTGATTCCCCAGGTTACGGTGGGGGCGATCTCTGCGGCCTGAAACACCACCACGTCGTCGTAGACGGCGTCGGGGCCGCTGGCCAGGCTTTGCCACCAGGCCACTGCCTCCTCCCAGTCGGATCCCTGAGGAGCAAACTCCCGTCCCTTTAGATACTCAAAGGTTACCGCGTCGGGATTGACGTAGCCGCAGCGGGCTCCCCCCTCGATGGACATGTTGCAGAGGGTCATGCGCTCCTCCATGCTCATGGCCTCGATGGTGCTGCCGCCGTATTCGTAGGCGTAGCCCACCCCGCCTTTGACCCCCAGCTTGCGGATGATGTGGAGGATCACATCCTTGGCGTAAACCCCCGGCCCCAACCTGCCGTGCACCTCGATGCGGCGCACTTTGAGCTTGGACAAGGCCAGAGTTTGGGTGGCCAGCACGTCCCGCACCTGGCTGGTGCCGATGCCGAAGGCAATGGCCCCAAAGGCCCCATGGGTAGACGTGTGGCTATCGCCGCAGGCAATGGTCATCCCCGGCTGCGTCAGCCCCTGCTCCGGCGCAATCACATGCACGATCCCCTGCTGGCCGGAGCCGCTGTTGTAGAAGCGGATGCGATATTGGCGACAGTTGCGCTCCAGCTCCTGGATCATCTCCTCTGCCAAGGGATCCGCAAAAGGTCGCGTCCGGTTGTCGGTGGGGATAATGTGATCTACCGTCGCCACCGTCCGCTCTGGAAAAAGAACTGGCAGATTGCGCTCCCGCAGCATGGCAAAAGCCTGGGGGCTGGTGACCTCGTGGATGAGGTGCAGGCCGATGAACAACTGCGTCTGCCCCGAGGGCAAAACCCGCACCGTATGGGCGTCCCAGACTTTGTCGAACAACGTCCTCTCGCTCATCTTCCTCTCCGGCCTGCGGCCAAGCCAGTTTTGAGCTGCTTTCCGTAGAGCTTCAATGTCCTACTTGTTACCAAAGCTTGTCAAGTCAGAGGTCGGGGCGGGCAAAGCACCTTTCCCAAGGCCGGGCTAGCCCAGTTGAGCTGACCGGCCCTAGGGGAGACGGAGGGCCTGGGGATCCGGCTCCAGCAGAATACCGGTGGGAGCAAACTGGGTTACCCAGAAATCCACCTCTGGAAAGTGGTGGCACAGACTGTCACGGGCTTGGGCGGCCCTCTCCAGGCTGGCCATGATCCCAAACACCGTCGGCCCTGAGCCCGACATCAGGGATCCCAGCGCTCCTGCCTCGAGCAAGGCCTGGCGCAATTTTCCCACGATAGCGTGCTCGGCCAAAACTGGCTGCTCCAGGTCGTTGCGCAAACTGCGGGCCAAGGCCAGCAGATCCCGACGCTCCAGAGCAGCGAGGACTTGGGGCAAGGTCGGCAGAGAGGCTCCAGCAGAAGGCAAGGAAGCGGCACGGTGAGCGCGAAAGGCCTGATAGGCCCAGGCGGTGGAAACCCCTAGATGCCGGGGCTTGGCCAACAGCAGCGGGATCCCTTCCCAGTCGGCCAGCGGCTGTAAAACTTCTCCCCGTCCCGTAGCCAACTGCGTCCCCCCCTGCACACAAAAGGGAATATCGGATCCCAAACGGGCCGCCAAGCTCTGCAGTTCTCCTACCGTCAGGCCCAGGCCCCAAAGCTGGTTCAGACCCACCAAAACTGCCGCCGCATCCGCTGAGCCGCCCGCCAAGCCCGCTGCTACTGGGATCTGTTTTTCCAGCTGGATCTCCACTCCCAGCTCAGCCCGACATTCCCTTTGCAGCAGCTCAGCCGCGCGGTAGGCCAGGTTGCGGGCATCTGCCGGCACTTCCGGGTGATCGCAAATCAAGAGGATCCCGTGGGGACGGCGCTGGAGATGCACGCGATCCGCCAAAGTGATGCTCTGTAGGATCATGGCCACCTCGGAATAGCCATCGGGGCGGGAGCCGAGGATTTCTAGGTAGAGATTGATCTTGGCGCGGGCAATCAGGGTACAGGCTTGCATGGGGAAAGGAGCGAGGTTGACAGCAACTCCCCTCAGCCTGTCCAAACCAAGGGGAAACCAGACCTTGCTGGGGAGGCCTTCCAGCCTGATTCTAAGGCAAGGGATCCCTGGGCGGAGGAAACAGCATGGGATTGGCTATGGCCATCGGGCCGGCCACCGTTTGCTGCAAAAGCGCCCGCAAAGCGGGATCCGCTGCCCAGCCCAAGGGCGAAGCTGGAGGCGAGCCCAGGGCACCCCGGAACGGAAGCTAGGTTTACTTCACCAAAACCCGAGACCGCTGCCGTCCTGGTTACAGAAGGGATCCCAGAGCCGATCCAGAACTGATAGAGTTTTGGCACCCTCTGCCTCACCACTGCCCCATGAGCAAGCCCAAAGCCGGGATCCTCTACAACGACGCCAAGCCCGCCGCCAAGCGCAGCAGCGAAACCCTGTCCCGCTGGTTTCAGGAACAGGGTTGGGAAGTCTGTGTCGCACCCAACTGGGGCGGCATCCTTGGCTACGCCAAGCCCGACAGTCCCGTCTGCTTGACCAAGGTGGACAGCCTGGCCCCCGCCGGCTTTGACGAGAGCATGAAGTTTGCCGTGGTGCTGGGGGGAGACGGCACCGTTTTGGCAGCAGCCCGGCAACTGGCCCCCAAAGGGATCCCCTTGCTGGCCGTGAACACGGGCCACCTGGGCTTTCTGACAGAGACCTACCTAACCCACCTGGAGGAGGCGGCCAAGGCAGCCATTGCTGGCGAGTACATTCTCGATCGCCGCAGCATGTTGCTGGTGCAGGCCTACCGCGGCAACGAATTGCGCTGGGAGGTGCTCAGCCTCAACGAGATGGTGCTCCACCGCGAGCCCTTGACCAGCATGTGCCACTTTGAAGTAACCATTGGGGATCACTCACCGCTGGATGTGGCTGCCGACGGCATTATTTTAGCCACCCCCACCGGTTCCACCGCCTATGCCCTTTCTGCGGGAGGGCCGGTCATCACTCCCGGCCTGCCGGTGTTGCAGTTGATCCCTATCTGTCCCCACTCGATGGCCTCACGGGCTCTGGTCTTTCCCGATTCGGAAGAGGTATGGATCAGCCCCGCCAGCCCTCAGCCGCTGGTTTTGGTAGCGGACGGCAATGCCGGCTGCTACATCCTGCCAGAAGACCAAATTCGCGTTGTCCGCGCCCCCTACTGCACAGATTTGATTCGCCTACGCCGACCGGAGTTTTTCCGCGTCATGCGGGAGAAATTGGGCTGGGGCCTAACCTACGCCTCCAAGCCCACCTCGGTAGAGCTGCCTTAGTTAGAAAACTTAAATGAGGAGGGGCTGTCGACTTCGATGGGGCCCAGCCCTCTTTTTTGCACCAGGGTTTGCAGCTCGTGCACAAGGTGTTGATCTCGGGAGGCCGTTCGGGCCCCGGACTCGGCAGCCCACGCTTTCAAGTCTTGAATCTGGTCGCGGGCGATGGCGGCCAGGGGAACGGTTTGGCGAATGGCGCCGAGAATATCCTCCTGGGTAAACTCGCGGGGCGGATCCTGGTTGAAGGCCATGTGCATGGCATCGTAGATGGTCTGCTCAATTTCTGCGCCGCTGAAGTTTTCGCTGGCCATGGCCAGCTCAGGGTAGGCAAAATCCCGCACGCGGTTGGGCCGCAGCCGCTGGATGTGGACTTGGAAGATCTCCTCCCGCTCCCGTTGGTTGGGCAAATTGACGAAGAAAATTTCGTCAAACCGGCCTTTGCGCAGCAGCTCGGCCGGCAAGATGCGGACATTGTTGGCGGTGGCAACAATAAAAACGGGTTTGGTTTTTTCCTGCATCCAGGTGATCAGGCTGCCGAAGACCCGCTTGCTGGTGCCCGAATCCCCTGAAAACTCGCTGTTGACGCCGCCAAAGGCTTTATCCAACTCATCAATCCACAACACACAAGGGGCCATGGCTTCGGCAATTTGGATCATCTGGCGCACGCGGCTTTCGCTTTCGCCGACGATCCCGCCGAAGAGTCGCCCCACATCCAGCCTGAGCAAGGGCATGCGCCACTCGCGGGCGATGGTTTTGGCACATAGGGACTTGCCAGTACCCTGAATGCCAACCAGCAAAATCCCTTTGGGGCTTGGTAGGCCATAGGCATGGGCCTGGACACTAAAGCTGTTGCGGCGCTCTCTAATCCAAGCTTTGAGGTTTTCCACTCCGACATTTTGCAGAGTCTCAGAGGGATTGTAAAACTCCAGAATCTCAGTTTGGCGGATGTATTGTTTTTTCTCTTCCAAAACGAGATCAATATCCCCTTCGCTGACCTTGCCCTTGGCAGCCAAGGCGCGGACCAGAATCCGCTCGACACGCTGTCGGGTAAGTCCTTGGCAGGCTCGGATCAGTTGCTCAAGAGCAAGACCGCTCACCTGCAGTAGATTAGGAGGGATAACGCTGGTGATAATTCGTTCAATTTCAGAAGTGCTGGGCAAGGGAAAGTCACAGACCACCATTTCTTCTCTCAGGTCTGAGGGTACAACTGCTTCTGGCCCCATGAGAATAATGGATTTGCGGCTGCTGCGGCTCTGCCTAGCTAAAGTTTTCAGGTAGCGAATGACGGGATAATTATCCGAGCGTTCTGGATTTCTCAGGGTAGGGTTAAAGTCTTTCAAGACACAAATCACTGCTTCATCTTCTCTGATGGTGCCGATGCGGTTCAAGGCAGGCATCAATTGCCCCTTGTTCTGACCGTTATCTGACCAGCCAGAGACAATATCCCAGATTAAGAGCTTGCGTTTGGGCTTCAGAGAGTCGGCTAGGATGGTAATACCTCCTATTTTTGTTAGACGTGAGCAAGTGTTGCCGCAAGGAGCGCATCGAAGACATCCTTCACCAGCTTGGCGGTAAATTCTGGAAACCCAATATCGGTGAGGCGGGTTGCCTCAGTTACTGCAGTGCTTGTTCCGTTTGGCATAGCTATACCTCCATCTATTTACCATATGAGAAATACATACCACTTCTTACTATAAATGCCAATACAACTCCAGACATAATAGTAAACATGTTCTCCAGTTGGATGGGGTCCTTTTTCTACTAGATTACAAGCGCACCAATCTGGTTTTTGTTTCGTGCCGCAGTTCATGAGGATGTACTCATCGGGCTGGGGGATATGTCCAAAACTTACAGGAACCACCTGTTCTATAGAGACGGGCTCTTTCGCGACCTCTTTAACAAGCTGCCATGCTGCCTCGCGTAGTGTCCTGGAGTGAGAAATAATACTGAACCCTCCACGAATAATACTCTGCCCGTTACGCGAAGGAAGCCCTTTCGAACTGACCGATAGTGTAATATTTTTGAATGGGTCGTGCTCGTCAAAGAGAATCAGTTCGCCTTTTGGTCCAAGCGTGCACATTGGTTGCATCTTGGCAGCATTTGAGTCTGGTTTTTCTACGATTGCTTCGGTTTCCAAGACAACCCTGCCTTGCAAGTTCTTGAATTGGGCGATCCACTGCCCACTGGCAGGATTTTGCGAGATACGCACTACATAGAATCCCGGGTCAATTTCTCTTCCGGCAAATCCC
Organism: Synechococcus sp. JA-3-3Ab; assembly: GCF_000013205.1. Classification (NCBI taxonomy): domain Bacteria; kingdom Bacillati; phylum Cyanobacteriota; class Cyanophyceae; order Synechococcales; family Synechococcaceae; genus Synechococcus; species Synechococcus sp. JA-3-3Ab. The sequence continues at coordinate 289,408 of NC_007775.1, read as the reverse complement.
AGCTTCGCACCTGAATAGATAAAGAGAACATCCGCACCTTTAGCAAGTTGCTCGATGCTCACTCTATCGGCACCTTCGATCATCGAGTTTACGATAACCGTGCCCGAGTCATCAAATGGAATGGCAACGAAGTTGTCTGTGCGGATCTTCACGCCCGCTTGACGCGCAGCCGCTTGCATTTCAGAAGCAACTGCATCGCGGAAAGCCTTGTTGGCTTCTTGCACCCGCCTTGTCATGTCTGGCAACGGACGTGGTACTGATTGAACGGGCGCTTGCCTCTTTTCGGTCTGATGCCTTTCTTGTGTTTCTTTCTGTGCAAGGGTATACCCCGTGCTGAAAACAAGAGCTACGAGAAACACGGAATGCAAAGCTATAGTTGTTATTCTCTTCATGATGACACCTCCTAACGTTTGAGTTTTGCACGCTATGTGGCAGTTGTCACAACCAAGGGTTTCTCTGGCATCACTAATTGTTGGAAGTAGGTTGCATAGTGACCGAGAAACCCTTGGCCGTGAACTATCTGTTGTTTCCCAAAACTCCGTAATGATCTTACGGGAGTGTTGTTCCTGTTCCGACTGAGACGAACTAAGAGAGCATATCCTCCACTTCGGTTCGTCGGAAACTGTGTCGGATCGAACACCTTCTTGAATTTATTTGCACTTCCCGGATTTGTAGATGGCTTGAATTTCCGCTTGCGACAGTGCCCGGTTGAAGATCTCCACCTCGTCGATGACACCGTTGAAGGTGCGCGGGGCACCGAGGGCGCGGTATGGAGCCGCTGTCGAGCCGATGGTCCAGGGAATCGAAGGGTCGTAAGTAATGGACGATGTGAACGGCTTCGACGCTTCGAGGTTGCCGTTGACATAGAGCTTCATGGTGCTGCCGTCGTAGGTTGCGGCGACGTGGTACCAATTTGTATTCGTAGCTGGGAACGTGTTGGATGAAACAGCAACGTTCGTTGGCGGCGAGGAGGTCCCAATTCCGAAGAGGAATTTTTGCTGGTTCGAGCTCCACCAAAGGGAGACGGACTGGGCCGTGTGCCCCGCTGGCAGCGGCAAACCCTTCTGTACGATGACGCTCCCCCAGAAGTCATTGTTCGGTCCGGGGCCTTGCGGCTTGACCCATGCGTCGATGGTGAACCGCTGGGGGGCCAGCGCGGGCGAGTGCGGGATCTCGATGTAACCGCCCGGGCTGAACGTCACGCCTTGACCGTCCTTGCCCGCGACGAAGCTGATTGCGTTGGTCGCCGAAGGATTGTTGGAGCCTCCGGAATCGTTCGCATTCCCATCCATCCGGTACCACGCGACCATACCCAACGGCGGTTGCACGCATTTGCACTTGCCCGCAGAGCCGGCATTGAAGATCGCTTGAATCTCTTGCTGCGTGAGCGCACGCTTGATGAGCTCTACTTCGTCAAGATCGCCAGGGAGGAAGCCGCCGCCATTTTGGGCTGGCGTTCGCATGCCCAGATACAGGTCGCTTGTGTTGTCCAGATTCCCCGTCAGTGGCGAACCGGCAAACACCTGGACACCGTCCACGTAGAGGCGCACACCACTGGTTGCGTTCGCCCGATCCACCACCGCCGCCACATGGTGCCACTGACCATCAGCGACATTTGGGCTCGTCGGTGGAGCAACGTAGTTTACGCACGCACGACCTGGTGTAGGGGTGGCGGCGCAAACCGAACTCCCAACACCATTAGCTCTCTGGAATCCCAATCGGCCATTGACGAGGAAGAGCGAGTACCCCTGCGGTGTGGGACCACTACGCTTGTCCACGAGCACGATCAGGCCTGAAGAACCTGTGCGCACCCACGCATCCAGCGTGAAATTGCCAGTGCCAACATTCAGCTCGGCATGGTCAGGTACGCGCACATGGTCATTTACGCCATCGAATCGGAGCGCACCAGCAACCTTTCCGGATACTGGCGTCGGACCATTCACATGCGTTCCGTTGTTGGGGAATCCTGCAATATCGGCAGCCGTTGTTCCCGAGGTCTCATCCAGCGGCCACCACGCGACCATACCCGACGGCGGTTGCACGCAAGGCGGCTGCGTGCCTGAACCAGCATTGTATATCTGAGAAATCTCATTCGCTGTCAGTGCACGGTTATAAATCTGCAATTCGTCGAGGGCGATGGGTTCGTCGACCGAACTCGGTTGGTAGCCCATCATGATGGCGAGGTTGTTGACGAGCGAACCCCACGGCGCCGTGCTCATATAGGTGCCATTCGGCGCGCCATCCACGTACAAGGTGACGACGAGCGAATTGCTGCCGACGTTGCGCGCAAAGGTCACGGCGACCAAGTGCCACTGATTGGGCGTGATCGGCGTGCTTGATTGCAACGTTTGGGGCGAGGTGCTGACGCCGTCCCCCCATAGAAACTCTAAATAGGATGAATTGCTACCCGAGGGACGGATGACGTAGAGCGCGTAGCCTTTTTTCTGCGGGGCGTCGTACTTGTTGAGGATGTAGTGTCGCCCACCCGGACCCGAAGGAGGCGCCGAAGCCGAAGTAGGCGGGAATTTTATCCAAGTAACAATGGAGAAGTCACCCTGTCCGATGAATGGCAAAGCCCCACTCGTGTTGGTAACTACAGCTCCGGTTAACCCTGATCCTGGGAATTTGACGAAGTCGATCGCGCCGCCGAATTGGCCTGCGATCGGTTGCGGCGCTTGTGCAGCGCCGACAGGCGACCTCACTGGTCCCGCATTGTTACCGCCGATTACCTCCTGCAGGACGGTGCTTCCGTTCGAATCATTCATCGGCCAACAAGCGATGGGCCCTGGCGTAACACCACCAGTCTGACATGAAGTGGCCGGATTAGAGTTTGATTGTGCGTGCGCGATGGCGGCGCTCATCGCCAGCATCATCGATCCAAAAACTAGAACAAAAGTAGACGATTTTCTCATTGTTGTTTCTCCTTTTCTTCGTCTTTCTCCTTTTCTTCGTCACGACCGTTTCTCTTTGTTCCTTATAAAGCATCAAGGAACTTTCCAATGGTTGATGACGCGCTTTAGCAGACCTTTTGCAAAAAGATTTGCTCTTTGCGTTCTTTTCTGGCTGTCGGCAGCCTTTTACCAAGTGACCACCCAGCCTAAAAGAGGGTCTTTGACAACGTCATAACATTTCCATCCTAGGCCAGCTTTCTCAGGGCCGAAAAGGTGTTCCTGACACACAAACACATCCTGTTTACCAATGAGGTGAGTTAAAAATTATTAAACACTCAGGAGTAATGTATCCCTCGTCAAGGGATCCCTTAAGTACAGCCCCTCTCCTATCGGCCTCCTTCAGTTCAGGTAGCTGGAGGTAGCTGGATAAGGGCAAGCATTACCAAGCATTATGGGTTGTCAGCCAAGGGATCCCGGCAGGAAACACAAGCAGGGTAGACAGATAGGTATGGGGTGTTACGGCGGCCAAACCACTCGTAGCGGTGATCCCGGATCTGTTCGTAGCCTCGATCCCCCAGAACCTTCAAGCCAGGAAAGTTGCGGTACAGAGCCAGCCACACCTCCCCGCTCGGCAAAAGGGCGGCAATTTGTTCAATGGCAGCGGATCCCTGCCAGCGGCGCTGCGGCTGCTCCAGGTCGATCAGGATCATCCCCAATTCCATCTGCTCTGGCGGGATCCCCCACTGGGCCAGGGTAGCTCCATCCTGCATGGGGGCGTAGCGAAACTGCTGGCCGCGATCCAGGCGCTCCAAGAGCTGAACGCCGGTGGCACAGAGGTTGCAGAGGCCGTCGTAGATAACCATGTAGGGCATGTTGGGATCCTCAGGCAGGGGGCTGGGCCAAAATCTGGGCTTGGTAGTCGGCCTCAGAGAGCAGTTGCTGCGGCTGCCGATCTAGGAACAATCGGCCCCTGAGGTGATCGTATTCGTGCTGGAAGATGCGCGCCGGAAAATCCCGCCAGACCACCCGCTGCCGGGATCCCTCAGGGGTGTGGTACTCCACCTCCACCTCGCGGGAACGGGCCACCAGGCCGCGGCAGTTGGGCACGCTCAAGCACCCTTCCCACCCCAGCACCTGCTCCTCGCTGCAAGCTAGGGGGCGGGGGTTAACCATGACCAGCGGCTCCATCTGGGGTGCATCAGGATAGCGAGGGTTGGGACGGGAGGCTACGATGATGACCTGGAGGGGGAATCCCACCTGAGGGGCCGCCAAGCCCACCCCTTGGGCCTCTTTCAAAGTGGCGAGCATCTCTTCAATTAGGTTTTGCAAAGCCGGCGTCCCAAACTCGGCGACCGGCTCAGCCACTTGAGTCAGGATGGGATCCCCCAGTTGGCGCAGGCGCAAGGTCATGTTCCCTCCGCAGGCTCTCCAGCATTGGCTAGCGATTTTTGCGGCTGGCTGCTGTCTCCAGAGCGAGCTTGGAGCGCTTTAGCCCCTCTGGGACAGGAATGGGGTAGTGGCCGGTAAAGCAAGCGGAGCAGAAGGAATTGGGATCCCGGCCCGTAGCGGCCAGCATGCCTTCCCAGCTCAGGTAGGCCAAAGAGTCCACCCCGATTTTCTCGGCAATTTCTGCCACCGAATACCTGGCGGCAATCAACTGGTCTTGGCTGTCCGTGTCGATGCCGTAGAAGCAGGGATGGGTAACCGGCGGACTGGAGATGCGCATGTGAACTTCGGTGGCCCCCGCCTGGCGCAGGGCCTTGACGATCTTTTGGCTGGTGGTGCCCCGCACAATCGAGTCGTCCACGATCACAATCCGCTGCCCCCGCAGCACGTCTTCCAGGGGGTTGAGCTTCATGCGAATGCCCCGCTCCCGCATCGACTGGGTAGGCTGAATGAAGGTGCGGCCCACATAGCGGTTTTTGATCAGCCCCTCCGTGTAGGGGATCCCTGCCTGGCGGGCATAGCCGATGGCTGCCGGCGTGCCAGAATCGGGCACCGAGATCACCCAGTCGGCCTCTGCCGGCGCTTCCTTGGCCAGTTGTTCCCCCAGCCGCACCCGGTAGGAGTAGAGGCTCTCCCCGTGCATGCAACTGTCGGGGCGGGCAAAGTAGATCATCTCGAAGATGCAGAGCTTGGGGGTGGCCTCGGCCCAGCGCACCGATTGCAACCCTTGCCGGCTGATCCACACCAGCTCTCCCGGCTCCACCTGGCGCAGATACTCCGCCCCGATGATATCCAACGCACAGGTTTCCGAAGCCAACACGCAGTGCAGCGGCTGGGCTTCGGGGTGGTTGGGCTTGCCGTCGCTGCAGAGGATCCCCAGCATCTGCGGCTGCAGCAGCTCCTGCTTAGCGGGGTTGCGGCTCAAAAACCCCAACACCAGCGGGCGCACGCCGTAGGGATCCCGCGCCCCGATCAGCCCTTCTGGCGTGCCGATGACCAGGCTAAAGGCCCCGCGGCAGCGGCGCAGAGCCTGACAGGTGGCTTCCACCCAGCCTTGGCCCTGATTGACCGCCTGGGCAATGGCGTGGGCAATACACTCCGAGTCGGTGCTGCCGGTGAGGTGGCGGTCGGCAGCTTCCAGCTCTTGCCGCAGCTCTTCGGCGTTGACCAAATTGCCATTGTGGGCCAAAGCCAGCGGCCCCAGGCGGGTTTCCACAATGATCGGCTGAGCGTTGGCGGCGCGGCTGGAGCCGGTGGTGGAGTAGCGGGTGTGGCCCACCGCCAAGTCGCCGCTCAGTTGGCCCAGATTTACCGGGTCAAAAACTTGGGAAACCAACCCCATCGCCTTGTGCACTCGGCAAAAGGCCCCCTCAAAGGTGGCGATGCCCGCCGATTCCTGGCCTCGATGCTGCAGGGCAAACAGCCCAAAATAGGTCAGCTTGGCCACCTCCTCGCCGGGAGCCAGAATGCCAAACACCCCGCAGGCCTCTTTGGGCCCTTCCTGGCTGTTCCAGAATTCAGCAGGTCGCTCTTGCAGCCCTGCTTGCGCTGAAGATGGTTCTGCTCCCGCCTTCGCTGCCATGGATCCTCATCTTGCCGGTTGTACCTACCAGTCTAGCCTGAGCCCAGCCACTTCCCCCTCGACTGCGCCGGGATGAGCAGGTCACTGCCAAGTTGCTATAGGTCTTTCAGAGCGGAAGAGGGGCTATCGACTTCAATGGGGCCTAGTCCTCTCTTTTGAGCCAGGGTTTGCAGCTCTTGAACCAACCGTTGATCCTGGGAGGCGGTTCGAGCTCCCGACTCAGCAGCCCATGCCTTCAAGTCTTGAATTTGGTCACGAGCAATGGCGGCTAGAGGGACGGTTTGGCGAATGGCCTTGAGAATATCCTCTTGGGTAAACTCGCGGGGTGGATCTTGGTTAAAGGCCATGTGCATGGCGTCATAGATAGCCTGTTCAATTTCTGCCCCGCTAAAGTCTTCCGTTGCCACGGCCAGCTCGGTGTAGGAGAAATCCCGCACGCGGTTAGGCCGCAGTCGCTGGATGTGGACTTGTAAAGATCTCCTCCCGCTCTCGTTGGTTTGGCAAATTGACAAAGAAAATCTCGTCAAACCGACCTTTGCGCAGCAACTCAGCCGGCAAGATGCGGACGTTGTTGGCAGTGGCCACAATGAAAACGGGTTTGGTCTTTTCCTGCATCCAGGTAATGAGGCTGCCAAAGACCCGTTTGCTGGTGCCTGAATCCCCAGAAAACTCGCTGTTGATGCCGCCAAAGGCTTTATCCAATTCGTCAATCCACAAGACACAGGGGGCCATCGCCTCGGCAATTTGGATCATCTGCCGCACGCGGCTTTCGCTTTCGCCAACGATCCCACCGAACAGCCGCCCCACATCCAACCTAAGCAGAGGCATGCGCCACTCGCGGGCTATGGTTTTGGCGCAGAGGGATTTGCCAGTGCCTTGGATCCCGGCCAGCAAAATCCCTTTGGGACTGGGCAAGCCATAGTCGCGGGCCTGAGCGCTAAAACTGTTGCGGCGTTCTCTAATCCAGGCCTTGAGGTTTTCCAGGCCGACGACATTTTGCAAGGTTTCCGAAGGGCTGTAAAATTCTAGGATTTCCGTTTGGCGGATGTATTGCTTTTTTTCTTCCAAAACCAGATCGATGTCGCCCTCGCTGACCTTGCCCTTGGCAGCTAAGGCGCGGGCCAGGATGCGTTCAATGCGCTGCCGCGTCAGCCCTTGGCAGGCTCGGATCTCAGGTCTGAGGGTACAACTGCTTCTGGCCCCATGAGAATAATGGATTTGCGGCTGCTGCGGCTCTGCCTAGCTAAAGTTTTCAGGTAGCGAATGACGGGATAATTATCCGAGCGTTCTGGATTTCTCAGGGTAGGGTTAAAGTCTTTCAAGACACAAATCACTGCTTCATCTTCTCTGATGGTGCCGATGCGGTTCAAGGCAGGCATCAATTGCCCCTTGTTCTGACCGTTATCTGACCAGCCAGAGACAATATCCCAGATCAAGAGCTTGCGTTTGGGCTTCAGAGAGTCGGCTAGGATGGTAATACCTCCTATTGCCATCCGCTATTTGCCAGCATTTCGTGGGTGCTTTTGGAGAAGCACGGAATCTGAATTTGCAGGGCGTCGGCGACATCCGCAAAGTCCGAAGTTATGACACTTCTCTGCGATTGCCTGAGACATAAGGAAGGGGCACCGAGCGGTTGACTGATCACCCGATGCCCCCTTGAATGTCCTCATCCGCACGAGAGGTAAGACGCCGAGAAGGTTCCGTTGCCACTGACCTTGAAGAAAGTTCCGTCAGTGGAGAAAGCGATGGTGCCGTTCAACTCTTAACCCCAACAAACCTTAATGAAACGTCTACCGCGGTGGTAGTCAATGCAGCTATAACCCGGGCCTATTTCTATTGTCAACCTCCCCCTCCCGTTTTGTGCTGGTGTCTCCCCATGGCCCACTGTCGCTGGCACCTCTTTCACCGTATTTCCCTTTGCATCTACAAAGCGTGCAAGCCACTCGCCCGTGGCAGATTTTGCGATGCGCACCGTGTAGAAGCCAGAAGGAAGCCCAGAGGATTGCGGTACCCGGAAGTAGGCAAAGAACACATCCTGCCCCTTGGCCAACTCGTCCAGCGTCAGCTCTTCCACGCCCTGGAAGACCGTGTGGACTACCAAGTTGTCATCCCTTGAGCCAATGATGACCTGCCTGTACGTATTGTCCTTGTACGTGTTGATTATTTTGCGGGCTGCCTCGTAAAAGTTCGCGGTTGCCTGCGCGATTACCTGACCCTCTGCCGACAAGGGGGTTGGGTCAGGTCCACCTGTGCCCAGCCGCACTGATGCCTGAGCCTTGCCCTTTTTCCAGTGGATATCAATCTCAATTCTACTGCCGGTTATTGGGTTTCTTGGGTCTATAAAAACGCCCCCTGTTAGCTTGGGTTTGGGTATCTCTATCTGTGCGGGGTCTCCCGGCCCTACTTGCGCATCGGTCTCAAGCGCGACCCGTCCATCCAGGTTCCTGAACTGCGCCTTCCATTGCGTTGTCCCCGGCGTTTGGAAAAACCGCACAGTGTAGAAGCCCGAAGGCAGAGGGGAGCCTTGCGGCAGCCGCAGGAAGGTGAAGAGCACATCGGCGCCCTGCGCCAATTGCTCAAGCGTCAGGTTCTCCACCCCGGCGATGCCCGCATTCACCACGACGGAGCTGCCATCATCAAGCGGAATGGCGACGAAGTTGTCTGTGTAGATCTTCACGCCCGCTTGACGCGCAGCCACTTGCATTTCAGAAGCAACTGCATCGCGGAAGGCCTTGTTGGCTTCTTGCAACTTGGCTTCTAACGGCCCTGCCATGTCTGGCATCGGAGTCGGGGTGGGTGTTACAGTAAGTGTGGGAGTTGGCGTCGGTGTCGGAGTCGGGGTGGGTGTTACAGTAAGTGTGGGAGTTGGCGTCGGTGTCGGAGTCGGGGTCGGCGGCAGGGTCGGTGTTGCTGGAGTCTTGAAGAGGGTATCCAACTGAGTTTGAGTAACATTCACCTCGGGAAGCTTCAGGGTGCCGGACAAAAAGCCGTTAACCTTGGCCGCAGGCGCCTCCGTGCCCAACGTGGCTACGGCAAACAGCACCGCCGCATCTTTGCAGTCAACCGTGCCGTCGCCCGTGAAGTCAGAGATAGCGGGCTTCAGCGGGTCACCTAGCCCAGTGACATCACTGTCCTTAATCGGCCCTGCTTTAAGCGTGTTGTTGACAAAACCTACGATCTTGGTTGTGTCGCTAGTGTTGAGAGTGCAGGCGGCAAAAAGGATTGCTGCATCCTTGACGGTGACTGAGGTCTTTACCCCGTCGTAGTAGAAGGCAATGCTCTCAGAGCCCTGCACTGCTGCTTCTGGTGCCTGAGCTGAAATTGTCGGGGGAACCTGAGTAACAGCCGGAGGATCCGAAGTAAGGGAACAAGCAGCCACTCCTCCTACGAGGGAGGAAGCCAAAATCAAGGGAGCTATCGGGTGACGAAAGCGGGATTTTGAGTTGCGGGAAGCCATGGCAGATCTCCTTCAAAAACTTGCTAGGGTCAACGTCTTTAGCAAGAGCTGCCTAGCTCACCCCAGGGAAACTCAAAGGCAAACCTTGAGTCTAGTCTCAAGTATACCCAAAGGGCGCTCAAAAATGCACAGCGACGGTGGTCATGGAGGACTTGGAGTGCACAGGCATTAACCTTCTGTTGCGGATCCCTATGCCCTGCCGCCAGAAGGGCGCATAGGTATGGGGTGTTACGGCGGCCAAACCACTCGTAGCGGTGATCCCGGATCTGTTCGTAGCCTCGGTCCCCTAGAAGCTTCAAGCCAGGGAAGTTGCGGTAAAAAGCCAGCCACAGCTCCCCACCCGGCAAAAGGGCGGCAATTTGTTCAATGGCAGCGGATCCCTGCCAGCGGCGCTCTGGGTGCTCCAGATCGATGAGAATTATCCCCAGCTCCACCTGCTCCGGTGGGATCCCCCATTGGGCCAGGGTAGAAGCATCTTGCATGGGGGCATAGCAAAACTGCCGTCCGCGATCCAGTTGCTCCAAGAGCTGAACGCCGGTGGCACAGAGGTTGCAGAGGCCGTCGTAGATAACCATGTAGGGCATGGTGGGATCCCTTAGGCAGGCCGACCCAAAATTCGGGCTTGGTACTCTGCCTCTGTTTGCCGCGGCAGAAATAGCCGGCCCATGAGGCGATTGTATTCGTGCTGGAAATCGGCTAGGCTTGGAGGATGGGCTATTTTCTCACCAGCCAACGCAACAAAGCCAGCCAGCTAGCCCATAGGCTGGATCTATCTAGCTCCCTCTTTTTTTATCATCCGGCTTTAGCCAAGGGGTTGTAAGAAAATCCTGCAACCAGCTGTAACAGGGCTGGGCTGCCGGGGTCAGCACCTGGGAAGCGCCTTTAGCTCGGCGCAACCAACAATCCCGAACGGCTACCAATTTGGTTTGGAGGATAACGATGCGCATTGCCCAAATTGCCCCGTTGCACGAAAGTGTACCCCCCAAGCTCTACGGCGGCACCGAGCGGGTGGTCTCGTGGTTAACTGAAGAGCTAGTGCGGCGCGGGCACGAGGTGACTCTATTTGCTAGCGGCGACTCTCAGACCCAGGCTCGCTTGATCCCTTTCCGGGAGCGGGCTTTGCGCTTGGATCCCACGGCCATTGATACGGTGGCTCCCCACATCTTGATGGTGGAGAAGGCCTTTCAGATGGCCAACGAGTTTGACATTATCCATGGCCACATCGACTACTATCCCTACGCCCTGGCCCGCCGCCACCCTCAAGTTTCTTTTTTGGCCACTCTACACGGGCGACTGGACATTCCGGAGCTGCAGCCTCTCTACAGCGAGTTTCAGGACATTCCGGTGGTCTCCATCTCCAATGCTCAGCGGCGGCCGCTGCCCCAGGCGCGCTGGGTGGGGACGGTCTACCATGGTTTGCCCCTGGATCTCCACCGTTTCTATCCAGAAAAGGGGGATTACCTGGCCTTTCTGGGTCGGGTTTCGCCGGAAAAAGGGCTGGACACGGCCATTGCAATTGCCGCGCGGGCAGGGATGCCGCTGAAAGCTGCTATCAAGATCGACGCGGTGGATCGCCAGTACTACGAGTTGGAAATTAAGCCTTTGGCCAGCCGCCACCCCAATGTGGAGATCGTGGGGGAAATCACCGAACAGGAGAAAAGCGAGTTCTTGGGCAAGGCCTATGCGGTGCTGTTTCCCATCCGCTGGCCGGAGCCTTTTGGGCTGGTGATGATCGAAGCGATGGCCTGCGGCACGCCGGTGATCGCCACCCGCTTTGGCTCGGTGCCTGAGGTGATGGCGGACAGCCGCTCCGGCTTTATTGTTGACTCCGTGGAAGAGGCAGTGGAGGCCTTGGAAAAGGTGGGATCCCTTGACCGAGCCGGGGTGCGGCAGGTGTTTGAGGAGCGGTTTAGCGTCGAGAGGATGGTGTCGGAATATGAGGCCCTCTACCGGCAACTGGTGAACGAGCGGCAGGAGATCTCGAAAAAGGTGGCTTAACAGATGCCGACCCTGCCCAGTGGAAGCTGGTGCTGTTTGAAAACCGCTTTTTCGCCTTATTTGGGCCAGATATTGGGAAGACCGAGATGGCCGAAGACATTATCCAGATTCAGGATCAGTACTACATCCGCGCCAGCGCTTCGCTGGTGGAGGCGCGTCCCCACGTCCTCAAGCAGGACAACTGCTTTGCCATCTTTGACCGGCTGGGCAACATGCGCCCCCTCGGCATCCGGGATCACGGCCTGTTTCGGGATGATACCCGCTTTTTGTCGCGGCTGGTCTTGGATTTGCAGGGGAAGCAGTTTTTGTTGCTTAGCTCGGAGGTGCGAGAAGACAAGGATATTCTGGCGGTGGATCTGACCAACCCCGAGTTCACCACCTCGAAGGGGCAGTTTATCGGTCAAGATACCCTGCATGTTCTGCGGACTACTTTTTTGTGGAACAACGTGGCCTACGAGCGGATTCGCATCCACAACTACGGCTCGGAGCCGTTTCGGGTGCCGCTGACCCTGCGCTTTGAGGCCGATTTTGCCGATATGTTTGAGATTCGCGGCATCCGGCGCTCGCAGCGGGGACAAGTGCTGCCACCCCAGGTGAGCTCAGAAGGGGTAACTTTGCGCTACCGCGGCCTGGACGGGGTGGAGCGGCAAACCCAGATCTTGTTTTCTCCTGCGCCGGAGGTGGTCTCGGAAAAGCTGGCGCAGTGGTGGGTGCCGCTGGCGCCCCAGGAGGAGCGGGATTTGGAGGTGCGGGTAGTCTGCAGCTATGGCGGCGAGGAGATCCCGCTCTTGAGCTACCAGGAGGCCCTGCAGGCGGAGCGGGAGCATCGGGCGGCGCTAAGAGCTCTGGCCCACCGCATCGACACTGGCAACGCCCAGTTTAACGAGTGGCTCAACGCCTCGCGGGACGACCTGGTGATGATGCTGGCCCGCACCCCCTACGGGCTCTATCCCCACGCCGGGGTACCTTGGTTTGCCACGGTCTTTGGCCGCGACGCGCTGATCACCGCCTTGGCCACCCTCTGGTGGTTTCCCGATTTGGCACGGGGGGTGCTGCTGTACCTGGCGGCCCACCAGGCCCAGGAGGTGGATCCCAGCCGCGATGCCGAGCCGGGCAAGATCCTGCACGAGCAGCGCTACAGCGAGATGGCCAAGACCCGCGAGATCCCCTTTGGCAATTATTTCGGCAGCATCGACGCCACCCCTTTGTTTGTGGTGCTGGCGGGGCGCTATGTGCGCCGCAGCGGCGATCTCGAGCTGTTGCGGCAGTTGTGGCCGAATATCGAGGCAGCCCTGAGCTGGATGGACACCTACGGGGATCCCGACGGCGACGGCTTTTTGGAGTATGCCGGCAAGGCGCGGCGGGGCCTGCGCAACCAAGGCTGGAAAGATTCGGAAGACGCCATCTTCCATGCCGACGGATCCCTGGCGGAGCCGCCCATTGCCCTGTGCGAGGTGCAGGGCTACGCCTACGAGGCCAAGCGGTTGGCGGCGGAGATGGCGGAGCTGTTGGGGCGGCAGGCGCAGGCAGCCCAGCTGCGACAGCAAGCAGAAAAGCTGCAGCAGCGGTTTTGGGAGCAGTTTTGGTGCGAGGAGCTGGGGGGGTATGTCCTGGCTCTGGACGGGCGCAAGCAGCCCTGCCGCGTGCGCAGCTCCAACATGGGCCACTGCCTGTTTTCCGGGATCGCCCACCCGCAGCATGCCGAGCGCATTGCCCGCCAACTTGTGGAGCCGGCTTTTTTTAGCGGCTGGGGGATCCGCACGCTGGCGGAAGGGGAAGGGCGCTACAACCCCATGTCTTACCACAACGGCTCCATCTGGCCCCACGACAACGCCCTCATTGCAGCCGGGCTCTCCCGCTATGGCTACAAGGCGGAAGCGGCCCAGGTGTTGACGGCCTTGTTCGATGCCAGCCAGTTTCTGGAGCTGCGGCGGCTGCCGGAGCTGTTCTGTGGCTTTCGCCGGCGCCAGCGGGAGGGCCCCACCCTTTACCCCGTGGCCTGTCTGCCCCAGTCTTGGGCGGCGGCCAGCGTGTTCCTGCTGCTGCAGGCCTGCCTAGGCCTGGAGATCGACGGCTTGGCCCAGCGGGTGCACCTGACTCAGCCCACCCTGCCCCTGTGGCTGCCCCATGTTACCCTCGAAAACATTCGGGTGGGGCGCGGATCCCTGGACATCGGCCTGTATCTCCAGGCAGGAGGGGTGGGGATCAACGTCCTTAGAAGCACGGGGGAGGTGGAGCTGACGGTGAGGTAGGCTACCGCTCCTGCAGCACGTCCTGGATGGAGAGCTGATCCAGGTTCCAGAGAGGGCCGAGGATGGGGCGGGGATCCACCCCTTGCAGGCGGTTGCGCAGGGCCGAGAGCACCAGGGGATTGAAGGTGCCGATCTGGGGCAGTTGTTCCTGGATGATCACTTGAAAGCGGTCGTAGAGGGCCTTGCGCTTTTCAAAGTCCAGCTCCCGCACCCCTGCGATAAAAATGCGGTCGATCTCCCGCTCCCAATCGCTCACCTCCACCCCTTCGGCGGGGTTGCCGGGCAGATCCCCCAGGTTAAACAGGTGCAGGCGGCCATCGCTGCGCCAGATGTTGGAGCCGTTGTTGGGCTCGGTGCCGCCGCCGCCAAAGCCCAGCAACAAGGTTTCCCAGTCGCGGCTGTCGGTGCGCTGCACCACCGTGTTGAAGGCGATGGGGGTGAAGTCCACGGTGATGCCGATCCGCGCCAGGTCGGCCTTGATCAAGGCGCCGGTGGCCTCCCGCTGGTTGTTGCCGGCGTTGGTGATCAGGCTGAAGCGGACGCGGTTGCCGTCGGGATCCCGCAGGTGGCCTTCGGCGTCGTAGGTATAGCCGGCAGCCAAGAGCAGTTGCCGCGCCTTCTCGGGATCGTAGTCGTAGGTGGGCAGGCCCTCTGCTGGGCTGAGGTAGAAGGGGCTGGCGGGGGAGAAGACCGAGTGCTGGATCTCGCCCAACCCCTGCAGGACGCTCTCGACGTAAAACTGGCGGTTTAGGGCGTGGGCCACCGCCCGGCGGAAGTTCAAATCGTTGAACCAGCGGCTTTTGACGGGATCCACAAAGGGCCGTCCGGTTTGGGGGTTGCGGGCCCGGCTGAGGTTGAAGGCAAAGAAATTGTTGTTGAGGGTGGGGCCGAGATTGTAAATCGTGAACTGATCCCGCTTTTCTTCCCGCTTCAGGAGCTGAAAGTCTCTGCCCCGCACCGAAAACACGTCGGTCTCGCCGGAGCGAAACTGCAACAGGGCCGTATCTTCCGAGTCCACGATGCGCAGGATGACCCGCTCGATGCGCGGGATCCCTTCCCCTTTCCAGTAGTAGGGGTTGGGGCGGTACACCAGCCGCTGGCCGGGGGTATATTCCTGCAAGACGTAGGGGCCGGCCCCCACCAATTCCTGCACCGGCGTGTCAACTCCCCAGGTCTGCAAAAAGAGGGGGTTGCCCTGGCCGTCCACCTGCTCCACGGTGGGCTCCAGAATGTGCTTGGGCAAGAGAGGGGATCCGGCCTGCAACAGGAAGGGGGCGAAGGGCTCCGGCAGGACAAACTCAACCCGCCGCTCGTCCAAGGCCCGCACCTGGGGCAGCGCCCCCGCCTCGCCGATGCGCAACACATCCCGCGCCGAGGTCGGGATCCGCTCGTCGAAGATGATGCGGTTGAAGGTAAAGTCCACATCTGCCGCCGTCAGGAGCTCCCCGTCCGACCAGCGCAGCCCCTCCCGCAAAGTAAAGACATAGCGCAAGCCGTCCTCAGACACTTCCCAGCCTTCCGCCAGCTCCGGCTTGGGCAGGAGGGTATCTTCATCGAGGGTGACCAGGCCCGCCTCTAGGTAGGCGATGGCGTCGCGGCTGGAGCTCTCGGTGGCCAGATAGGTGTTGAAGGTTTTGGGATCCGAGGTAACGGTGGCAATGAGATGGGGCGGGCGGGCGGGAGCAGCACAGGCGCCAAGCCAGAGGAGGAGGATCCCTAGGAATAGGGGAACAAAAAGGCTTCTCTTGAGCTGCTCTGTTGAGGTGGTGTTTTGGCCTGCCATTTCCTTGGCTGAGTATCCGAGCAAGTTTGAAAGGGCCCGCCAGCGCCCCTCACCCCCAGCCCCTCTCCCAATCGAGGCAGCAGGGGGTTGCACGGCAATTGGGGCAAACTTTTGAAGCGGTTGCTTGCCAGTTTGGCAGCTTGGGCAGCGCGATGACCAGGTGCTTCCCAGAAAGCGGCGGCTCAGCGTTCCAGCAACAGGACGACGGCAAAGGCGGCCATGGCTTCTCCCTGGCCGACGGGGCCCAGTTTTTCGTTGGTGGTGGCCTTCACGCCTACTTGTTTGGGCGATAGTTGCATGGCCTCGGCCAGGCGGGCCTGTATGGCGGGGATGTGGGGCTTGAGCTTAGGCTGCTCCGCTACCACGACGCTATCGACATTGGCAATGCGCCAGCCCTCTTGGCCTACCAGTTGCACCACCTGCTGCAAGAGGAGAATGCTGTCTGCCCCCTTCCAGCGCTCGTCTTCGGGGGGAAAGTAGTAGCCGATGTCCCGCAGGGCGGCGGCCCCCAGGAGAGCGTCCATGATGGCGTGGGTGAGCACGTCGGCGTCGCTGTGGCCCAACAGCCCTTTTTCGTAAGGGATCCGGATCCCACCTAGGATCAGGGGGCGCCCCTCGACGAGGCGGTGGATGTCATAGCCCTGGCCAATGCGCACTGTTCGGGCTCCCTTGGGAAAACCATCGAGACCTCTGCCACTTCCTCCCAAGAGCTTGGCTCACGGGGAGAGGACAAGCGGCTTTTGAGAACGACCTCTCTCTATTCTGCCGACTCGAGAGGGGAGTAGCAGATGGGACAAGAAGAGCCACTGTAGCAGTCGAAGCAGATGAGGTGGGATTTCCCGTAGGGATTGGTACAGCGCTTGGCCCACTGATAATCGCTGTAGCTGAGCTCTTTCCCGCAGACATCGCACCTGGGCATCTTTTTTCTCCGAGACTTCTCCCCCTTGCTTAAGGATACAGCGCTAGAGGGATCCCGTCTTCCAGCGGTGCCCAGCCCGGCTGCCAGAGATCCCGGTTCTTGAGGGTGGCGGCGTTGACCCAGAGGCGCACCTGGGGATCGCAGACGGCCCTCAGCTCGGCAAACACCAGCCCCCCTTCTCCCTCTTGGCGGGCGGCGACCTGAAAATGTCGCCAACCCATCACCGGCTGAACGGAAGTCCACTTGGAGCCGAGGAGGTGGGGAAAACGCTGTTTTTGGCGGGGTTTGCTGCGAGCCACGGGACGGACGGGTGCTGGCAATTGTTTTGAGATCGGCCAAGCTTTTTTGACGGTTACAAGAACCCTGGGGAGCAGGCAAAACGAGCAGAAGCTGTCCGCTTTGGATTCTCCTGCGATCGGTATGATCGAAGGGATACCTTTAGCCTATCCAACCATGGGGCAACACTGGCAACGGCTTCAGTTCTTTTCTCGTCAGATATTTTTAAAGGGAGGCCTTCTGTTTCTGATCCTGGCTGGCCTGATCTTGGCAACAGGACTGCCCCTGGTCGCGTCCAGCGCTTGGGCGGCCACCCAGCCGGCACTATCCGGCAAACTGACGGGGCCGGAGTGGCGCCAGGCGGATCCTGAGGCCAAGCAGGCCTTTTGTCGCAAAGCCTTTCAGGCCTTTCGGGCCTCTCCTGCCCAGAGCTACATCATCAGCTCCAACGTGCAGGCTTTGACCCCAGAAGGTTTGTGTCAGCGGCTGGATCAGTTCTATCAGTACGCCATCCACGACGAGATCCCGCTCAACCAGGCAGCCAACATTGCCCCCCTGCTTTTTTCAGATCAGCCCCTGGAGCAGCCCTGATCCGATAGGGATCCGGAAAACCGCCGGCAAACGGATCCCGGCGCCTGAGGGAACCGCTTGAAACAGGCGCGCTCTTCTGGGCCCCGTTCCTGGGGCAGGCCTTGCTGCTAGGGTCGATAATAGAACTGTTCTCTTGCGGATCTCAAGTTTTCTATGGCCGGCTCCGTCATTTCTCCTGAAAACCTGCTGGATCTCTGCGAACAGGGTGTGCAAAAGGCTTTGGCTGCCGGAGCTGACCAAGCAGAGGTGTTCGCCAACTCAGGCCGCGAGACGGAAGTCACCTTTGAGAAAAATGACCTCAACCTGGCCCGCAGCAGCAGCGAGACCCTGTTCGGCATCCGGGTTTTCTGCGGCGGCAGGCTGGGCTTTGCCACCTCCAACCGCCCTGAGGATCTGGCGGAGACGGCTGCTGAGGCGGTGGCCATGGCCAAGGCTTCGCCGGCGGATCCCCTCAACGGCCTGCCAGATCCCCAGCCCCTGCCCCAGGTGCCTTTTGCCCTTGACCCAGGCCTGCTGGAACTGGATGCCGCCGAGCTGACGCAACTGGGATCCCAACTGGTGGAGTGGGTGCGCTCCCAAGACCCGCGCATCACCATCGACAGCGGCTCGTTCAGCGTAGAAGAGGATACCGTGGCCATTGCTTCTTCCACCGGCATCCGCGCCAACTACCACAGCGTCGAGGCGGGCGGATCCCTGTTCGGCATGGCCATCGATGGGGACGAGGTGGGCAGCTTTGCCTACGACGGCGACAGCGTCCAGAAGCGGGCGGATCTGGTGCCGGCGCTGGAGCGGGCTTTTGAACGCTTTGTCCAGAAATGTGTGGGGGCCTTGGGAGCTACCGAGGGAGAGAGCTTCCGCGGCCCCATCGTCCTGCCGCCGGATGTGGTGGAAGAGTTTCTGGGGGATCTCGTCTTTGTGCTGGGGGCGGACGCGGTGCGCAAAGGCAAAAGCCCGCTGGCGCAGAAGATGGGATCCCTGATCGCCAGCCCCCTGTTGACGTTGGTTTCCGAGGGGCTGGGCTTGCCTGGCTACCCCATCGAGCCCTTCGACCGCGAGGGGATCCCCCGCCAAATTACCCCCCTGATCCATGAAGGGATCCTCTGCAACTTCATGTACAACAGCTACGAAGGCCGGGCTGCCGGGATCCCGTCCAACGGCCATGCCACAGGGGGGGCGGGCAGCTTGCCGGGCGTGGGGCCGGCCTGTTTGAGCGTGGCCCCGGGGACAACCCCTTTGTCTGAGCTGTATGCGATGGAGCGGGGCATTATCGTCACCCGGCTTTCCGGCAGCAGCAACCCCATCACTGGCGATTTTTCCGGGGTGGTGAAGGGGGGCTTTTTGGTTAAAGGCGGCGAAAAACGCCCCATCCTGGAGACCACCATTGCCGGCAACCTCTACGATTGTTTGCGCAATATCTCCGCCATCTCACAAGAGGTAACCGTTTTCAACGGCACCACCGCTTTTCCCGCCCTGCGCATCGAAGATGTATCGGTAACGGCGGGCTAACGTAAAGTCGGTTGGGCATTCTGAAAGGGCAGGCTGGCAAGCCTGTGAGCAGGCAAAGGCAAGCTGAGGGATCATGATGTGGCCAACGGAAGGTCGGCAACGCGCCATCATCGAGGCGGTGACGCCGGAAATCGACGGCGGGCGCTACGCCATCAAGCGGACGGTGGGGGAGTATGTGGTGGTGGAGGCGGACATCTTCGCCGATGGCCACGACCAACTCTCGGCGGTGCTCAGTTTCCGCCAGGCCGGGGCAACCGACTGGGAGGAGATCTTCATGGAGCCCCTCGGCAACGACCGCTGGCGGGCCCAGTTCCAGGTCACGCAAATCGGCCAAGCTTTCTACCGGATTCTGGCCTGGGTGGATCCCTTCAAAACCTGGCAGCAGGATCTGCACAAGCGGGTGGCTGCCGAGCAGGATGTGGCGGTGGAGCTGTTGATCGGGGCGGAGCTCGTGGAGCGGGCCGCCCAGGCTCAAAGCGGGGATCTGGCGGCGAAGTTGCGCAACTACGCCCAAATGCTCCGCCAAGGCGGGGATCCAGCTATCGAGATCGCCCTTTCCCCGACGCTGGGATCCCTGATGCAGCTCTACGGCGAGCGCCGCTTCGTCACCGCCTACCCGGAGCGACGGGTCTGGGTGGATCCGGAGAAGGCCCGCTTCAGCACCTGGTACGAGCTGTTTCCCCGCTCCTGTGGCCCTGACGAGCACACCCACGGCACCTTCCAGGATGTGATCGCCCGCCTGCCGCAGATTGCCGAGATGGGCTTTGATGTGCTTTACCTGCCCCCCATCCACCCCATCGGGCGCACCTTCCGCAAGGGCAAAAACAACGCCATGACGGCGGAGCCGGATGACGTGGGCTCCCCCTGGGCCATCGGCGGGCCAGAAGGCGGGCACAAGGCCATCCATCCCCAACTGGGATCCCTGGAGGATTTTCATCGCTTGGTGGCGGAGGCCAAAAAATTCAACATCGACATCGCCCTCGATATCGCCTTCCAGTGTTCGCCAGATCACCCCTATGTGAAAGAGCACCCGGAATGGTTTAAAAAGCGGCCCGACGGCACCATTCAATATGCGGAAAACCCGCCCAAGAAGTACCAAGATATCTACCCTCTCGACTTTGAGACGGAAAACTGGCAGGCCCTCTGGGAGGAGTTAAAAAGCGTTATCGAATACTGGATCGACCAAGGGGTAACCATCTTTCGGGTGGATAATCCCCACACCAAAGCCTTTGGCTTCTGGGAGTGGTGCATCGGCGAGATCAAGGCCAAGCACCCGGAGACAATCTTTTTATCCGAAGCCTTTACGCGCCCCAAGCTGATGAAATCCTTGGCCAAGCTGGGCTTCACCCAATCCTATACCTACTTCACCTGGCGCAACGACAAATGGGGCCTGACCGAGTACTTCACCGAGCTCACCCAAACCCCGATGCGGGAGTACTACCGCCCCAACCTCTGGCCCAACACGCCGGATATTCTGAACGAGTTTTTGCAAAAGGGGGGACGCCCGGCTTTTATGCTGCGCCTCATCCTGGCGGCTACGCTGGGGGCCAGCTACGGCATCTACGGCCCCGCTTTTGAACTCTGTGAAAACCGCCCGCTCCGCCCCGGCAGCGAAGAGTATCTGGACTCAGAAAAATACCAAATCCGCCACTGGGATCTGGACGCGCCGGATAACTTGCGGCCTCTGATCGCGCAGGTGAACCAGATCCGGCGGCAAAACCCGGCTTTGCAAAGCGACTGGAGCCTGGTGTTTCACCCCACCGACAACGAGGCCCTGATCTGCTACTCCAAGCGCACCTTTGATGGCAGCAACCGGATTTTGGTGGCGGTGAATCTGGATCCGTTTCACATTCAATCTGGCTGGGTCACCCTCAACCTGGGGGCTTTGGGTTTGGAACACTGGCAAACTTTCAAGGTGATCGACCTCTTGGACGGCCAGCAGTACTCCTGGCAGGGATCCACCAACTACATCAAGCTGGATCCCTGGACGATGCCGGCCCATATTTTTCTCGTCGAAAGCTGAAGCCCGATACCAGCAGTGCAGTGATCTCATCCACGAAAGCCGCGGAGTTGTCTCGATGGGCCAAGAGATTGCCTCCCTCAGCTTTGGCGCAGAGGACTTTGCCGAGTTCAAAGCTCGGCTGCAGCAGGAGACGGATCTGCTGGACCGCTGGCTGGCCGGCCTGCCGGGGCTGGATCCCATTTGCCGGCCTTTTGCCCAGGGATCCCCGGTGGGCGGGTTTGAGCTGGAAGCTTGGCTGGTCACCCCCCAGGGAGATCCGGCCCCGATCAACTCAGCTTACCTGGAGGCCGTCAACGACCCGCTGGTGGTGCCGGAACTGGCCCGCTTCAACATCGAGCTCAACAGCCGGCCCCAGGTTTTGGTTGCATCCGCTCTGCAGCAGCTCCGCCAAGAGCTGGAACAGAGGTGGGATCGCTGTTGCCGAGTGGCCGAGCAACTGCAGGCAGGGCTGATGACCATCGGCATTTTACCCACGCTGCAGCAGCAGCAGCTAACCTTGGAGATGATCTCCCCCCGCAAACGCTATCTGGCCCTCAACGAGCAGATCCTGAACCTGCACCGGCGCGAGCAACCCTCCAGGATCCCGCCCCTGGGGCTGACAATCGAAGGGCCTGCCACCCTGCTGCGGGTCACCCACCCAAACGTCATGCTGGAGGCAGCCACCACCTCTTTTCAAATCCATCTGCAGGTGGCCCCCCACCAAGCGGCCCGTTACTTCAACGCTTCCCTGCTCGTGTCGGCCCCCTTGGTAGCGCTGGCGGCCAATTCTCCCTATCTGTTCGGGCACGACCTATGGGCGGAAACCCGCATCCCTGTGTTTGAGCAGGCGTTGGATGGCCCACCCCCCCTTGCCCCCACCCACCAACCTCGCGTCACCTTTGGGCAAGGCTATGTGCAAGAGTCCCTGATGGAGTTGTTCTGGGAAAATCTACGCTGCTACCCGGTGGTGCTGCCGCAAACGTTGGCCGCCTCTCCCTGGGAGCTGGCCCATCTGCGCCTCCACAACGGCACCATCTGGCGCTGGAACCGCCCTCTGGTGGGGGTGGATCCCTATCCCCATCTGCGCATCGAACAGCGGGTGGCCGCAGCAGGCCCCACCCTGCCGGACATGATCGCCAATGCAGCCTTCTACTTTGGCCTGGTGCAAGCCCTGGGAGCCCGACCCCTTCCCCCGGAGCAGGAGCTGAGCTTTGCCCAGTGCCGCGCCAATTTCTACGCGGCCGCCCGCTTCGGCCTCGAGGCCCCCATCACTTGGCTCAACGGTTGGCAGGGATCCCTGCGCCAATTGCTGCTGCAAGAGCTGATCCCGCAAGCAGAGGCGGGCTTGGCGCAACTGGACTTGGCCCCCCAGGATATCCAGGAGTATCTGGGCATTCTCCGCGCCCGGGTAGAGTCGGGGCAGAATGGGGCCACCTGGCAGCGCCGCTACGTGGCTCGGCATGGTAAAGATATGCAACAATTGACCTGTGCCTACTGGGAACGGCAGCGGCAAGGCCGGCCGGTACACACCTGGGATCTCGGCTAGGGAAGCGCTCTCCCTGTATGGCAGGGGAGACAGATCACCGCCTGGGCATGCCTGTATCGGAAGGGATGCCTTCTCAAAGGGCAGGGCGACGACCCAAGCCCCAAGCACGGCAGCCAGTTGTTTATTTCCAGCTAGGGATGAGACAGTTCGCTACCCCAATCTCCATCTCCCCTCTCCCGCTGGGAGAGGGGCTGGGGGTGAGGGCTCTGAATTAGAGAGAGGGCTCGATTTCCCGGATCCCCTCTGCCCTTGAGCAGCCAAAAGGTTTGCGTTGAGGTGCTTGCCCAACCCTTATGCTCACCGTTCTCGACCACCTGCCGGATCAACTCCTGGATCTAGAGGCCCATCAGCTGGAGGATCGCTTGGGCGGGCCGACCCTTATCCATCTGGCGGGACGGCGGGATCCCCCCCTGTTTGTATCCGTCCTGCTGCACGGCAACGAGGTCACCGGCTGGCAGGCGGTGCAACAGCTTCTGCGCCGCTACACCCGGCGGGAACTGCCCCGTTCTCTGTCTCTCTTCATCGGCAATGTACGGGCTGCTCGCTATGGGCAGCGGCGCCTGGACGGCCAGCCAGACTACAACCGCATTTGGGTCCCCGGCTCCACCCCCGAGCATGCCATGGCCGAGGCGGTTTTGCGGCAGATGCGGCAACGCGGCGTCTTTGCCAGCGTTGACATCCACAACAACACGGGCACCAACCCCCATTACGCCTGTGTCAATTACCTAGATCCTTCCACCTTGCACCTGGCCACCTTGTTTGGTCGCACTGTCCTCTACTTCAGGCGGCCAGAAGGCGTGCAGAGCATGGCCTTTGGGCGCTTCTGCCCGGCGGTAACCCTGGAATGTGGCAAGCCGGATCAGCCCCACGGCACCCAACATGCCTGCGAATTTCTGGAAGCCTGCCTGCACCTGTCGGCGCTGCCGCAACGCCCCGTCCTCAGCCAGGATATCGACCTGTTCCACAGCGTCGCCATCGTCAAGATCCCAGACGAGGTAAGCTTCGGCTTTGGGGAAGAGGCGGGCGACCCGCACCTGCGCTTTCCCCCCGATTTGGATCTCCTCAATTTTCGGGAGCTCCCTCCCCACACCCGCATCGGCTGGACGAACAACGGCTTCCACCTGGAGGTACAAGACGAGCAGGGCCAAGATGTGGCGGATCGCTTCTTCTATGCCCAAGATGGCGAAATTCGCACCCGCGTGCCCATCATGCCCGGCATGCTCACCCTCAACAGCCGCATCATCCGCCAAGATTGCCTCTGCTACTTGATGGAGCGCTACTCCCTGGCTGGCTAAACTTCCGCGCTACTCTCGGGCGCAGTCTACGTGGCGCCAGCGACGGACGTTCTCGCCTAGCTCGATTGGCCCATCCCCGCAAGAGGCAACAAGGCAAGCTCTTGTCCAGAAGCCGGGCTTGCTGCAGAATGGGCTAGGAACGGCGAAGCAGCCACTCTCCGGCTGTGTGAAGATCCTGAGTAAGCAGCAACTCTGAGAAATCATCCAGGGATCCTGTCCTGCTGGCGTGAGCGGAGGTTTTTGCCCCAGTCCGTCAGGGCTTAGCGGGAGAAGGTATACCTGGGTTTATTCTGGACATAGCCGTTCTTCCGGAGTTGTACCCCGCCCAAAGCGAAACCCAAACCCCAAAAAAGCTTCGCTCTTCGGGATCCCAGCAGTTGCTAACTCTGGAAGCTCTTGTTACTCCGTTGATGAGAGGGGGATGAAACTATGGATATGGATCTCCGTCCGCTGATCGTCCTGGCACCCATTGTTTTGGTGGTTGGCTGGGCCGCTTACAACATCATCAAGGCTGCCATCAAGGGGGAAGCCAAGCTCTTCGGCGAAAGGGGCAACAACCCCTTTGGCAAGAGCGGGAGTTGAAGGTGGGATCCGGTTGCAGCCGATAGGCCCTGTATGTCAGACGAAAATCTCCAGGGGGCAAGGCCAGGCCTGGGCAACGCAAAGTCGGCGGACGTCGTTGTCGTCGGGGCCGGGGTGGCTGGCCTAGCCTGCGCACGGCAACTGCGGCGGGCGGGGCTGGAGGTCTTGGTGCTGGAGAAATCGGTGGGTTTGGGTGGGCGCATGGCCACCCGGCGGGTTGAGCATGCCGGACAAACAGTGCCTGTAGATCACGGGGTTCAATACCTGACCGCCGATTCCGACAGCTTTTATCGCTGGCTGAAGGAGCTATTGGGCCTGGGGCTGCTGAGGGAATGGACGCGCTCGTTGCACCTGCTGGATCGAGAGGGGTTGCGCCCAGAGGACTCCAACGCCGAGAAACCCCGCTACATCTGCCCACAGGGCATGACGACGCTGGCCAAACAGCTAGCCACCTCCTTGTCCATCCACACCCAGACGCGTGTGGTCGGCCTCAGGCCGCTGGCAACCACCTGGCAATTACAGGCCGAAAACGGCCAGTGCTACGAGGCCGCGGCAGTGGTGATGGCAATCCCAGCTCCCCAGTTGTTGCCTTTGCTGCAAGAGGGGATCCCTCCTGCCGACAACCTGCTCTCTCTGCCGGGATCCGCCGCCTACCAGCCCTGCATTGCCGTTTTGGCCGGCTATTCGAAGAGCACGCCGCTGCCGCCTTGGAAGGGGATCAAGTGTTTGCAGGATCCGATGCTGGCCTGGCTGGCCCTGGACAGCAGCAAGCGCCTACAGCCCTTGCCGCCGCTGGTGGTCTTGCACGGGGGGGCGGAGTGGTCGTCGCGGTATCTGGATGCCGGCCCCGCCGAGTTGGAAAAAGCTGGTCGAGAACTGCTGGATCACGCCGCCAAACGGCTGGATCCCTGGCTGGCCTCGCCGCAATGGATGCAGGTGCATCGCTGGCGCTACGCTTTTCCTGTGGAAACGATAGGTTTGGCCAGCCTGGGCACCCACGTCCCTGCCGGTGCCGGCAAGGGGTTGCCGTTGGTCTGTGCCGGCGATTGGTGTGCCGGGGAGCGAGTAGAAGGCGCCTGGCTCTCCGGCCAGGATGCTGCTAAAACCTTGCTGGAAATGCTGGGGATCCCTGCGCACGCCCGCTAACGGCGCCATCAGAACCTCCGGGGTACTCCTGCCACAGCGCAGCTTGGCGGGATGGAGGATAGGCGGTGAGACGAAGGGGTTCAATGCCCCTGAGTCTCACAATCTGGGCGTTGCCTGCTGCTCGACATACTTCTTCAACTCCTCAACGGTGACCCCACCACAAGAGGCAACAAAATAGGCCCCTGTCCAAAATACAGGCTTGCTGTAGAACCGTGCCACCTCTGTGACGAACTCTTTGCGAATCAACCGGCTGGAGACTGTTTTCAGGTTGTTCACCAGCTTCGAGACCTGGACATCCGGCGGAAAACTCACCAACAGATGCACATAATCCGCCTCACCGTTGAACTCCACCAATGAACTCCACCAAGGAACAGCGCCACTTTTGGCAGGTCGCTCGAAATATATCTTCCAGCCTCTGCAACATTGGAGCAGTTATCACCCGACGACGGTACTTTGTCACCAGCACCAAGTGGATTTGTAGGCTGTAAACAGAACGATGGCCTATGTTGTAGCTCGTTGCGCTAAATGCTAGAACCGTCTCATGATTATCACCCACGAGTACCGGATCCTGCCCAGTGACGACCAAGCCGCTCTGATGACCGAGTGGCTGGAATTGTTGCGGCGGCAGTGGAACGACGCTCTGGGGCAGAGACTGGATTGGCTGACCGCAACCCGTTGTCCAATTGACCGCTGCAGCCTTGTCTCTTGTCCGTTGCCTGTGTCAGAAGCTCCGCTGGAGCCGAATTATTATCGGCAGGCGGGATCCCTCAAACAAATCAAGCAACTGTTCCCGGCCTACCGGGGCATTTACGCCGAGGTGCTGCAGCAAAACTTGATGCGGCTGGACAAGGCGTGGAAAGCGTGGCAGGTGCCGGATAGCACAGGCAAACGGCGGGGGCGGCCTCGCTTCAAAAAAGCGGGGGAGTTGAGATCCTTCACATTCCCCCGCATCAATTGCCCCAAGGCGGGAGCGCATCTGGAAGGGGAGACTCTGCGGCTGAGCAAGATTGGCTCGATGCCTGTGGTGCTGCACCGCCCCTTGCCAGAGGGGTTCGTGCCCAAAACCTGCACAGTGGTGCGCAAGGCCGATGGGTGGTATGTCTGCATCACCTTGGAGGACAAAAGCGTTCCTCTCCCAGAGCCTGTGCCGGTCAAAAAGGCGGTGGGCATTGATGTGGGATTGGATAGGTTTCTCACCACCAGCGATGGGGAGGTGGTGCCTATCCCGCGGCACTACCGCCGAGCCCAAAAACACTTGGCTCGACAGCAGCGGCAACTGAGCCGCAAAGTGAAGGGATCCGCCAACTGGAAGAGACAAGCCACGAAAGTTGCTTGTTTGCAGTTGCACGTTGCCCGACAACGCAAAGCGTTCCACTACCAAGTGGCGCACTGGCTGGTGGAGCAATACGACCTGTTGGTGGTGGAGGATCTCAACGTCCGAGGGCTGGCACGGACTCGGTTGGCTAAATCGATTTTGGATGCGGCTTGGGGACAATTTCTTGACATTCTGACAGCAGTGGCGGTCAAACGCGGCAAACAGGTGTTGAGAGTGGATCCCCGTGGTACGTCCCAAAATTGTTGTGTTTGTGAGGAGCGTGTTCCCAAGGCCTTGTCGGAACGTGTGCATGATTGCCCCCGTTGCGGGTCGTGGGACAGAGACTTGAACGCTGCTATCGAGATTTTGAAGCGTGGACTCAGGTCCCCCCGTATACGGGGGGATATAGGGGGGCGGTGGGACTGCCGCTCTCTGGCTGTGGAGGATCCTGGTTTACCAGTCCGTTGAAGCAGCAACTCCGAGAAGTGATTCTCGGAAGCTCCCGTCTACAGCCCGTCAGGGCTTAGCGGGAGAGGATGTCACGTTTCGGCGTGATTTGGAGTAGCTATATCAAGCTGGGGCTGAAGATGGCGGCGGGATCAAACTGCTGCTTCAGCTTGCGCATTAGGGTCGCCGTCGGGCCGAAATCGTGGGCCAGAGCTGTCTTCAGGGCTGCCGGTGCCTCCAGCAGCAGGAGAAACCCGCCCACCGACTTGAGGTGGCGCTGTAACTGTAGCAGGGATCCCACCTCAGGCTGGGAGATCCAGGCTCGCCCCAATCCACAGCCGCGATGCAGTTGCACCTGAGCGTCGGGAAATAGAGACTGAAACTGCTCTAGAGTAGCCAGGCTCTGGCTAGGCAAGCAGCCGAACTTGGCCAACACCATCCCCGCACGGCGGGAGGGCAGAGGCGGGGCTTCAGGTCTTGCCTCTTGCCAGCTCAATCCTGCAGGAGCTAGCTGTTGCACCTGGGTCATCTGTTGGGCAATTACCCGCTCGGAGCCGTGGAAATGGAGGCAGAGCTGGGGCCCTTCTGCCTTCAGCCAGAGATCCACCCCCACCGGGCTGACCGGCGCCCTCAGCACCTGCCGAGCCAAGGCTTCCAAATCGGGCAGGGATCCTGTAGCCACCAAAGTTGCTTGGGCTGCCGGCAGGGGATAGAGCCGTAGGGTCGCCTGCGTCAGGATCCCCAAACTGCCCAGGGATCCGGCGAACAGTCTCGTCAAGTTATAGCCGGCCACATTCTTAACCACCCGCCCACCCGCTTTGGCCACCTCCCCATCGGCCCGTACCCAGGTGATGCCCAGCAGCAAATCGCCGATCCCACCGTAACGCCAGCGCAGCGAGCCCGTATCGGCCGTGGCGACGATGCCCCCCACTGTGGCCCAGTCAGGGTAAAGGGGATCCACCGGCCACCATTGCCCCCGCTCTGCCAAGATGGCTTGTAGCTCCCCTAGGGTCATACCGGCCTCCACTGTCGCCGTTAGGTCGGCAGCCGCATGGTCGATCAAGCGGCGCAGCCCACGGGTACTGAGGATGAGATCCACAGCCTCCAAGCGAGGAGCCCATCCCCACTTGC
Organism: Synechococcus sp. JA-3-3Ab; assembly: GCF_000013205.1. Classification (NCBI taxonomy): domain Bacteria; kingdom Bacillati; phylum Cyanobacteriota; class Cyanophyceae; order Synechococcales; family Synechococcaceae; genus Synechococcus; species Synechococcus sp. JA-3-3Ab. The sequence goes on along the minus strand of NC_007775.1, from coordinate 261,243 downwards.
TCCCCTGCCCGAGCGGCAGCACCTTCCGCTCGCGGCACTCTTTTAGGAGCTGCGCCAATTCTGGAACCGTCGAGGGAGTTTGGATGGGAATAGGAGCGGCCTGGCCGGAGAGAAAATCTGTCAGCGGCGGAGAAAAAGCCATCGAGAAGAGCTAAGCCCAAAACGCCGGCAACATCTGATCCCCTAGCTATCGGGATCAACTTGCCCAATTTCAGTGTAGGGGGCAAACTCCTCACCTGGGCAGCACAGCCACAGATGGGTACTTGATGAGGCTTAGAATGCAGCCAGCTTCCCAAGTTCCCTCGCCGGGAGCGGAGGGCTGAGAGGGGTCGCGGCAGCACGGGCTGAACTCAAGTAATCTGGCAGCCGCTCAAAATCTGTCAAATCTGTCTCCAATGAAACCAACCCAAGCTCAACTCGATGACGCGAAGATACTTGAAAAAAACAGAGCAACAGGATGGCGATTGCCCCTTTTTAGATGAAGGAAAAACCTCGATAAACCGGAAGAGCTGCAACTTAGATCGACAATTCCTGTTAACAGCGAGCTAAGAGCTTAACTTGCTCCCCAAGTCTCGGCACCAGCAAATTAAACAGCAGATAGATGTAAAGATTTATATCAAAATTCGAAACTTCTTTGCGCAACGTGGTACTCTAACTTGTAAAGTTAAGCTTGGGTTAAAGCTATCAAATGCCTAAAGCTAAAACTGCCTGCAAGTAAGTCCGTAAGTAAGTATTTTGTCTGGTCTTGGCTAAAGTTTCCCTCTGCCATACTGTTTGCAAATTTTTCTGACTGCAATTTAAGGTTCGGTTATCCCCTGACACCAACATGGTGCAAGACTTGCGCTCTTCATCGGGATCCCTGGAACAGTGCTTTGGCCAGATGCCACTCTTGGTCGGGTTCGACAGCCCCCTTGCCGAGGTTCTCTCCCTGTTGGCGCAAAAGAATGGCTCCCGGCCCTACGCCTTGGTGGTGGATGCAGGCCGAGTGGTGGACATTTTGACGGCTGTGGATTTGACACTCCCACCCAGGGGATTCTTACGCAGCCCAAAATGGACTCGCAAAGGCGCTGTCAAGACGCCCCTAGACAGTCCTTTGAGGCATAACCTCAAAGTTCTGCTTACTTCGGACTTAAGTTCCTCCAGGTTAGTTATTGCCGCGCGGGTTTTGCACCGCAGTAGGTTGTTTTCCTGGAGAAGCTCTGTACTAACTATAACAAAGAAGCAACTAAAGTGGCTCAAGGGCTTTTCCGCCCCGTACTTTAGTACGGGGCTACCAAGCTATCCTTTTGTGTTGCGGTGGGTGGCCAGCGACCGATCTTGGCAGGGATCCACCCTGGCTGAGGCGATGACCGCCCCTGTTGTAACCTTGGCCGCCGGCGACTACCGGGATCCGCTGGCCGTTAAGGATCCCCCTTTTGTCTATTGGCCCCCGGAGGAGATGGAGAAGATCGCCACCGCCTTCGCCCAGGGGCTGGCTCAGGGTCGGCCCCCGCAGGGTTGGGAGCTGACCTTTATGCGTCGCAACGGCGAGCGGTTTCCGGTGCGGATTTTGGATGCCCCCTGGCAGGATGCCCAGGGGAAGGTAATCGGCATTGCCAGCGTACAGGATTTGACCCAGGAAAAAGAGTTGCAGAACCCACAACAAAAACGGCAGCACTCGCTGCACGATCAGCCAGATCTGTTTCAAAACCTCTTTGAGCAAGCCCCGGTGGGCATGGCAGTTACGGATGCGGCGGGGCAGATCGTCAAGGTGAACGAGAGCTTTTGCCAGCTCACCGGCTACACCGAGGCCGAGCTCTTGAGCATGAATTACGCCGACCTCACCCACCCTGAGGATCTGCGGCAGGAGGCAATCTATGTCGAAGAAATACGAGCGGGCCGCCGCCGGGGCTACCGCATGGAAAAACGCTACATCCGCAAAAGCGGCGAGATCCTCTGGGTTGACCTCTCGTCTTTTGTGGCGGAGACTCCCGACAAACAAATCTACGGCATTGCCTCCATTGTCGATATTACCGAGCGCAAGCGAGCCCAGGAGCAGGCTCAACTGCAACTCCACCAAGCCCGGCTGCTCAACCGCATCGCCCAAGGGATCCGGCAATCGTTGCAGGTGGAGTCCATCCTGGGTTTTGCCGTAGAAGAAGTCCGCCGTTTGTTGGATGTGGAGCGGGTGGTGATCTACCGCTTTTTCCCCAATTGGGTGGGCGAGATCGCCATGCAATCGGTCAGCCGGCCAGAGTTGAGCCTGCTGGGCCTGGTTATCGAAGATCAATGCTTTGTTAGCCAGTGGCACCAGGCCTATCAGCAGGGCCGCATTTCGGCCATTGAAGATATCGACACCGCCCCCATCCAGCCCTGCCACCGCGAGCTGCTGGCCGGTTTGGGGGTGCGGGCCAACTTGGTGGTGCCCATTTTGCAGGCGGCTGGCCCTGACGGCAAAGACAGCGAGCCGGCCCGCCTCTGGGGGCTGTTGATCGCCCACCAGTGCAGCGCCCCCAAACAATGGGATCCCTGGATGCCGGATTTTTTGCGACAAATTGCCGATCAACTGGGGCTGGCGCTGCAACAGGCGGAGCTGTTTGAGCAACTCCAAGCTGCCAACGCCGAGCTGCGCTACCAGGTGGAGGTGCGCAATGCCGAGCTGGCCCAGCGGGTGAGATACGAGCAACTGCTGCGGCTGATTGGCGACAAGGTGCGCTCCAGCCTGGACGAACAGGAGATCTTGGCCACCGTGGTGCGGGAGCTCACCCAGGCTTTCCAACTGGGCGCCTGCGGTGTGGCCCTCATCCATCCGGAAACCCAGACCTACACGCTGGCCTACGAAGCGGCGGGATCCCTGCCCCCCCTGGGCAAGGTCACTCTGCCCTTGGATCCCGTGCTTTTGCGCCAGCTCCGCCAAGGCCAGACCCTCTACCTCAGCACGGATCACCCGCTGCGGGGGCGCTGTACCCTGCTTGCCTGCCCCCTGGTTGTAGAAGAGCAAGAAGGGCAGCTTGTCTCAGGCACCGGCTCGTTGCTGGGCTTTCTCAAGTTAGTTCGCCTGCCCCAGGAGGGCTTTACCGAGGCCGAGATCCACTTTGCCGAGCAGGTGGCCACCCAGTGCAGCATCGCCATTCGCCAGGCCCGCCTCTACCAGGAAACCCAGGCTCAGCTCCAGCAACTGCAGCAGCTCAACGAGCTCAAAGAAGAGTTTCTCAGCATGGTCTCCCACGAGCTGCGCACGCCTCTGACCAGCATGAAAATGGCCCTGAAAATGCTGGAAGTGCGCGGCCTTTCCGAGGCGCAGATCCCCTATTTCAACATCCTCAAACAGGAGTGGCAAAAAGAGCTGGACTTGGTCAACGACCTGCTGGACTTGCAGCGGCTAGAGGCCGGCAGCCGCAGTCTGGAGATCGCCCGCTTCGAGGTGCGCGAGTGGCTGGAAAAGCTGTTGCCGCCCTTTGCCCTGCGCTTTCAAGAGCGCCAGCTCACCTTTATCTCCTACCCCCCCTCTGAACCCATCTTGTTCAACACCGATGTGGGGCTGCTCACCCGCATCTTGAGCGAGTTGCTGGCCAACGCCGCCAAGTACACCCCTGCCGGCCAGCAGGTTCATCTGGAAGTGGCGGTCGATTCGTCGGGTCTCCATTTGCAGGTCACCAACACCGGTGTCGAGATCCCAGCGGAGCACCTGCCGCGCATCTTCGAGAAGTTCCACCGCATCCCGCACCTGGACTACGCCCACCAGGGGGGCACCGGCTTGGGCCTGCCGCTGGTGAAAAAGGCGGTGGAGCTGTTGCAAGGGATCCTGCAAGTGGAAAGCGGCGAGAACCGCACCCTGTTCGCGGTCAGCCTGCCGGATTTGGGCAGTTCCGCCCTCACCCCCAGCCCCTCTCCCTCAGGGAGAGGGGAGCTAGATGACCCTGGGCAGCGTTGCCGGTCAAACAGCCGCCATGGCTAGCCGTTGGCTAAGGACTCCGTCCCGCCGACGCGAGCGGCAGGAGGGGGTTCTTTTGCCGGCGAAGGGGGAGAGGAGAGCAGTTGCTGCTCCACCAGGCGGGCAAACTCCCGCTCGAAGCTCACCAGGGCGCGGTTGGTTTTGCCTCCCAGGTAGAGCCCTGCTTCCGTCTCCAGGGCCCAAACTTGGCTGTAGCTGAAATAGCTCATCGCCACCCCCAGCATCAGCAGCCCAAAGCCGAGATAGACCAGCGGGATCCCTGGGTCGGATTTAATCTGCAGACCGGTGGCGCCGATAACCTCGTCTAGGTGCAGGGTAAGACGGTTGGGGAAGCGCTGGGGGGCAACTTCGTCCAGGGCCAGGCTCATGCCCTGGCGCAGGGATCCTATCCACTGGCCTTGGGTGTCGTAGAGCAGGGCCGTCCCCTGCAAATCGGGCAACAACAGCGTCAGGCCCTCGCTTAGGTCTGGCCGGGTGGGGACAAAAGCGCCCCAGAGCTTGCTGCCCGCTTGGGTGGGCACCGGCACCACCGGGATTTGAAAGGGAGGGCTGTTGTTGAGGCGGATGCGGATGCTGTCGATGCTCCAATCAGCCTGGTAGAGGGTCACCCCCCGGTAGGAGAGGGGATGGTTGACGGAAATGGTCTGGCGTTTGACCTCCTGGCCCCCATCCAAAATCGAGAGATCTGAGTAAAACTGCTTCACCCGGCCATCAGGAGCATAGTCAATCCAGAAGCGGTTGACCCGAATTTGCCAGGTGGGTAGATGAGCCAGATCCCCTGCCCCGGTTACCTGTTCAATGGCGGCGACGCTGCCGCTGGGGATCAGCGCTTGGGCCTTGAAGCCGGCAAGGCTGCCCCAGATGGCCCCCAGCAGGATCAGCAGCAGGCTGACGTGCACCAGGATAGGCCCAAACCGCCCAATCAGACCCTTGCGGGCGTAAAGTCGGGATCCGTCCTGAAACACCGCATAGCCCCGCTGGCGCAGCCGCTGCGGCAGCCCCTGCAGGGAGCGTTGGGGCAGATAGGTCCAAAAGGGCAGCCGCTGGAAGGAGTGGGGACGGGTGAGGTAGCTCCAGCGACGGGCCACCTTGAGCATCGGCCACTGGCGCGTCAAAGAACAGGCGGCCAGGCTGCTGCCAAAGAGGATCAACAGGGCCAGAAACCAAGAGGTGCGATAGACGTGATCCAGCCCCAGCTTGAGGATCAGCCGCCAGGTGAGAAAGCCAAACAGGGCCGGATGCTCGGGGTAGTGGGCCTGATAGAAGGCCACGGTTTCCTCTTGCTCGATGACCGTGCCAACCGCGCTCAAAAGGGCAATTGCCAAGAAAAGGCCGATGGCCAGACGCAGATCCGCCAGCAGCGGCAGCAGCTCATGGCGAAAGTACCGACGCAAGGGGGAAAGCCACCGCGACAGCGGCAGAGAGGGGATAACCATGGGAAGTTGTCAGCTCAAGATCTGAACTGCCCCCCAACTGGAGGGCAGCCCCATCTTAGCTTGCAGCAGGGATCCCTTAGGCCCAAGCGGAGAGGATCGTCACGGTGCCAAAGCCCACCAACACCACGCCACTGGCATAGGTAAACCAGATCGACCAGCGCCGCAAGGCCAACAGTTGCTTCATCGAGCCGGCGAACACCCCCGCCAACAGCAGCGGCGAGACCAGCCCCAGCGCATAGGCCAGCAGCAGCCCGCCCCCCACCCAGGGCTGCCCTGTGGTGGAGACCCAGCCGAGCAGGGCCACCAAAACCGGCGTGCTGCAGGGAGAAGCTACCAGGCCAAAGGTGGATCCCAGCAACACCGACCGGCCTAGCCCAGGCCACTGGCCAGGGATCTCCAACCGGTTAAACCAATCGGGGAAGCGCAAGGGGACAACTTCCAGCAGGTTCAGGCCCATGAGGATGGCGATCCCTCCCGCCACTAGGGATCCAAAGGCAGCGGTTTGTCCATAAACCCGGCCTAGCAAAGCTGCTCCCAAGCCCAGCCCGCTGAGCGTCAAAGCCACGCCAGCCGCAAAGCCTAGCGATTGCACCCAAACCTGCCAGCGCACTTCTCCGGCAGCGGCGGGGGTAGTGGGAGCGTAGCCGCCGATGTAGCCGATGGTTACCGGCAACAGGGAGAGCATACAGGGAGAAAGGCTGGTGACCAGACCTGCCAGACCCACCAGCAGCAGGCTCAGCGGAGAAAGGTGCTGCAGTTGGCCTTGGACAAGTTGCGTTGCCCATTGTTCCAGGTGGTAAAGCCAAAGCTGAAGGGTATCGGCCATAGCAGAAGCCATCGAGTCCAACCCTAAGCTAGCTCGAGGAATCCAAGCCAGAACAGATTGGCGCCAACTGGGAGCTTCAGTCCAGAAAAGTTGGGGAGCTACTTGGACTGTTGGTAGGTGGCAATGCTGCTGGCGATCACTGCCTCGGTTTCGGCTAGGCCTTTCCAGCCCAAGATCTGGGTTTCTTTCTTCTCCAGGCGCTTGTAGGTGGCGAAAAACTCGGCAATCTCGTCCAGGCGGTGCTGGGCAATATCTTCCAGCCTGGTTACGGAAGCATAGCGAGGGTCCTTAGCGGGCACGCACAACAACTTCTCATCCGGCTCCCCCGCATCGATCATCTGCAGCATGCCCAGCGGGCGCACCGCAATCACACACCCTGGAAAGGTGGGCTGATCCATGATCACCAGGCCATCCAAAGGATCCCCGTCCCCTGCCAGCGTATTGGGCACAAAGCCGTAGTCGTAGGGGTACTGCACCGAAGAGTAGAGCACCCGGTCTAGGGCCATTACGCCCATGTCTTTGTCAAACTCGTACTTGTTCTTGCTCCCGCCCGGAATCTCAATCAGGAGGTTAAGTAGGCCTGGCTTTGGTTGGGCAGGGATCCGCGACAGGTCGATCACAGCAATTACCCTCGGAATAGGTGAAACGGCCAGAGGGCATTATAAATCGAAGCGTTCCTTCAGCAGCGGCATCCCAACCCCAACTAGGGGTGACCAGCAAGTCGGGAGGCACAAGCCCCGGACTTTAGTCCTGGAGATAAGTCTCCCCATCTCGACATCCTGCAGGCTGGAGTCGACTGCCCACGCTTTCGATGTCCCTGCCGTCGCCCAGGAGTCGGGGTGATGGCGCCCCCGGCCTCCCTTTCATCCCCCCGTATAGGGTGGGAAAAAGGGGGCGCGGTGGCAGCGGCGCCAGCCCGTCCGCGTAGCTTGCGACAAGCGAGAAAGAATCCTCGTCCTCTCGGGCTGAGGAGAACATCAAGCTTGCATCCCCTCGCCCAACTCCTCGGGCAAGATTCGAACTTGCGACCAATCGGTTAACAGCCGACCGCTCTACCGCTGAGCTACCGAGGATCGAAGTATTTTCCATCGTAGGAAAAAAAAGGCCATCAAGCAACTCCCGCGGAGGAAGAAATTCTTGGCTCTGTCCAGGCCATGGTTCAAGCGGCTGTAAAGCTGCTGCCCACCGGCGCGCCAAGGCAAGCTGGGGAATGGCGTCAACCTCAGTTGTGAAAGGGGATGGCCAACAGAGGCAGGAGAGCCAGCCCCAGCCAGGCCCAACCCTGCAGGGAAAGGTGGGAGGCGACCGGGCCTGACTCCTCTTGCTGCAATAGGGCATCGATGCGCTCTTGCAGCCGTCCCCCCGCACCGGATCCCATTTCTAGGGCAAAGCCAACCCAAGCCGCTGCCGGTTGCTGCGCCATGCCATAGCCCACCACCTGCACCAGAGCCTCTCCCAGCACCAAGGGATCCACCCGTTGGGCCGCCCAGCGATCTGCCCGCAGCTCCCGCAGGGTGAGCAATTCCTGCCAGAGGACCTCTGTATTCGGCAGCCAGCTGCTGAGATGGCGCAGCCAGCCCACCGCAAACATCCACAAGGTATCGCCGTAGTGGCGGTGGGCCTCTTCGTGGGCCAGCACCGCCCGCAGGTGTTCTTCATCCAACTGCTCCAGCAGGCCGCGACTGACCACCAATTGCGGCTTCCATACCCCCACTTGGGCAGCAAAAGGGATCTCCAAATTCAAGACATAGGCCGAAGAGCCATACAAATTGACTTGGGCCAGAGCCCGCAGGCGGGCGCGTCGGCAGACGCGCCAGTACTCCCAAGCCCAGCGCAGGGCCACGCCTGCAGCCAGCGCCAGCAACAGCAGCGCACAGCCGTAGCAGAACCAGCCTCCTGCCCCGGCCATTTGTCCCCACGGCCCCATCCAAGCCAAAGCAAGGGCAGTCATTAGCAAAAACAGCGGCGGCAGCAAGAAGTGGATCCAGGCCCACTGCCAGCGCTGGGCCCAGGAACCAGCTCGATCCAGCCGCACCTGGGCCCGCCACAGCCAACTCAGGGCCAAACCCAACAGCAACATGCCCAAGTGGCTCATTGGGGATCCCTCCTGGCCTCGCGGGCCGCCCGCAACCGCTCGGCAATCGCCTGCAACTGGGACACGCTGGCCTGATCCAGGCTATCGGCAAAGGCTGCCACGGTGTCTGGGTCGCCCACCGCCAAAAACTGCTGCAACTGGGCAAAGGCCCTGAGGCTGGCAGCTTCCTGGCGAGAAAGACGGGGCCGCCACAACATCGGCAGACTCCGCCCTTCTGCATCGGTGCGACGTTCACAGCTCACCCAGCCCTTCTGGCTTAGGCGCCGCAAAACGGTAGTTACAGAGGCATAGGCCAACTCTCGGTCGGGATCGGCCAAGATGCGCTCGTGGATTTGGCGGGTGCTGGCACTGCCCAGCTCCCAAAGGATATCGAGGATCTCGGATTCCAGAGGGCCTAGTGAGAGTTGCTTGGGACGATGCTTGGGCAACATAAACCCTGGCAGGGTAGGGATCCCTATCTAGATTGACATACTCTCATACTCTCCACAGCTATGGCTTGCTGGAGCACCGCGGCAGAATGGCTCAGGGAGCAGTCCGGAGAGCGCCGTCTTCCGAGAGGAAGCGGGAGCTGAGGAAAGGACGCAGCGCCTGGGGGATGCGAATCGAGCCGTCCGGCTGCTGGTGATTTTCCAACAGGGCGGCCAGAGCCCGTCCCACCGCTAAGCCGGAGCCGTTCAAGGTGTGGACGAAGTGGGTGCCCTTTTGCCCTGCTTCTTTGTAGCGCAGGTTAGCGCGGCGGGCCTGGAAATCCCAGCAGTTGGAGCAACTGGAGATCTCGCGGTAGCGGTTTTGGGAGGGGAACCACACCTCCAGATCGAAGCAGCGGGCTGCTGAAAAACCTAGATCGCCGGTACACAGCTCCACTACCCGGTAGGGCAGCTCCAGCATCTGCAAAATGGCCTCGGCATCTTGCACCAGCTTTTCGTGTTCTGCCTCCGACTGGGTGGGGTGGGTAACTTTGACCAGTTCCACCTTTTGAAACTGGTGCAGCCGGATCAGGCCCTTGGTGTCCCGGCCATAGCTGCCGGCCTCGCGGCGAAAGCAAGGTGTGTAGGCACAGAAATAGAGCGGCAGGCGCTCGGCTGGGATCACCTCCTCCCGGTACAGGTTGGTGAGGGGCACTTCCGCCGTCGGGATCAGCCAGAGGTCGTCGTCGGCACAGCGGAAGCTCTCAGCGGCAAACTTGGGCAGTTGCCCTGTCCCCTCCAGAGCAGCGCTGTTGACCAAAAAGGGAGGGATCACCTCGGTGTAGCCAGCGGCAATGTGGCGCTCCAGCATCATGGCGATCAAGGCCCGCTCCAGAGCCGCCCCTGCCCCTACCATAGCCACAAAACGGCTCTGGGCTACCTTGACGGCACGGCCAACCTCCAGGAGGCCCAGCTTTTCGGCAACCTCGTCGTGGGGAAGGACGGGGTGGGTGGGTTTTAGCGCATCCCCCCAGCGGCGCACCTCCACGTTTTCCGTCTCATCCTGGCCCACCGGCACGCTGGGTAAGGGCAGATTGGGCAGGGTGAGGAGAAGAGTCTGCATCTCCTCCTCCAGCTCCCGCTCCCGCTGTTCCAGCTGGGCAATCTCAGCCTTGAGATCTGCTCCTTGCTGCCGCAGGGCCGTCACTTCCGCTCCCTGGGGATCCGCCCCCTGCCGGATGAGCTCGCCCACTTTCTTGCCCAGGCTGTTGCTTTCGGCCTGCAGAGCAACGCGCCGAGTCTCCAACTGGCGCCGCTTGCCATCCAGCTCTAGGATCCTGTCCAAATCGGCGACGGCCCCGCGCTTGTTCAGGGCTTGGCGTACTTCCTCCGGACGATCCCGCAGCAGCTTTAGATCCAGCACAAGACCTGCCTAGCAAGAACTTCTTACTTTTTCAGCCAGCTAAACATGGCCCGCAGCTCCTTGCCCACTTTCTCAATGGGGTGCTCGGCCTCGCGGCGGCGCATCGCAGTCAACACCGGTTTACCTGCCTGGTTTTCTAGGACAAACTCGCGGGCAAACTGGCCGCTTTGGATTTCTGACAGGATCCGCTTCATTTCAGCGCGGGTTTGCTCGGTAATAATGCGGGGGCCACGGGTGTAGTCGCCGTATTCTGCTGTGTTGGAGATGCTGTGGCGCATCTTTTCCAGGCCCCCCTCGACGATGAGATCCACGATTAGCTTAACCTCGTGCAGACACTCGAAGTAGGCCAGCTCCGGCTGGTAGCCTGCTTCCACCAGGGTCTCAAACCCCGCCTTGATCAAAGCCGTGAGGCCGCCGCAGAGCACCACCTGCTCGCCGAAGAGATCTGTTTCAGTTTCCTCGCGGAAACTGGTCTCCAAAATGCCGGCCCGCGTGCCGCCAATCGCCTTGGCATAGGCCATGGCCCGCTCCCGCGCCATCCCGGAGGCATCCTGATAGACAGCAAAGAGACAGGGCACCCCCTGCCCCTCTAGGTAAGTGCGCCGCACCAGGTGACCAGGGCCTTTGGGAGCCACCATGATGACATCGATATCCGGGGGGGGTTGAATCTGGCCAAAGTGGATGTTGAAGCCGTGGGCAAATAGGAGCACCTTCCCCGGCTTTAGATGCGGGCGGATCTCGCTCTGGAAGACGGTCTTTTGCACTTCGTCCGGTAGCAGGATCATCACCCAGTCGGCGGCAGCCGCAGCATCTGCTACAGTCTTGACCGTCAACCCGTCCCGCTCCGCTTTGGGCCAAGAGGGGCTGCCGGGGTAGAGGCCGACGAGGACGTTGACACCGCTGTCGCGCAGGTTGAGGGCGTGGGCATGGCCCTGGCTGCCGTAGCCGATGATGGCGACGGTCTTGCCGTCCAGCAGATCCAGGTTGGCGTCAGTGTCGTAGTAGAGGCGGGCCATAGTCGGGCTGGGTAGTTCGGTGAGCTGGCGTTTGATTAGGATAGCAGGATCTGGGGGATCCCCAACAGCAGAACTAGAGGCCATGGTGCACCGTTTTTACCCACCGCAACCGCTTGGGCTGCACACACATACGAGCCGTGGTCACGATCATGACCGGCAGCCAGTGGAGCATGTACACCAAGCCCAGAGCCGTACGCCACCAGAGTTTTCGCCCGCGCAGCCCCTCCACCTGGCGCAGGCCGCGGTAGAAGGCCACCGTCACAGATCCCATGACCAGGGCGTTCAAGGGGAGCAGCACCGAGGAGTGGCCCGTCAACAGCACCCAGAGGGTATCGGGAACTAAGGCCATCGGCAGCAGGTACTGAGAGATGAAAAAGGCCCAGAGATCGACTGTCTTGGCCATGCCCAGGCGGCGGCTGAGGATCCCTGGCCAGTAGTCGAGGTAGCGCTGGTAGCCCCCCTCCGCCCAGCGGCAACGCTGGTGCCAAAGGCTTTTCCAAGAGGTGACTCCCTCTTCGACGATGGCCGGCTCCGTCAAAAAGGCAATATCCACCCCCGCCAGGTGCAACTTAAAAGTAAGATCCAGGTCGTCGGTGAGGCTGTTCTCGTTCCAGCCGCCGCACTTTTCCAGGACATCCCGTCGCACCAGTTGGCCGTTGCCTCGCAGCTCCCCAATCCCGCGGATGGCCACCCGCTGCTGCTGCAAGTAGGCATCGGAGGCCATCTCCGCCACCTGGCCCAGGGTCCAGAAGTTGACGTTGGGGTTGCTCAAGGCTTTGCGCACCTGAACGGCGCCGATTGTCCGTCTGCCGGGGCGGGGGGTCTGGCCGAACAGCGGCAGGGTGCGAGTCAGCAAATCCGGAGGCACAATGGCGTCGGCGTCGCAGACCAAGATAATCTCCCCCCGCGTCAGGGGCAGCACCTCGTTGAGGGCGCCAGACTTGCCGCCTCCTCGCCCTGGTGGCCGTCGGTAAACTCGCAGGTGAGGGATCCGCTTTTGGGCTTCCTGCAAGATGTCGGGGGTAGCATCGCTGCTGGCATCGTCAATGGCCCACAGCTCCAGGTGGCTGCTGGGGTAATCCAACTGGGTGAGGCTGTGCAGCAGCCGCGGCAGCACTGCGCTTTCGTTTTTGGCCGGGATCAACACCGCCACTCGCGGCAGAGGAGAACCCGCCAGCGCTAAGGGCTGAGCCCCGCCCACCTCAGGCAAAGGCAGGGAGGCCGTTTCGGCGGCGGCGGGATCCCAGGCCATTGTTCCAGGAGGGTAAAGCCTCAAGGGGGGCGGCAGAGCCGCCGGTTGCAGCCGGAACAGGCGGTTGATGTGGATGACCATGAAGGTGGCCAGGCCAACGGTAAACCAGCGGGCTACCGCTACCTGGTGCATCAGGCTGACCAGCCCCCACACCGTCGCCAGAACCAGGAAAGCTTTGAGACGGCGGCGCTGAGCCGAGGTGAGCAACCAATCGGGAAGATGTAGGTCCTCGAGGGGGGCAGGCTCTGACCAGACAAACTCAGACATGGCGAGCATCTCGTAGGTAACAACTTTGCCCGTACGCACCAGCCGTCCCAAGCTTGAGCCCAGCGGCTGTTAAGAGGCCGTTAATTATTGTCACCTATTGTGTTGCCACCGACTTGGGTTAAGACCAAAGGTCTTGATCTGCTACCCCACAGCAAGGGATCCCTGTCCTCCCAAAGGATATGAAGAGCTTATGGGTTGCCGCGAATTTCCTTGATCACCCCATCTTCCAGCAGGATCTCCACCTGCATTTTCTGGATCAGGTTGTCTCCCTTTTGCACGCGGAAGAAGCTCTCCACGCTGCCCTGGAGCACCTCTTGGTTCAGCTCCAGGTTGTTCAGTTGGTTGATCTGCTGAAGCAACTGGTTTTTTTGATCCAAGAGCTTGATCTTTTGCTCGTTCACGCGGCTTTTCACCGCTTCCACCTGTTGGAGCACCTGGGGGCTGTTGGGGTTAGGGCTTTGCTTCTCCAGCTCGGCAATGGCCCGCTTGCCCTGAAACTCCAGTTGCTGCATCTGAGCATCGGTGGCTTCGATCTGCCGCTCCAATTGCTCCTGCATTTCTTTCTTCCAAAGGGGGGTGACCACCACCTTGACAGGGATGGTGCGCTTGAGCAGTAACTGAGTGCCGTTGCCGACGTTGTTTTCTTCCATAAGACCTATCCAGGCAGACTACCAAGCAAATCAGGGGGCCCTGTGCTTACAGAGAATTGTCCTCTAGCAACCTTGGAGAAGGAGGCTTGACAGACCACAACTCTCCCCGCCGCGGCGGAGAATCCGTCTACTTATCCTACCGGCTGGGATCCCCGTAGTAAAGTCTGGATCGGGGGGAAATGGCAGTTTTGGTTAAGGATCTTGAAGGCCGCTGCCGTGCGGCGCCGCAAAGTCAGTTAGCGTGAAAGACGGTGTTCTCGGATTTTGCAGCAGCCATGAGCGAACTGGCCTCAACTCCCTGGCAACCCTCGGCAGGGGCTGCCCAGCCGGTGCGGATCGCCTCCCGCAAAAGTGAGCTGGCCTTGGCCCAGACCTACTGGGTAATGGGACAGTTGCAGGCCCACCATCCAGGATTGCCGCTAGAGCTGCACACCCTTTCCACCCAGGGAGACATCATCCTGGATGTGGCGCTGGCCAAAATTGGCGATAAGGGCCTGTTTACCAAGGAGCTGGAGGTCAGCCTGCTCAACGGCAGCAGCGATCTAGCGGTGCACAGCCTTAAGGATCTGCCCACCCGTTTGCCGGAAGGCCTGGTCCTGGGGGCGATTACGCAGAGGGAGGATCCTTTGGACGCGCTGGTGCTGCGGGAAGAGCTGCGCGGCTACCAACTGGCCACCCTGCCAGCAGGAACGGTGATCGGCACTTCATCTTTGCGGCGATTGGCCCAACTGCGCCACGCCTTTCCCCACCTGCAATTTAAGAATGTGCGGGGCAACCTCAACACTCGCTTGGCCAAGCTGGATCGGGGGGAGTACGACGGCCTAATTTTGGCGGTGGCGGGGCTGAAGCGCCTGGGCCAAGAACAGCGGATCCACGAGGTGCTGGATCCCAGTGTGTCTCTGTACGCGGTTGGCCAGGGATCCCTGGGGATCGAGTGCCGGCAGGGGGATGAGCGGATTCTGGAGCTCATCCGACCCTTAGCCGATGCGGAGGCCACAGCCCGCTGTTTGGCCGAGCGAGCTTTCCTGCGGGCCTTGGAGGGGGGGTGTCAGGTGCCCATCGGCGTCCACAGCCAAGTCCAGGGGGAAGAGCTGCACCTGACCGGCATGGTGGCCGACCTGGAGGGGCGACAGCTCATCCGCGATACCCAGACGGGATCCACCGCCGATCCCGAGGCAGTGGGGATGGCTCTTGCAGAAAAGCTAAAACGGCAGGGGGCCGACGAGATTTTGCAGGCCATTTTTGCCCAGGCCCGCCGTTAGGCTTTTCCACCCTTTCTGAGTAAGCTTTGAGGTCTGCAGCCAGGGGGAGTTGAAGAAAAGGGGGGCACGGAAGTCCCCCCTAAGGCAAATTTCACTCAACTTCAAATGGGAAACTCGCATTCACAGCAGCAGTATCTAAGCTCTAGCTTAGCTTCCAAAACCGCCGTATCATCTTGAACTACTAAGGTCACTCGGTTGTTGGCAATCTCTGCCGGCGAGAGGGTTAGAGTTTTGGTGAAGGTTTGGCCAGGCGGAATTGGGGAAGGCGGACTTGAGAAAGTATACAAAAACCCCGCTTGAGTTAAATTCCCGCCGTTGTATATGTAGTACTTGTCGTTCCCGGCATTAGGAGCTGTGTTACTTGTTGCCTGCAAGTTATTGCGATAGGTAAACGTAAGGGTGCCTCCCATCCGGCAGCCTGCTTTACAAGGGGGGCTCCATTGGAAGGTATGAGCAAAGAGTTTATCGGGTTGGGTCTCTCCCCACTTGACTGTCCCGAAACGGCCCTGGAGATTTTTCCAAATGTTGGGGTGAACCTCCGATTGCAGGGGGGAAGCAGGGTTTGGCGGAGGAGCGCTGAGGGTTACTGAGCGCAACACCATGGGTCTCGAGCACCGAAGGCCAGGCAGAGATCTTAGCGAAGGGGGGAAAGGAACCTGGCGGAATAGCTCATCTACAGTTTCTGAGGATTCTGCCGGAGCTATGGGATCTATGGGAACTGGGGAGTCTGAGGATTCTGCCGGAGCTATGGGATCTATGGGAACTAGGGAGGGTATCGATCTAGGCACAGAAGGCATAGGCCGCCTAGCTGGCTCCGGGGCCTGAGCCACTAAAAGATGATCTTCAGCCAAGGCAACACCCGAAAGAGAACCACTCTCCCAAAGGGGCGTAAGTAGCAAAGCCAAAATGCCCAAACGCAGTCCTACTTTCATTTGTATTCTCCAAATCTTGATAGAGATGCCCACTTCCTTCTCAGCTCAAGCCAAAGCTGAGAATCTACTAGCAAAGACGTTGGGGAATACAAGCAGGTTCCTTAAACTTTGTAAATTCTTGTGAATTCCAGCTCAATTCCAGCTTTTTCCTTTGCTTGATCATGTAGCGGGGCTTGGCTTCCTAGAAGGGCAAGAATTAGAGACGGGAGAAAATCCGCCGCTCAAACTTCAGCCCAAGCCAGATCACGCCGATCCCACAGGCCACCAGCACCGCCGATTTGGTCATCAGGTTGGTCTGGTACTCGAAAAAGCGGGTCAGCACCACCAAGGTCAGGCCCAATAGCCCCTGCCAGAAGCGGCTCCGCCGCCCCTGCTGCAGCCCTTCCCAGCAGAGCACCACCGACAATCCCACGAGCAAAAGGGTCACGATCCAGGGAGCAAAGAAGGCCAAGGCTACCTTTGCGGTTAGGTTCAAAGGCAGGGCGCTGCGGATCCCCAGCAAAAGCACCAAGGCAACCAGCGAGAACAGAACGGCAGCATCCTTCAGCCAAGCAGAAACGGGCTGGGAACTCTTTGCCTGCCAGCCCTGCCACCAGCTCCAACCGGCTAGCAATAGCAATCCTGCTGCCGACAGGCCCGCCCAGGGATCCCCAGCTTGGAACAAGGGCAGGGGTTTGGGATCCCAGTCCCAGGCGTCACGAAAGCTCCAAATGTAGAGCAAGAAGCCCAACCCCAGCAAAGCCAGCCCCTCCGCCGTCGGGATCAGATCCAAGCCCTGCTCCTGCTCGCCACCCTGGCCCTCTTCTCCGGTCCAGATCCGGCTTAGCCAGTGCCCATGGCGTTGGTGCCCGACTCCCAGCCCCCAGACGACGGCAAGGCCAAGCAGCAGCCAGAGGGTCCAGCTGTCCCAGCGCTCTGCCAACCTTTGTAGCGCCAGGCCGAAGTTCACCAGCGCCAAAGCCAAGATCCAGCGGGAGCGGCACCCATAGGCAAGAGGCAGCAACAGGCCCAGGGCCAGCCAGGGGTAGAGAGGATCCAGAACCGAGCCGATCCCCTCCTCCCACAGGGTAGTTATCCCAGCCAGGGCGAATAAGAGACAGGCCAAGATGCCGCTGGGGGTGTGGACCAAGCTGTAGGCCACGGCCAAGCTGCCCAGCCCCCAGCCCAAAAACAAGCCCGCCAGGGATCCCCCGATTTGAACCCACTGGGCCATCAAGCCAATGGCGGCCCCCAAAGACAGCTCGCCGGCCATCAACAAAGCGCTGCCTAAGCGCGGGGATCCCTGCTGCCAGAGCCGCAAGCCGGCCACCTGCAGCCCCACCATGAGGGCCAGGGATCCCAAGGCTCGGGCCGAGCGGGGAATGGCGTCCCAGTTGGCGGCCACGAAGGAGATCACCCCCAAGCCCACCAGCACGGCGCCCAACAGCAGCAGCAACAGGGCAAAGCGGCTGCCAGCTGTTCGCGGCAAGCTGTCCAGTTGGTAGTGCTCGCGCAGGCGATCCCGCTGCGCCGGCTGGATGAGCCCCTGCTCCACCCAGGTGTCCAACAGGTCGGCCAGTTGGCGGCGGAAGCGCTCGTCAGGGCCGGGGGGGCGGGGAGAAGTCATGGCACCCTCACCCCCTGCCCCTCTCCCGCGCTGCAGGAGAGGGGAGATTGGGATCAGTAGCCTGGAGCACTCGCTGCAGCACCTCTTGGTAGCCGGCTGCCGGATCGCCGAGATCAAAGCGAAAAAGGTCTTTATCCAGCACCCGCGGCTCGGTCCCTTGGAGATCCCACAGGCGGCAGGTGTCGGGGCTGATCTCGTCCGCCAGCCAAATCTGCCCTTCCTCGTCCAGGCCAAACTCCAGCTTAAAGTCCACCAGCTCCAGCCGGCAGCGCCGCCAGAAGTTGCCAAGGTGAGTGTTGACTGCCAAAGCCAGGGATCCCAGTTTCTCCACCTGCTCCGGCGTGGCCAGGTGCAACAGGCGGATGTGGTCGGGAGTGACCAGGGGATCTCCCAAGGCGTCGTTTTTGTAGTAGAACTCCACCAGGGGTGGCTCGATGGGCAGGCCCTGCTCCAGGCCTAAGCGCTGGCAGAGGCTGCCGGCAGTGCGGTTGCGCACCACCACTTCCAAAGGCAGGATGTGCAAGGCTCGCACCTGCATCTCGGTGGGGCCGGTTTGGGCCAAGAAATGGTTGGGGATCCCTTGCTGCGCCAGGTAGGCAAACACATGGCTGGAGACGGTGCAATTCACCTCTCCCTTGCCGGCGATGGATCCCCGCTTTTGGGCGTTGAAGGCCGTGGCGTCGTCTTTGTATTGGCAAAGATAAACCCTGGGATCGGCAGTGCGGTAGATGCGCTTGGCCTTGCCCTCGTAGAGCAGCTCTTGGGGGGAGAATGGCATACGCTAACCCCTAGTATCCGGCCAGCCGTCCGCGGATCCCTTGCCAGAAGGTGATGGCCAAGATGCGCAGATCCAGCCACAGCGACCAGTTTTGCACGTAATAGAGATCATACTGGGTGCGGCGGGCAATGCTGGTATCCCCCCGTAGGCCGTGGATCTGAGCCCAGCCGGTGAGGCCACTTTTTACCAAATGCCGATCCGGATACTTGGGGATCTCCTGGCTAAACTGCTCGACAAAGTAGGGCCGCTCTGGGCGGGGGCCCACTAGGCTCATTTCCCCTTTCAGGACGTTCCACAGTTGGGGCAGCTCGTCCAGGTTGGTGCGGCGCAAAAAGGCTCCTATCTTGGTTCGGCGCGGATCCCCGGGGCGCGTCCAGCGCGGCTGGCCGGGTGCTTCAGCATCCACCCGCATGGTGCGGAACTTGGCAATCCAAAAGCGACGCCCATCCAAGCTCACCCGCTCCTGCCAATACAGGATGGGGCCGGGGCTGCTGCAGGCCACCAGCACGGCGATGACCACAAACAGGGGGCTGAGCAACAGTAAGCCCAGGGAAGCTCCCAAGATGTCCATAGCTCGCTTGAGGAAACGGTTGTGGGCGTAGCGCAAAGGGGGGTGGCGCAGCGTCAGCAGCGGGATCCCGTCCAGAGAGTGGAACTGCAGGTTAACCGTTAAGAAGCCAAGAATATCTGGCACCAGGCGCACCTGCACCGACAGAGCCTGCAAAGTAAGAAGCAGGGGCGCGTTGGCCAGCTCCGGCTGCCCAAACCACACCTCTTGGATCTCAGGGTGAGCTTGCACATAGGCCACCAGATGAGCGGGATCCAGGCGCTCCAGCTTTTGCAGAGGCCCCGCTTCTGGCGCCGAGGGATCCCCGGCCACGGCCCAAGCCTTGATCTCAAACCCCAAAGCCGGGCAGCGCTCTAGCCGCTCCAGCACCTCGGCCAACAGCAAGCCGGATCCCACCCAGATGACCCGTCGCCTCCCCTGACCGCGGGCGTAGAGCCAGCCCATGCCCAGCCGCAGCGCTGTCCGCATTACTGTCAAGCCGAGCAGGGCCAGCAGGCCGGCATAGCCCACTACCAAGCGCGACAGCGAGACAGAGCGCACGAAGAAGGCCCCTGCTAACACCAGGCCAAAGGTCACCCCCAGCCCCAGCAGCAAACTGGCCCATTCCTCAAAGCGGGATAGGCGCTTCGATTCGCCATATCCGCCCAAACCGGCCTGAACGCCCCAGTAGCTGAGAACGGTCAGCAATCCCAGGCCGGCATAAACATCCCACGGCAAAAGCTGGTGAGGGCGCAAGCTGCGCAGCCAGTAACCTGCCCCAAAGGCCAACCAAATACAAAGGCCATCCCCGAAGCAAGCTAGGGGCACCCACAGACGATGCGGATCCAAGCGAAGGGCGTAGCTGCGCAAAGGTTCCGTCTCCCTGGTGCGAAAGGACTCCGTCCCGCTAGCGCGATCGGCCAAGAGCTATCTCCTCCAAAAACGAAGACTGGGAACAATCTTATGAAAAGATTATCCCCTTGAGGCTGCAAGGACTCCGTCTCGCTAGCGCGATCGGCCAAGTTGACTCAAAAAACTGGTAATAACGGCGAGAAGTTGAGGATTAAGAGGCTCAGTTTCCCAGAGGAGCAATTTTCAAAGGGCTCCGTCCCGCTGCCGCAATAGGGCTGGCTACCGCCAACAACGACAGGCCAAAGGGCAACGAAAACTTGGGGATCAAATAGGCTTCCGCGGCAAAAATCTCTGCTAGAAGTTGATTGAGCCAAAGGGGCGGCATTTTCAAGTCTGGACTTTCCCGCAGGCGAAGTATTTTCTGGGCTAGGCGGATCCCTGCTGCCAGAGGGAAGAGAAAGCTGTTGAAAAAGGTAAAGGTATGAATTTGCAAGCCGGCGCTCTTGAGTAAGGAGAGAAGTTGTGCCGCTGTGTAGCGTCTCTTGTGGTGATTGAGCTCGTCATGGGCGCTCCACAGCCAGGGATAAGCCGGCACCGTGATCACCATGTAGCCAGATGGCTTTAACCTCTGGATGAGGGCTTCCAGAGCTGCTGTGTCTTCGTCTAAATGTTCCAGAACGTCCAGCAGAGCAATTAAATCAAATTGTTGAGAGCCAAAAGGGATCCGATGCGGCAATTCGCCTTCTTCCACAATCGCAATGCCACGAGCCCGGGCCAAAGGCAATGCTATTTCGCTTCTTTCCATGGCCCAGACTTGGCCAAACTGAGACAACATTTCCAGGTTGCCACCGCTGCCACATCCCGCTTCCAAGATACAAGCTGAGGGAGGAAGAGGGATCCCTGCAATAACCCGGCTGAGAATCTGTCGGCGGCCCACAAACCACCAATGTCGATCCTCTAGGCCTGCCATTTGTTCATAAGCTTTGGGATCCATAGTCGTCCCCAATGGTTGGGAACTTGTTAGGGAGAAAGCCTGGCCTTGCCCCAGCGGTTTTGGCGGTACCAGGCGGCCACATGGGGGCACCAAGCCTCGAAGTGGGGCCACATCAACTCGCACAGCTCGCGGATCTCCCGCTGGGCATCCTCCTTAGCCCGCAAATCCAGAAAGTGCATCAAGCTGCGGCAATTAAAAGACACTACAAAATGTTGGCGGATCCCGTAGCCGATGATGTTACGAGCATCCTCATAGGGCACCCCACACTCTTCGACCAGGCGATAATAGGCAATGGCCTGGCTGCGATACTGCTCAAGAATGATGTTTAGGGCCTCGGGAGAGATGGGCTTGAAGCCTTGGCGGGTTTTGGCTTTGCCTTCCTTGACGCTGGCGGGAACGTAAAATAGAGTTTCCAACTCTTGCAAAGCTAACTCTGCCCCGGTTTTGTCGGCAAAAGCAGAAGTTTCGTCCCAGCCCCCCGTATACGGGGGGCTGGGGGGCTGGTTGGGGGGGCCGGGCGGGGGGTTGGGGGGCGTTCTCCGGGGCCCAGACAAGAGTCTTTTGCCCAAATCGGCAATTTGCTGGCCTGTATATCGAAAAGATTGAACGTCGAAAGAAATTCCCACCCGATGAGTACGGGCCTGTTGCATGACAGCATGGGGAAAATAGCCTACCCCAAACGTGATCTGAGGGTGCTCCAGCGGCCCATAGTGGCCACGGTTGCCCTCCAGCAGATGCCGCACCACGGCCTCGCCATATTTTTCCGGGATCCGGCTCTCTGGGGTAACAAAATCAGGGCTGTGATCTTGGTGCATCGCCTGGTAGATCACCCGTTCGGGATCTGGGGTTTGGCTGAGCACCACCACTTGAAATAAGGCATCCACGGGCTGTGTCCCCAAAGCTAGAGACGACTGGCTAGTCTCACAGTATAGAGAGGATCAAGCCGCAAGCAGCCTTGCTATAGGAGCCTACGAGCCCGCGTTTCCTCTGCCAGCACCAAGTTTAGGCCCGGATTGCTGCGCATCAGCCCCGCCACGTAAAGGGTATAGACTTTCCCTGCCTCTAACTGGAGGTCAAACCGTTGCAAGGGAATGCTCCGGCCAGGAGACGACTGCCCACCTGGCGCGGGGGCTGAAGGAGCTATGGCCACCTGAATTTGGGTAAAGCCGGGTCGCATGGCTTGAAAGGTGGAAACTTGCCCGAAGGCCAACTGAGGTATCAGCACCCGCCCTTGCTCCCCCTGCCATTGCAGGGCCGGCGCATCAGGGGCAGCGTGAACAAACCGAACCAGGGCTTGGTCAAACAGCGAGTTGATGTTGTCTTCCAAAACTAAGGCCGTCACGCGATTGGGCTCGTCAGCAGCCACCACCGAGAACACTCCCCCGCCTCTGAGGTTGGCCACAGTTCTGGCCGCAACCGTTCGCGCTAGCGGAACGGAGTCCTTAAAACTCGCGGGCTGGCCAGGGCTGGTCGTCTCAGGGGTTGAAAACAAAACAATGTCGTACTCGCCCGCCGGCATACGCACGTACTCGCTCACCGAGCCATAGGCTACACCTTGAGCAGCCCTTACCCCTCCCACTTCCAAGTCGATCCGAGGGGCATTGGGGGCCACATGCACCAAGCGCACCTGGATCTCAGAAACTCCCGCGGATGCCGAAGGCATCGGGATGGCACAGCCGGACAAAAGCCCCGGCATTAAAGCCCCGCCCACCACGCAGAGGACTGCGCTCACCCACTGTCGCACCATGTTTACACTCACTCCTACTCCTCACACCCAGGGTTCATAAGGGAGATCGAGCGGAAGAGCCCTCTCGCTCCCCAAAAGTTCGGGTTAGCGCAAGGGATCCCATCCCCTGCCGCCAAGGAACCTGCTCTTGTCTTACCCCAGTTTTGCGCCTGATGCCATAGAGCCGGGCAGGATTTGCGGCCCCCCTAAATCAAAGGGATCCCGGCGGCCGGACCCAGAAGAGCTGGGCGAGAAGAGCGGCGGCTGAACAAGCGGAAATAGGTGCTGACGGCCAACTCTTTCAGCGGGAAAAGCAGGTAGGTGAGGGGGTTGATGGTAACGATGATGTTGCGGCAATCGCGCTTGGCCTGGGCCAGGATCTGGGCGGCCACCCAATCGCCTGACATGACTCCAATCGGGTTGAGCTGGCTCTTGAAGGGCCCGAGGATGAGCTTGCGCACCACACAGGGGGCATCGAGACGGCGTAAGGTAACCAGATCGCCCAGGGCCCGTTTGGAGAGCTCGTAGAGAGGGCTAAAAGCAGGGCTGACCTCGGCTTCGGAGGTGTTCACCCAAACCTCTTTGGTGGCCATTTCCCGATTGCCGCGCACCGTTTGGAAAAACAGCTCCATCAGGCGCCAAGCGGAGAAGGTGTTGACAGCATAGGACTGGTGGACCGACTCGGGATCCCGCTCCCCATGCACGTTGAGGCCGTGGTTGATCACCAAGATATCGACTCGTTCCAGGAGCCCGGCCAGGGATCCCTCCTGACCCACCTGCCAGTGGATGGTCTCCACCGGCTGGGGCTGGCCGTCCACTTCGATGGCGACCGAATCCGCATGGGAGCTGAGGGCGATGACTTTGGCCCCATGGCGGGAAAAGTGCTTCAAGAGGGCCCGGCCCAGAGTGCCAGAGGCACCGGTGACGGCCACGCGCTTGCCTTTAAAGGAGAGACTGGTGCCCATGATCCGATCCACTAAGGTCAGGGTGCCGCAAAAGTAGGCGTTGGTATCGTCGAAGTGGTGCCGCCAGTGGTAGGCGCGGTTGACATGCCACTGGGCAGGAGGAGCAGGGAAAGGCCCGGGTTGGTGGGTAATGTCCGTCTGCAGGGCCAGCCCCCAGCCGCGCAACATGCCGGCAACCAGAAAACTGGCCGAGTAGAGTACCCCCACCGCCGCCGCTAGGCCATACAGCCAGGATCCCTGTCCCAACAGCACCACCCAAGGGATCCCGGCCAGGATCATCGTCGCCGCTTCGGGGACATCGTGGTGCCACTGGGATTCTCGGTACAGCTTCGGGTCTACCACGCTGAGATCGGGGCGAAACAGGCGGTGGTGCAGAGTGTGCTTGGGCATCAGCCAGGGCCACTGGTGGGCCAGCCAATGGCGCTCATCCCGCACAACCTCGGCCCAAAGGACGGAAGCCAGGGCAACGACCCCAACCCCCAGCCACTGAGTTACGCTGCTAACATCCATAGGGCTTTGCCGGCAGTAGCCAAACCATCCTGGGCTCGCGGTCGCCTCTTGGCATCAATCTCAAAGCAGTTGGCGACCCTCAAAAATCATCGCAAAGATCCCTGAAAAGATCATCCCAGGCCGCAAGCAAGACGGCCAACGGCAGCTTTTGGGATCCCAGGAGCATGGTCTCAACCTCTTCTGCAAGCTTGTCTTCCCTCACCCCCAGCCCCTCTCCCAAAGGGAGAGGGGAGATAGAGATCAAGGGGCGGAGCTGGGAAGCTCGCGGATCTCAACCGTATCTCCCACTTGCAAACCTAAGGCCGCCGCCGTCCCGCCGCGGAACTCCAGCACGCCATCTACCAACTGGTCAGAGGGTGGCCCATAGACGGGGCAGGGTTGGGCGGGGCAACCGGGCACATCGGCGGCAATGTACACCACCTTGCCTTGGTAGAGGAAAATGATGTCCAGGTTGATCAGGGTGTTGAACATCCAAAAAGAAGCTGGCTGGGGCGGATCAAAGGGAAACCACATGCCCCGATCCGGCGGCAAATCGGTGCGAAACATCAGGCCCAAGCGCTGTTGCTCAGGGGTGCGGGCCACCTCTAGCTCAAAGCGTTGGCCGGCAAGGGTGACTTCGGCTTCAACCGGCAGTTGCTGGGGCTGCCCTATGGCTGGGGGGGATGGAGAGATGGCTTCGGTTACCTGAGTTTGTGAGGCGGGAGATCTCTCCGTGGCAGCAGTACATCCCAAGCCGGATCCCAGGAGCAGTAGAGCCAGGCCCAAGGCGACTCTGCACCCTTTTGGAACGTGTATCGTGAACAGAACCATGTGGCACTCTCCTGTGCAGGCTTCATCCTATCGCGCCAGACGCTGCTGCTGCGACTTGACCAGCCAGACGCAGGAAGTTCCCCCCTGGGAGAGCCTTGCCAATTCTTGCTTGCCGGAAGCGGCCTGTGCTTTTCCCCCTTGAGCGCAGCCGGAATGGCGGCCCTGGGCAAGGGAAGTCCACAACCGACCCGATAGCATAGCCATAGACTCTGCCAGGAGAGCCCTATGAAAGACCTGTTTAATCGATCCTTGGTGAGCCGGATCCCTCTTCTGGCTCTGCTGAGTTTACTGAGCCTGGGCCTCTGGCCCACTCACGGGATGGGATCCCGTTCACAGGAAACCCCGGTGCGGATTCCCTTTGAGCCAACGGTGACCTATGGGGAAGGCTATGGAGAAGAGGCTGTGGCCCAACAAGCCCAAAGTCGCTTTGCGCTAAAGCTGTTTGATCGCCTGCTCCAGCAGCAGCCGCAAGAGAACCTCTTTTTCTCTCCTTTGAGCATTCACTTGGCTCTGAGCATGCTGTACAATGGCGCCGCTGGGGAAACGCAGGCGGCCATGGCCGAGGTGCTGGAGGCCCAAGACCTCTCCCTCCATGAGTTGAACTGGACCAATGCCCAGATGGCGCGCTGGCTGGTGGAGCGATCCCAAGCAGAAGGGCCGATCCAGGTGCAAATTGCCAACGGCCTTTGGGTCGATCAAACCCTCACCCTGCGGCCTCCCTTTTTGCAGGCGCTGGCCACCTATTACCAAGCAGTGGCCAATCGGGTGGAGCTGGGATCCCGCCAGACGGTGCAGGCGATTAACCGTTGGGTAGCCGAGCGCACCCAGGGCCAGATCGACCGCATCGTGGATCGCCTCAGCCGGGAAGACAGGCTGGTTTTGCTCAACGCCATTTACTTCAAGGGAGAGTGGACCCAACCCTTCGATCCGGCCCTGACAGAGCCCCAGCCCTTTACCCGCCCAGATGGCCGCCGTGTCCAAGTGCTGCTGATGGCCCAATCCGGTCGCTACGGCTACCGGGAGACCGAGCAGCTCCAGGTGGTGCGCCTGCCCTATGGGGAAGGGGAACTGGCTATGGTGATCCTGCTGCCCAAGCCAGGGGTGAGCCTGGAAGCCCTGCGACAGGAGCTCAGCCCAGAAACTTGGCAAGAATGGACGGGATCCCTGCCCACCCGCCCCGGCTCGCTGCGGCTCCCCAAGTTTAAGCTGGCCTACGAGACCGATCTGGTGCCGGCTTTGCAGCAGTTGGGCCTGGGGATCGCCTTTTCCCGTCGGGCCGATTTCAGCCAGATGACCCCAGAGCCGACGCAGGTCAGCAGAGTCTTGCACAAGGCGGCCATCGAAGTAGATGAAAAGGGATCCGGGGCGGCAGCCGCCACCGGGGTCATCGTCTCCCGCACCGCCAGCGACCGGCAAGAGCCCTTCCAGTTCGTAGCAGATCGCCCCTTCTGGTTTGCCATTGTGGCCTCCGGAGCCAACCGGGAGGCGCAAACTGTGCTGTTTATGGGATCCGTAGTCAACCCCAAGTAGAGGGCTGTAGCTCTGCTGGAACCTCCGGCTTGGGCGCCCCCTCCTTTTCCACAAGCAACTGGGCACGGCTGGGACGGCCCCACAGCACCTGCTCCTGCTGGTAAACCACCATGCCGGGTGGGGATCCCTTGGGTTTGAAGACGCACTTAGGGCGGGTATACACCACCGGTACCTGGTCGCTGAAGCGACCGCGGCTAAAATACGCCGCCAGATCGGCAGCCGCCTGCAGATCTTCACTTTCGGCCACCGCGCCCGGAGGCAGGCGCAACAGCACGTGGCTACCGGGGATCTCTTGGGCGTGAAACCACCAATCTTGGTCTTGGGCCACGCGGAAGGTCAGCCGATCATTTTGCCAGTTGTTGCGCCCCACCCAGATGGAGAAGCCGCTGGGGCTAGTGAAGCGATAGGGGTTGAAGCTGGCTGAAGAGGCCCGTCTGGATCCCTCTGCCCGGCTGGGGCTCTCTAGGTAGCCTTGTTGAATCAGCTCGGTCTCAACTTCTCGAAGGGCGGCCAAGTCCTGGGGATCCCGATAGGTTCCCAGATGCTGCAGGGTCGCTTCCACCTGCTCCAGGTAGCGGATCTCTTGCGCTACAGCTTCTAGCAAGGGCTGGACGGCCTCCTGGGCTCGTTTTTGTTTGCGGTGCTTGCGGTAGTAGGCCTGGGCGTTGAGAACAGCGTTTTTCTCCGGATCCAGCGGGATCTTGACCATCTGGCCGCTAAAAAAGTCTGGCAGCTCCATCAAGCTCAGCCCTGGCCGCCAGAGGTGGAGATGGGCCATGAGCAGATCGGCAGCCTGCTTGGAGGCTTCCGCTTGGGCCGAGTCGGCCAGCATCCTCTCGAAGTGCTCTTGCCGCTGGCGGAGTTTTTTCAGCAGGGCAGCCAGCTTTTGCCCCAGGCGCTGCCGCTCTCGCTCAAAGCGTTCGCGGTTGAGCTGGGCTTGGTAGTAGGCTTCCAGGAGCTGATGCAAGTTGGGTGTAGAGGGATCCCCGCCAGAGCCCCTCCAGCCGAGAACAGTGTACCCCTGGGGGGTAAGGGCCGGCTTAAACTGAGCCGTTTCCAGGCGGGCCAGCCAGTCCTGCCACCAAAAAAACAGGGCCTGCCACTCCTGGGGCGAGAGTTGGTTGCTGGGGGTTTGGGGTGGGATCCCGGCCTGCAGGCACATGGCCTCTGCCAAATGCCGGCTCAGGCCGCGGTAGCAGCGCAGCAGCCGCTGAGCAATGGGGCCAGGGATTAGGGCAAGACGCTCTTGCCACTGGGAGAAGGGCTCGGCTCGCTGGGGGATGGGATCGCTGAGGGCAGGGGGAGCTTCGTAAAGTAGACCCGGCTGCACCGGCCGTACCCGCGACTGTCGCTCGCTTACCCCGTGGCCGCAGGCCAAGATCATGCCCCCCTCGTCCACCAAGATGGCGTTGCTGTACTTGCCCATCACTTCCAGATAAAGGTGGCGTTGAGGGGGATCCGCGGGGCGAGGGGCAAAGCGAAAGTCAATCACCCGCTCCCACTCGTCCAGCAGCGCCAGCTCCGTCAGCGCCAAACCCCGCAGGTGCCGTTGCAGGTGTTGGCTAAAGGGCAAGTCCTCTGCTTCCTTGGGGGGAGCCTGACAGAGGTGAACTCGGGCCGCCTGAGGATGCCAAGACAGTAGCAAGCAAGGACGCGCCTTGAGGGTGCGCAGGCCAATCACCACCGTCCACAGATCCGTCTGCTGGATCCACTCCACGCGGGCAGGCAGCAAGGGATCCCCCCCGGCCTCAGCCCCTTTTAGATCTGCCAGCACAGCACGGAGGGTGGTCAGGTCAACCGGTTGCATCCCTGCTGCTCCTTGGGATCGGGCAACGCCTGGGGAACTGAACGAGGGCCTCCTTCCATTATCTGCCGCTCCCCTAGCTGGCGCTGGCAACAAAAAGACTCCGCCCAATCGACTTGAGCGGCAACCAAGGGGCTGCATTGGGGCAAGAGGCTTGGTACTTCCACCTTTGGGCTTTTTGGCCCAGGTGCCTTCAATTCTCAGGCAGAAACCCCGAGCTGCCTAGTCCTCGTCTTCATCGTCATATTCTTCATCATCGTACTCCTCCTCTTCCACTACCTCGTCCAGATCGAGCAGCACAGCATTGAGTTGGTCGAACAGGGCTGGCGAGTCCTCTGGGTTCAGTAGGTAGGGATCCCCCTCGTCAGGCAGGGCCACGTAGACCAGAACTGGGTCGAGGGGCGTAAAGATGCCGTATTTCTTGTCTTTGTAGAAGAAGGTAGCCAGCAGTTGGAATTCCTGGGCATCTTCCTCGCTTTCGCCCAGCTCGAACACATCTTCCTCTTCAACAGGGGGCAACTCTCCCTGCACCGTCAGGATGTCGAAGCCGTTTTGCTGCAGAGTCAAGTTCAACTCCTCCAAGACGGCCTGGATGGTGGGGATAGCAGCCTGGAGCTCCTCTGGATCCGGCTCATCCAGGATCCCTTCCATGTCCGCATCTCCGTTCACCGCTTGGCCGGGCTCTTCTTCCCCCTCCCAAACCAGAACTTTGATCACGGCGTCCACGGGCGTGGCCAGTGCATAGGCTTGTTCCTCAATGACCACCTGCCTCAGGATCTCGCATTTCAGAGGCTGGTTCTGCTCGTCGCGGAGCACTAAGGTTTCGCGGGATTCGGCCATGGAAAGCAACCCAGGGTAGGAAAATGAGGTCAACCAAAGCTTATTCTCCCATGTTCTGATCCCCCGCAGAACTCAGGGATCCTCGTCGGCACTGCCGGCTTCGGCCTGGGCCAGGGCTTCCAGAGCCAGCAGGATCTCCTCTTCTCGCTGGCTATAGGTCTCTTCATCGATCTCCCCCAGATCGAGCTGAATCTGGAGAGCGGTGAGTTCTTTCTGGAGGTTTTCTTTGCTGTCGAGTTGTGCCTCGGCCCGCTCGCGAATCTGCTCCGCCAACCACAGCAAGCTCTGGGCCGGCCACGTCAGCAATTGCCAAACCATCCCCGCGCCTCTCCCGTGATTTAGGTCAATCCTAACAAGCGGATCCCACCTCCGCCTAAAGCCCGATAACCGATGCTCAGACCCTCCCAAAGGTGGCGCCATAGACCCGAAACAGAGGGATCCCTGCCGCTGGACTCTGCTGCTGGTTGCCGTTGCTGATACATTTACGCTGAACACTGCTGAACATCACTGTTCAACTATGCAGCGATAGCATTCTGCTTGTTTCCATTCGCGTTAGCGGGACGGAGTCCAAACAGAATGGCGGTATCCCGCAAAGCTTTGAGTAGAATACCCAAAGCGCAGTTTCCGTGTCGTCTTACTACCAATTTTCTGCTTTGCTTTGGCTACCATGTTGGCAGACTCGAAAGTAAACAGAAAGATCAACTGGTAGTAATCCGTACTGAACATATTATACATTATTTTCAGTATAGTTGAGCTTATTATTGACTAGAGTCATGCTCCTGTTCCAGCAACTCCAGCAGGTGGGTGTTGTTGGCTGCCCTGGCTGCTTCTAGACGATGGGCCAGAGAGACAGCGATGTTCCGCCGATGGCGGGCCAGAAAGCTAGCTCCACTCGCTTCAGCAGTTGCGCTCATAGAAATAGATAGAAAAAGGCCGAGGCAGTTGAACGGGCTATGGAGGTGTTGAGACGAGTGGGGATCGCCGAGCAAGCCGAGAAGTATCCTGGTCAACTTTCGGGGAGGCAGCAGCAGCGGGTGGCGATTGCCCGCGCTTTGGCCATAAATCCGGCGGTGATGCTCTTCGATGAGCCCACCTCGGCCTTGGATCCGGAGATGGTCAAAGAGGTGCTGGACGTGATGCGGGAGCTGGCCCGCTCGGGCATGACCATGGTGTGTGTAACCCACGAGATGGGCTTTGCCCGCGAGGTGGCGGATCGGATTGTCTTCTTCGACCGCGGCAAGATCGTGGAAGAAAACACCCCCCAAGAGTTTTTCAGCAACCCCAAGGAAGAGCGTTCTCGCCTTTTCTTGTCGCAGATCCTGTCCCACTAAGGGGCTGCGCTTAGAGAGGCGCAAGCCGTGCCAGAAAGGCCCCCTCCGGCTCTTGGTAGAGAATTTGTCCCTGCCAGCCGTTGGCGTGGGCACAGCGCAGCAGGGTTTCCGGATCCACAAACAGCCAGGGAAAGGGATCCCCGCGCTGCCCGCCGTACTCGGCCACAAAGTTCACCACCCTGGCTTTTGCCTCGCCCGCTGTTCTGCAGTCTCTCCCCTTCTCCCGATCCTCGGCTTCAGAATTAGCTGAACTTTCTACCTGCGGCAGATCCGCCGCGTCGCCCTCTTCACTGAGATCGGCTAGATCGGTGGAATCCACAAGCAACTGGCCGGTGGGCTGAACCCAGTGGCGGGCCAAGCTTAAAAAGCGCTCCAACCCCGCCAGGGATCCCACCAGGCCGGCGCCGTTCATCAGCAGCAGCAGCGTATCGAAGGGCTCTTCCGGCCCCTCCCAGTGGAACAGGTCGGCGGCGATGCGGCAATGCACCCCCCGTTCGGCCATGATCTGCAACGCCACCGGCGAGCGATCCAGGGCGGCTACGGCAAACCCCTCCTCCTGCAACAGCAGGCTGTGGCGGCCCGTGCCGGCGCCAATGTCCAGCACCCGACCGCGGCAGAGCTCTAAGGCCAGGGCCTCCACCTCCGGCAGCTCTTGGGTGAAGAACACCTCCGGCGAGACCACCTGGGGCTCCTCTGCCAGCGGGATCCCCTCGGCGCTGTAGGCGTGCAAGAGCAGGGATCCCCTCGCCTGGCCCCGGTGCCAGTCCCACAGGGCTTGCTCGAGCGGATCCTGAGGCAAAGGGTTTTCGACAACCTCTATCATGGGAAGGGAAAGCCTCTAGTCCTGAATTTGCTGAACAACATATTGTCTTACGGAACTAAAATAGCCATACTGAATTAAGCGTGCTGCCGCGGCTATCCCAAAGTTATGTTGCTAGGTTTTTGCACCCGATTGGAACTAAATAACCGGCAAAAGACCTTGGCCGCTCAGCATGCAGGGGTAGCTCGTCACGCCTACAACTGGGGTCTGGCTATCTGCAAGCAGGCTGTTGAATCCAAACAGAAGCTACCCACGGCTATTGACCTGCACAAGCGCTTGGTAGCCGAGGTGAAGAAAGAAAATCCCTGGTACTACCAGGTCTCCAAATGCGCTCCTCAGCAGGCCCTCCGCAACTTGGAGCAAGCCTTTAAGCGCTGGCGGAGTGGGTTGGGGAAGTTCCCCCGCTTCAAACGCAAGGGAGTGCGAGACAGCTTTTACTTGGAAGGTAGCATCCGCATCTCTGGTGACCGCATCAAGGTACCTATCCTTGGTTGGTTACGCTGTGCGGAGCTGCTCCCCACTGCCACACCCAAGAACGTGGTCATTAGTCTTCGCGCTGGACATTGGTATGTCTCCTTCAAGTATGAAGCTCCGGCGCCTCAGGTGGAGAAGACCGGGGAAGTTGTGGGAGTAGACTTAGGTATCAATCGCTTGGCCACCTGTTCCGACGGGGAAGTATTCGAGAATCCAAAGCCCTATTACAAAGCGAAGAAGCGTCTGGCCAGGCTGCAACGGCGACTGAGTCGTAAGCAGAAGGGATCCGCTAACCGTAAGAAGGCAGTAGCCCAGCTCGCTAAGGCCCATAAGCGGGTGGCAGACATTCGGCAAGACAATCTGCACAAGCTAACGACCTACCTGGCCAAGAAATATCGGGTAGTGGTGATTGAGGACTTGCAGGTGAAGAACCTGCTTAAGAACCACAAGCTGGCAGGAGCGCTGTCAGATTGTGGCTTTTACGAGTTTCGGCGACAGCTAGAGTATAAGGCCCGGCTCTACGGCTGTCAGGTGGTGGTGGCGGATAGGTTTTATCCGTCCAGCCAACTGTGTTCTCGCTGTGGGCACCGACAGAAGATGCCGCTACAGGAAAGGATGTTCTGCTGCCCGTGTTGTGGTCTGGAGCTAGACCGCGACTTGAATGCAGCCCTAAACCTGTTGCGGTGGTACAGAACTACCTCAAGCTCTGGGGGAAGTGACGCCTGTGGAGATCCCTCTGGCGGGGTGGTAGGGGTGAACTCTGCCGCTAGTCATGGGTCGCTGAAGCAGGAAGAAAGCAGCGATGCTGGGCAAAGTTCTGCTTTGTTCAGCGTTGCATAAGTCTTTCGGAGCGGAAAGCTAGAGTCTTGCCCCAATGGCCATTGCCGCATTTCTTTACGCTGCCGCTTTGGTTCTTTTGCTGATCGCAGGAGTCGTTTGGGCCACCTCTCAGCCGGCTAACTTGGAGACCGAGCCACAGGCCGGCGCACCTCCAGAAGAGCCCCCGGCAACCCCATCTGTTCCTGTTTCCATTGTGGAGCAACTGGAGCGCCAATACCGCAACAGCCCTTCCTACCGTCCCGATCCTTAGCGTATACTTCAAGAAAGTTCTTGAAGATCCTTGAAGAGGGGGGGTCCAAGAGCTTCCTGAAGGCGTGAGCGGTACCCCTGCTGTCCGGATTCTGCTGTTCTCTTCCTTGGGGCCCATGGCTGCGAAGTCTCCACCCCCTATCGTCTACATTGCCCTAGGGCTATTGCTCCTCTGGGGTGGTCATCGCGCCTGGCAGGCGGGCTACATCCGCTGGCCAGAAGGGATCCCTCTGCCAGGGTTGGGCGGTAGGGCCCAAGATCTGCTCTTAACCAGCGGCGAGCGCACCCTGTTTGCCGATAGCAGTCCCGCCGCCGTGGCTGCAGCAGAGCTGTTGCGCCAGGGCAATTTCGGCGCGGCGATCCCGCTCCTAGAGATGGGGCTACAGAACAACCGCAACGACCCGGAAGCTCGCATTTTCCTCAACAACGCCCGCGCCCAGCAGCAGGGCAACCCCTTGAGCATAGCCGTGGTGGTGCCCATCTCCAGCAACCCCAACCGCGCCAAGGAGACCCTGCGCGGCGTGGCCCAGGCCCAAGAGGAGCTATTTCAGCAAGGGGGTATTGCAGGGCGGCTGCTGCGGGTGGTGATTGCCGACGACGGGGATAACCCAGAGCGAGCGGCGGCAGTGGCCAAAGCCCTGGTGGGCCAGCCCGAGATCCTGGGGGTGATCGGCCACAACGCCAGCGATGCCACCCTGGCGGCGGCTGAGATCTATCAGTCTGCCGGCCTGGCCATGATCTCCTCCACCTCCACCAGCACCCGCATCAGCCTGCTGGGGAACGCCATCTTTCGCACCGTCCCCTCCGACCAGATTGCTGGCACGCAACTGGCCCGCTATGTCCTTAACAAACTGCGCCTGCAGAGGGTGGCCATCTTCTACAACCCCAACAGCGCCTACAGCACCAGCCTGCGCGACGCCTTTGCCGCTACCCTGACCAGCGAAGGGGGCGTTGTGCTGGCGACCTTCGACCTGTCGGCAGCCGATTTCAACCCCCAGGCCAGCCTGCAGACAGCTCTGGGGCAGGGATCTCAGGCGGCTTTCTTGGCGCCCACGGCTTCCGTGGCCGAAAAAGCGCTGGCCGTTGCCCGCGAGAACGCTGCCCTTGGCCAGCCCCTCGCCCTGGTGGGGGGGGATGTGCTGTTTAGTCTCACCACCCTCAAGGAAGGGGGGGCAGCAGTAGAGGGGCTGGTGGTGGCGGTGCCCTGGCATCCCGACGTGCCCCGCAACCGCGGCTTTGCCCAGAAGGCAGCCCAGATGTGGGGAGGGCAGGTGAGTTGGCGCACGGCACTGGCCTACGACGCCACCCGTGTTTTTCTCCAGGCTATTCGGCAGGGATCCCCCAGCCGCAGCGGCATTCTCACTGCCCTGGGCGACCCCAACTTCCGCTTGCCAGACGGCGCTTCCGGGGAGGTGCGCTTTTTGCCCTCCGGCGACCGCGATGCTCCCCATGTGCTGGTGCGCATTGAACGGGGCAACCGCTCCGGCACCGGCTACGATTTTGTGCCCCTCCCCTAGGGCAGGCGCTACAGTAGGGGGTGCTCTCCATCTCCTCAGCTTGGACAGATCCCATGCCCAGCCGGATCACCGCGTGTTTTCAGGCGCTGCGCAGCCGCGGCGAAGCCGCCCTCATCCCCTACCTCACCGCCGGGGATCCCAACTTGGAAACCACCTTTGCGGCCCTGCAAGTTTTGGAGGAGAACGGCGCCGACCTCATCGAGTTGGGGGTGCCCTATTCGGATCCCCTGGCCGATGGGCCGGTGATCCAGGCAGCAGCCACCCGCGCCCTCAGCCGGGGCGTCACCTTGGGCGACATCTTGCAGGGCTTGCGGGGCCTCTCGCTGCGGGCTCCCCTCGTCCTGTTCACCTACTACAACCCCATCCACCAGCTCGGCATCCCCACCTTTGTGCGGCAACTGCGCCAGGCCGGCTGTGCCGGCTTGGTCGTCCCCGACCTGCCCCTGGAAGAGGCCGGATCCCTGCGGGAAGCAACGCAGGCGGAGGGGATCGACCTCATCCTGCTGGTGGCCCCCACCAGCCCCGCCGAGCGAATGCGCCGTATTGCCCAACAGTCCAGCGGCTTTATCTACCTGGTCAGCACCACCGGCGTCACCGGCGAACGGGCCACCCTGGAGCAGCGGATCCCGGCCTTGCTGCAGCAACTGCGCCAATACACCTCCCTGCCGATTGGGGTAGGCTTCGGCATCTCCACCCCCGACCAGGCCCGCCAGATT
This sequence comes from Synechococcus sp. JA-3-3Ab, assembly GCF_000013205.1. Taxonomy (NCBI): domain Bacteria; kingdom Bacillati; phylum Cyanobacteriota; class Cyanophyceae; order Synechococcales; family Synechococcaceae; genus Synechococcus; species Synechococcus sp. JA-3-3Ab. The sequence continues at coordinate 226,834 of NC_007775.1, read as the reverse complement.
GCTCTCTGGGGAGCGGATGCGGCGATCGTGGGCAGTGCCTTTGTGCAACGGCTGGCCAAGGCCCCCACCCCCGCCCAAGGGCTGCAACAAATTGCCCACTTCTGCCGGGATCTCAAAGCTGCCCTGCAAGGCATAGGTACCCCGCAACATTGACTGCTGCAGTGTGTGGGCAAGAGGCTTGCCTTTATCTCAAAACAAGTGAAACGAATGTTTACATTTTTTTACTGCCCTCGCCGACCAGTTTCTGGCCTGCTGACCCAACAGAGCCAGAGGATTGGCGGCCAAGCAGACACTCTGGTGCCTGTTTATTTGTAAATCTTCACAAAACACTCATCCCTCCCACGCTATAAAATTGACCTGGATGCTCGGCTGTCTGAAAGTCGCAGAGGTTCTTGACCTGTCTCAAAATCTGGGGCTTCGGTGGGGGTAGTTTTGAGCAACCCGCTCCACAGGATCCCCGGTTTTTGGGCAAGGAGGATCCCGCAAACAACAGAGTTTGGGATCCCACTTTTGAGAGGTTCAGCCAGTCGCCCATCGCTTTTTGGAAAGACCAGAAGGAGATCCATCATGCAAGACGCCTTTACCCGGGTGATCGCTCAGGCAGATGCACGCGGTGCCTTTTTAAGTGATCAAGACTTCGACCGTCTGGCGGCTTTGGTGGCAGAAGGCAACAAACGCCTGGATGCTGTCAACCGCATGACCAGCAACGCCGCCCAAATCGTAACCAACGCGGCTCGTTCCCTGTTTGCCCAGGAGCCGGATCTGATCGCCCCTGGCGGTAATGCCTACACCAACCGTCGCATGGCCGCCTGCCTGCGGGACATGGAGATCATCTTGCGCTACATCACCTACGCCACCTTGGCGGGGGATAGCTCGGTGCTGGAAGATCGCTGCCTCAACGGCCTGCGGGAGACCTACATTGCGCTGGGGGTGCCCACCAGCTCCATGGCCAACGCCATTGCGGCCATGAAGAAGGAAGCCCTGGCCAAGATCATGGATCCGAACGGCATCACCCCTGGCGACTGCTCGGCGCTGCAAAGCGAGGTGGCCAGCTACTTCGACAAGGCGGCTGCCGCCATTGTTTAAGTTAAAAGCGGTCGTCCCTCTTTAAAGCTCCGTGAGATCGCCTAGATCCCTTCTTTCCGACAGGCAGACAGGCATTCCCAACTTGGAGGAGTGCCGGCTGCTCAACTAAGACTTTTGCTAACAGTCAACGCATTTAGGAGTTGCAAGGTGAAAACTGTCATTACCGAAGCGATTGCCGCTGCTGACAATCAAGGGCGTTTTCTCAATGCCAGCGAGCTGCAGGCCGTTAATGGTCGTTACCAGCGCGCTGCTGCCTCTCTGGAAGCGGCCCGTGTCTTGACCCAAAACCAACAAACGCTGGTGCGCGAAGCGGTGCAGGAAGTGTTCAAGCGCTTCCCCTACCTGACCCAGCCGGGCGAAATGGGTCACGGCGATGTGTTTCAGGCCAAGTGTGCCCGCGACATTGGCTACTACCTGCGCTTTATCACCTACTCGCTGGTTGCAGGCGGCACGGGCCCCCTCGATGAATACCTGGTGGCGGGCCTGCGGGAGGTGAACCGCTCCTTTAACCTCTCCCCGAGCTGGTACATTGTAGCTCTGCAGCACATGAAGAGCCGTGCTCTGGGCATGCTGAAGGGCCAAGCGGCGAACGAAGCAGCCATTTACTTCGACTACGCCATCAACGCCCTTAGCTAAGGGATGCCAGAGTAGAGATCCCGTTTTTGGGGGAGCGATCTCTTTCTTCGTCTTCCAATTGAGTGCCCCTACAGAGCAGGCAGCAGCCCAAGTGGAGCTGAGCTGGTCGTTTCCAGGTTTTCGGCGCCGCGGCTCTCTTCGAGCCAGCTAGGTTGTCTGCCTGCTTCCCAAGCTTTTGTGCCTGGGTACAGTTCTGCCTCTAGAGGTGGCTTTTGCGGCCTCTCTGGCGGTCAAGAGGTCTTCGTGCCCAGGTGCCGCACAAAGTTGAACTCGACTCGGGGGAAAACGATGTTTGGTCAAAGCACCAGCGGCCCTGAAACTTTGACGGAAGCCGGCAGCCGGGTTTACAAGGTTGAGTACACTGGCCTGCTCAACCCACCCGATGCTCTGGCCACCTCGGCTAAGGTGCGTCGCAGTACCATGAGCATCACAGTTCCTTACAGCCGGCTGTCCACGGAGATGCAGCGCATTCTGCGGATGGGCGGCAAAATCGTGCAGGTCACTGCTCTATCGGCGGCCCCTGCCCAGAGCAACGGCGCTGCTGAGTAAGGGATCCCTCTGCTCAACGGCAGTCATCGGCAAGGTGGCCTCGATTCCATGGACGGCTCTGCAAGGGTTCCCATGACATCCAACACAGCGGTGCTGCCCCAGCCGCTCACCTGGGAGCAGGCGATAGCGCGGCTGCAGGGGGATGACCCGCAAGATCGGTACTATGCCGCTTGGTACTTGGGCACGGTTCGGGATCCGCGGGGGGTAGAGCCACTGCTGTTGGCGTTGCGAGATGAGCGGGATCGCACCGCCTTGGGGGGCTACCCGCTACGGCGCAATGCGGCCAAAGCCCTTGGGCAAATTGGCGACGTGCGGGCCGTGCCCGGCCTGATCGAGGCCCTTGGCTGTAGCGATCTGCATGTGCGGGAAGAGGCTGCCTATGCCCTGGCCCAGTTGGGAGACCGGCGGGCGGTGGCTCCCTTGCTGGCCTTGCTGCAGTCGCGGGAGCAGGAGCAGCCCTGGGAAGCCTTCATCGAAGCGCTGGGCCAGCTCAACGCCACCGAGGCCGAGGCGGCGATTCGGCCTTTCTTAAGCCACCCCTCGGAGCGGGTGCGTTCGGCAGCCGCTTGGGTGCTCTATCGCTTTACACAAGCCGAGGAGCTGACCCAAGTTCTGGTGGCGCTGCTGGCCCACCCCAATTTCAGCCTGCGCCAGGCGGCCCTTTTCGATCTGGCAGAATCCGGCTGGGTGGCAGGGGCGCCGCTGTTGGCGACAGCCGATGTGGCGCTTAACCTGCGCATCAATGCTCTGAAGCGACTGTTCGACGTGGCGCTGCAGTTAGGGCGAGTGCCGCCGGATCGGGTGGCAGCAGCGATCATCCCGCAACTGGACAGGCTGTTCTAGACGTGAAAGGGCTTGGGGCTCTCCCCCCCTATTGGCTCGCTTGGATGTTTCGTTAGTTTTTTACTTACCTTGGCCTCTGGGTTGTCTATGTCCTCTTCCTCGGCTGCGCAAGTGCTTCCCGCTGCTGTGGCTCAACTGGCCGCTGAACTGGAACAGGCCACCTCAGCGGAAGAACTGTTGCGGGTGGTGAGAGCGCTGGGATCCTTGGGCCACGTGGAAGGGATCCCCCTGCTCATTCGCGCCTTTGGCTTCAACCGCCCTGCCGTGGGGGAGGCCGCGCTGGAAGAGGTGTTGCGCTTTGGGGAGGCGGCGGTAGGGCCTTTGCTGGCCAACATCGATGGCTTCGACTATGGGGCGCGCGCCTATTCGGTGCGGGCGTTGGCCCGTATCGGCCACGGCGATGCCTACCCCTTTTTGGCGGAAGCCATTGTGGCGGACTTCGCCCCTAGCGTGCGGCGAGCGGCGGCCCGTGGGCTGGGACAGGTAGCGGCACGGCGGCCCCTCTCCGATCAAGAGCGAGCCTTGCACCTGTTGCGGCAATGCCTGGGCGACGCCGACTGGGGAGTTCGCTATGCCGCCGTCGGATCCCTGACGGATTTGGCTCGGCTGGGAGAGGCGTCCCTGCGATCTGCCGTCGAGGCAGCCCTGCAAATGGCCTTGCAGGATGCGGATCCCTTGATTCCCCTACGCGCCCGCCTAAGCCAGCAGGAGCTGGCTGCTGATCCATAACCCCTGCCATTTTGTTGTTTCGTTTCCTCAGGAGCATAACCTATGACTCTTCCGCTGCTTGCCGATCGCCCCACCACGCAAAGCGTGCGGGTGGAGCGCTACTTTGTACCCAGCGACGAAACCCCGCCCGCCTATCGCCCCGACGACCCGACGGGCATCGAAAATGTCATCCGCGCCGCCTACCGGCAGATCTTCAGCGAACACCTGATGCTGGAGAGCTACCGGCAAAAAGCGCTGGAGTCCCAGCTGCGCAACGGGGCGATCTCGGTGAAGGAGTTTATCCGTGGCCTGGGCAAGTCGGAGGTGTACCGGGATCTGGTCATGGTTCCTAACGACAACTACCGCTTCGTCGAGATCACCTTCCAGCGCTTCCTGGGCCGGCCCACCTACAGCCAGCAGGAGCGCATCAAGTACTCCATCATCCTGGCCACCCGCGGTCTGAACGGCTTTATCGACGCCGTTGTCGACAGTGAGGAGTACAACGCCGCCTTCGGGGACGATGTGGTGCCTTACCAGCGCCGCCGCCTTTCCGAGAAGCCGACCAACTTGCTCAACCCCCGCTACGGGGCGCGGTGGCGGGATGTTTCCGGCGTGAAGCGCTCGACGCGGGAAGTGGTGCGCACCTACCGGATTACTCGGCCTCCCAAGCCCGGGGATCCGGAAAACTTCCTCAACATGGCCCGCATGCTCAATCCCAAGCCGGCAGCGCGGCAAAACATCAGCGTCTTCGATCTGAAGATCCCCGACATGACCACCAACCGCCGCTGAGGGTTCGGCCTCCTACCCACTGCGCCCTTGCCAAGCTCTCAAGCCGATCATCCGACGCCGTTCGGGTGGATCGGCTCTTCGGCTTGGTTGGGGCAAGATTCGTTATAATCTGGGTGATGCTTCTTAACACTTGGGTTACATGAACAATCCAGTTGTGCGGGCTTTTTTTGTCGGCAAGGCGGTGGCCGACGTGCTGCGAGAGCGCCTGGAGAGCACCCTTGCCGACCTTGCCGGGGAAGTGGGCAAGGTGTGGGCGGAGCTCCAAGAGGGCTGGCAGACCTTTGCCCAGGATGTCATGGCCCGGGCTGAGGCGGAAGCATCGCTAGCTGCCCAGGAAATGGCGGCACCCCCCTTCAAGGCAGAAGACCTGCAGGCAACCCTAGACGACCTGCGGGCAGAGGTGGCGCAGTTGCGCTCCGAATTGCAGAAGTATCGGAGTCGAAACGCTTGAACGCCAGCACACTCCCATCCCGAGCCGTTTTGGGATCCGAACCCGCCAAGCCCTATACCGCCTACCGTTGGGCCCGAGAAAACTACACCCGCTGGGGCCGCCTCATTGATATTTGGCGATTTGTGCTCACCTGGCTGTTTTACCTCTGGCTGGATCAGCAGGCGTGGAGCTACGGGGGGCAGCCCACAGCGGAGCGCAAAGCCAAACGCCGCCGCGCCAGGGCCATCTGGATCCGCGAGACGCTGCTCCACCTCGGTCCTACTTTTATCAAGGTGGGGCAGTTTTTCTCCACCCGGGCCGATCTCTTCCCCTCCGAGTACGTCGAGGAGCTGTCCAAGCTGCAGGATCGGGTGCCTGCTTTTGGCTACGAACAGGTGGCAGCCATCGTGCAGCAAGAGTTGGGCAAGCCCATTGAGCAGATCTACAGCTATTTCGATCCCACCCCCTTGGCGGCGGCCAGCTTGGGGCAGGTGCATCGGGCCAAGCTCAAGACCGGCGAAGAAGTGGTGGTCAAGGTGCAGCGTCCGGGCCTGACCCGCCTGTTCACGATCGATCTGGAGATCTGCCGCGGTATTGCCGAGTTCTTTCAGTACCACACCCGTTGGGGCGGGCCGGGCCGCGACTGGATCGGCATCTACGAAGAGTGTCGGCGCACCCTCTGGGAGGAAGTGGACTACCTCAACGAGGGCCGCAACGCCGACACCTTTCGCCGCAACTTTCGGGACATGCCACAAATTGCCGTCCCCAAAGTGTACTGGCGCTACACTTCCCCCCGCCTGCTGACGCTGGAATACCTGCCAGGGATCAAGATCAGCGACTACGAAGCCCTGAGCGCGGCGGGGCTGGATCGCAAGCTCTTGGCCCGCTTGGGGGCAGAGGCCTATTTGCGGCAACTGCTCAAAGACGGCTTTTTTCACGCCGATCCCCACCCTGGCAACATTGCCGTCAAGCCGGATGGCACGCTGATCTTCTACGACTTCGGCATGATGGGGCGCATTCGCCCTGGCATCAAGGGAAAGTTGGTGGCCATGCTGGCGGCTGTGGTGGCCAAAAATGCCGACCTGGTGGTGGCCTCGCTGGTGGAGCTGGGCGTGTTGGTGCCCACTGCCGATCTGGCGCCAGTACGCCGCTCGGTGCAGTACATGTTGGATCACTTCATGGACAAGCCCTTTTCCAACAGCTCCGACGAGATCTCGGTGATGGCCATCAGCGAAGACCTCTACGAGCTGGCCTACGATCAGCCGTTTCGCTTTCCCGCCACCTTTACCTTTGTGATGCGGGCCCTGACCACGTTGGAGGGGCTGGGGAAAAGCTTGGATCCGGAGTTCAATTTCCTGGAAGTGGCCAAGCCTTTCGCGGAGGAGCTGATGAACGGTAGCAAACCGGAGACGGAGACTCTGCTAGCCCAGGTCAGCCGCCAGGCGGCAGAGTTCACCAGCAGCAGCCTCAGCTTGCCCCGCCGTCTTGAAGCGACCTTGAGCAAGCTGGAACAGGGGGAGCTACGCCTGCGGGTGCGATCCAGCGAGGCAGAGCGTTTGCTGCGCAAGCTGAACAGCACCGGACGGGGAGTTATCTACGCGGTGTTGTTTGCAACTTTTTTTCTCAGCGCAACCCAGCTATTTTCGGCTGGGCATGCTACTTTAGCGATCGTCACCCTGGCTTTGGCCGTTCTCGCCGCTTTGGCGCTGGTCAGGGTACTCTTAAAGGCAAATGGATCAGAGCCACTGATGTGATGCGACGATATGCCTGCGCTACGGATCCAGGCAAGGTCCGCAGCAGCAATCAGGATGCCTACTACTGTGATCCAGAAGGACGTTACTTCATCGTTGCCGATGGCATGGGAGGGCACGCTGCCGGAGCAACAGCCAGCCTGTTGGCGGTCGAGGTCATTCGCGAGTGCCTTGAGCGGGGTTGGCAGACCGTGCCAGCGCCCAAGCTGCTCAGCGAGGCGATAGAAGCGGCCAACGAGGCCATTCTTAAAGACCAGCGAGAAAACCCGGAGCGGGCCGACATGGGCACCACCGTGGTGGTGGCTCTGGTGGATCCCAACAACAATTGCTGGAGCGCTCACATCGGCGACTCTCGCCTTTACCGCCTCCGCGGATCTGAGATGCAGCAGATGACGGAGGATCACACCTTGGTAGCTCGCTCGGTTCGCCAAGGGGAGTTGACCCAGGCGCAAGCCCGCATGCACCCCTGGCGCCACATTCTCGAGCGCTGCCTGGGCCGCCCCGATGCAGGGCCGCCTGCTGTTCAGCCGATTACAATGCGCCCTGGGGATCGCCTGCTGTTGTGTAGTGACGGGCTCACCGAAGAGCTAGATGACGAGGTCATCGCCGAGTACTGCCTGAAGGTGGAGGATTTGGATCAACTGGCCTGCCAGTTGGTCGAGGCGGCCAAAGAGCGGGGCGGTCGGGACAACATCACGGTGGTGATCGCCGAATACGCCTAGTTCGCGGCCAGCTAGAGACGGTATTGCCGGTACACTTCGCCGGCAGCCCGGTGCAGGAGCGAGTGGCGGTAGACAAGCTGAGCGAGGTCGTTGCCGTAGCCGCCGCCGATAACGCAGGCAACGGGGTAGCCTCGCTTTAAGCAGGTGTCCAGCACCTGCATATCGCGGCGGAAGAGCCCCTCGTCGCTGAGGGCCAGCTTGCCCAAGAGATCTTCGCGGTGGGGATCCACCCCCGCATCATAGAGCACCAGATCCGGGCGCACCTGAGCCAACAGATCGGGCAGGTAGTCGGCCAGGGTTTGCAGATAAGCTTCGTCTTCCAGGCCCACCGGCAGGGGCACGTCCAGGTCGCTGGCCTGCTTGGTGGCGGGGAAGTTGGCGGCGCAGTGCATGGAAAAGGTAAACACCCGCGGCTCGGAGCGGAAGATCCAGGCGGTGCCGTCGCCCTGGTGCACATCCAGGTCTACAATCAGAACCTTTTGCACCAGCCCCTGCTGCAGCAGGACTTGGGCGGCAATGGCCAGGTCGTTGAAGATACAAAAGCCGGAGCCGTAGGCGGGGAAGGCATGGTGGGTGCCGCCGGCGGTGTTGCAGGCCAAGCCATGGCGCAGGGCCAATTGGGCGGTCAGGACGGTGCCGCCCACCGCGCGACAGGTGCGCTGCACCAGCTCGGGACTCCAGGGCAGGCCGATGCGCCGCTGCAGTTTGGCCTCCAGGGATCCCTCGCAGTAGGCCCGCACGTACTCTGGCGTGTGCACCGATTCGATCCAAGCCAGGGGGGGGAGTTCCGGCTGATGCACTTGCTGAGGGCGGATCACCCCTTCCCGCAGCAGCAGCTCGTGCAGGAGGCGGAATTTGGGCATGGGAAAGCGATGGCCCGGCGGCAGGGGGGCGCTGTAGTCGGGGTGGTAAACGACGGGCAAAGACATTCCAAGCAACCGGATCGACGGGGGTGAGCATAGCCTATTGGGGCCCCAGTGCTTATGGTAGAGGTAGCCCACTCTGGCCGGATCCCTGCGGGGGCTCTGCGCTGTTCTCTCTACCGCCGCGATTCCCTATGTTTACTGCGTCGGATCCCTTTTTGGGTCGCCTCTTGGCCCAGCGCTATCGCCTGACCCATCTGCTGGGGCAAGGAGGCATGGGGCGGGTCTACTTGGCCCAGGATCTGCTTTTTGGCGGGGTGGAAGTGGCCGTTAAGCTGCTCTCCCAGCCGGCGATGGACGAGCAGGCCCGCCTGCGCTTTGAGCGGGAAGCCAAAGCCTGCGCCGCTTTGGGCCAGAAAAGCCTGCACATTGTCAAGGTAAGCGACTACGGCATCACTGCCGATGGGGTGCCTTTCTATGTGATGGAATACCTCAACGGCCAAACCCTCAAGGACATTCTGGCGACGGGATCTCTGCCGCTGGAGCGCTTTTTTCGGCTGGCCCGCCAAATTGGCCTGGGGCTCAAAGCAGCCCACGAAGGGATCCTCCTGGAAGGACAGCGGATCCAGGTGATCCACCGCGACCTCAAGCCGGCCAACGTGATCGTGCTGGCCGACGAAAGCTTGGGGGAGCTGGCGAAGCTGGTGGACTTTGGCATTGCCAAGCTGCTCAACACCCGCGAGTCGCTCAGCCTTACCCACGCCTACCTGGGGACGCTGGCCTACTCCTCCCCGGAGCAACTGGAAGGGTTGCCGCTGGATGCCCGCTCCGACATCTACAGCTTCGGGATCATGCTCTACCAGATGGTGTCCGGCCAGATGCCCCTCCAGCCTACCACCGAATCTTTCCCGGGCTGGTACCAGGCCCACCACAAGCAGCGTCCCCTGCCTTTGGAAGAGCTGGGACTGCCGTTGGCGCTGCCCGCCGGTTTGTCGGATCTGATCCTCAGTTGTTTGGCCAAAGATCCGGCCGCCCGTCCGCCCACGGTGGCCAATGTGTTGGCGGAGCTGGAGCGCATCCAAGCCAGAGCGCAGGGATCCCCCAGAGGAGCTTCCCAGGCTGTTGCCCTTCAATTTCCAGCGATCCCCTCTGGCCCGCTTTTTCCCTCGGCGCCCCCCCTGGCCACGGCCGGCACGCTGCGGCTTGCGCCCCCGACAATGGCCAGCGAGAACAGGGGATCCCTGCTCTGGGCCCGCCTGATCCCCTTCTTGGGGGGCAGTTTGCTGGGCTTGGCCTTGGTGAGTTGGGGGTTGGGACGGTTGCTGCAGCGCCCTGCGGCTCCGGTGCTCTCCGGCTCTCGCCCCTCGCCAGCTGCCACGGAGTTAGAGGATGAGCGCCCAGGAGCGGAGGCGCAGCCCGATACGGCCCCTGAAGTTCTCGTTCCGGATATCCTTGGCAGCAGTGCTGGGCAGGACGAGGGCGCAACCCGTCGGGATCCGGCACCGGAGCTAGAACCCTACAGCGGGCCGGTGTTGCGCGCCTTCCCTCTCCAGACTTCCCGTGAGGTGGTGCGGGCCGCCCTGGGATCCCCCAGCCAGCAGGGGCGAGGCGCTCGGCCCAACACCGTCTACGACCTGTACCGCTTGGGCAGCATGAACTTGAGCCTCACCTACGACGAATCCAGCCTGGCGCTGCAACAAATCGAGGCCACCGTCGCCGACGACGTGCCCGCCCCGCAGGCGGAAGGGCTGCTGGAAGACATGCTGCAGGCCCCCTTGCCCCCCCAGTTGCAGCGAGAACTGCAGGCGGTGCGGGAAAACCGTTCTGAGCGCGTCCAGTTCCGCGTCGGCCCCTGGTCTGGCGTGGTCGAGCGCACCCCCCAGGGCCACCTCTACATGGCCGTTTGGGATCCCCCGCCCACCGTCCCCGTTGCCCAGCCCCGCCCAGCCCCCAGAGCCACTCCAGCCGCCGCCGGCCCTCGTCCCGGCCAGACCCTGCAGGAGCTGCTGCGCCGCGCGCGCGAATTGCGGGGAGATTGAGCCATGTCTGCTTCTGAAGACAAGAATTCCCTACGGGGCACCGTCGCTCGCTTCTTCAAGACCCTGGCGAGGCCCTTTCCGGTCGGGCCTACGGCCCTCCTCAAGCCTGCCGAGCCCCCTCCCCCCAAACGCCCGGTGCGCCTGCAGATCACCTGCCCAGGAGAGCCTCCCCAGGTGTTTGTCCTGCAGGGATCCGACATTCTTGGTCGCAGCCAGACGGTGGCCACCATCCGCATCCCCGCCCCTGCGGTGAGCCATCTGCACGCCCGCATTCGCCCGCGTCCGGGCTGGCGTCTGCCTGGCTTGGGGTGGCGGATCCCTCTGCATCCCCTCCTCTACTGGCTGGGGTGGAACGCTGGTCGCTACCAACTGGAAGATCAAGACTCCACCAACGGCGTCTTTCGCCTCAAGCCCTTTGGCGGCGCCGAGCGGGTGCGGCGGGTGATCCTGCGCCACGGCCAGCGACTCAGCCTTGGCCCGCCCCGGGATCCGGAGAGCGTGGTTATTCAGGTGTTGGATCCACCGCCGCCGCAGGTGTACGGGGTGCGCGGCTGCCTGATCCTGATGGCGCTCTTGGGGCTGGGGGCGAGGCTTTGGATCGGCCATGAGTGGAGCAAGTTCTCAGTAGAACCGCCGCTGGCCGCCGATCGCAACCCCCTGATCGTCCTGGCCGGGGATCGGCAAACCGAGCTGCGCCGCCACCAGGGGGATCTCTACCGGGAGCTGCCCAACCTGGAAGCCTTTGGCCCGATTCTGCCCAAAGTGGTGGTGGCCGCCGAAGATCACCGCTTCTACTCCCACTTCGGGGTCGATCTGCTGGGCATTGCCCGCGCCTTTTGGGTCAACCTGCGCTCCGGGGAGGTGCAGCAGGGGGGCAGCTCCATCAGCCAACAACTGGCTCGCACCGTCTTGCGCGACTACACCGGCTCAGGCAACACCTTTGGCCGCAAGCTGCGGGAGGCCGTCGCCGCCCTCAAGCTGGAACGGCGCTACAGCAAAGACGAAATCCTCACCCTCTACCTCAACAACGTCTACCTGGGCAACGGCCTCTACGGCTTTGAGACCGCCGCCCAGTTCTACTTCGGGATCCCCAGCCGCCAGCTCAGCCTTTCCGAAGCCGCCACCCTGGCCGCCATTCTGCCCGCCCCCAACGCCTTCAACCCCGTCGCCAACTACGAGGCCGCCGTGCGGGGCCGGGATCGGGTGTTGGATCGCCTCAGCGAGCTCAAAGTTTTCCCGGAAGAGGAGATTCGGCGGGCCCGGCGCAGCCGCCTCACCCTCAACCCCAACCTGCGCTCCCAGACCTCGACAGTTGCCCCCTACTTCTACAGCACCGTCTTCCAGGAGCTGCGGCAGCTTTTGGGGCAAGATCTCTCGGCAGAGGGCAACTTCGTCATCGAGACGACGCTGCATTTGCCCTACCAGCGGCTGGCGGAGCAGGCCCTGGCCCAAACGGTGCGCGAGGTGGGATCCCGCCTGGGCTTCAACCAAGGCGCCTTGGTCAGCCTCGACAGCCGCAACGGCGAGATCCTAGCTCTCGTGGGCGGGATCGACTACACCGCCAGCCCCTTTAACCGTGCCACCCAAGCCCAACGGCAGCCCGGATCCACCTTCAAAGTCTTCGCCTATGCCGCTGCCCTCAGCCAGGGGATCCCGCTGTCGCAGGTGCTCTCCTGTGAGCCGCTTACTTGGGGCAACCTCACCTTTCAGGGCTGCCGCTCGGGAAGTGCCCCCATGGACTTGGCCCGCGGCCTGATCCTCTCCGAAAACGTGATCGCCCTGCGGCTGGCCCAACAGGTAGGGCTGGAGCGGGTGGTGGCCATGGCGCGGCAAATGGGCATCCAATCCCCCTTACAGCCCTATCCTTCCCTGGTTCTCGGCACGATGGAGGTGAACCTGCTGGAGCTGACCGCGGCCTTTGCCCCTTTGGCCAATCGCGGCCTTTGGTCTAGGCCCCACACCATCCGCCGCATCCTGGATAGCAGCGATTGCGCCAACCCCGACGACTTTCGCACCTGCCGCGAGATCTACCCCGGTCGCGAGGATCCCCGCTCGCAGCGGCTGGTTTTGTCGGAGAGCGTCGCCCAGCAGATGACCGCCGTATTGCAAGGGGTGATCCGCTCCGGCACCGGCACCGCCGCCCGCCTTGGGATCGGGGAGGCCGGCAAAACGGGCACCACCACCGCCAACAGGGATCTGCTCTTTGTCGGCTACACGCCCAATCCGCCTCTGGTAACCGGCATTTGGCTGGGCAACGACGACGCCAGCCCCACCCGCGGCAGCAGCAGCATCGCCGCCCAAACTTGGAGAAACTACATGAGCCAAGTCATTCAATAGGCGACCTTGGCAAACAAGTTCTAACAACTTGACAGAAAACCTCTCCCCCTTCTCCAGGGGGAAGTGCCCGGTGGGAGCGTTGCAAGCTGTCGCGAAACCGTCTGTCACATCTCCTCCCCCGAAGGAAACGGGCTTAGGGGCGGCAGGGCTGCGGCCCGGCAGCGTTGCGAAACGCTTGGGAGGTTTTTCAGTCGAGTGATAGCTACACTTAGCCGGCCAGAAAATGAACTGCAGCCAACTGGGCGATGGGATGATTTTAAGATGGGAGTGACTTGGTCATCACTGAATGAAAGCCTTGGGATCCCTGGCTTTGCCTGTTGGAGCGAAGCTGTATGACTGTCCCTCTGATTCAAAACCCTGAGGTTCTAGAAAGCCGCCTTAAGGAGATTCCTGCCGAACCTGGTGTCTATTTGATGCGGGATGCCACCGACCAGATTCTCTATGTGGGCAAATCCAAAAAGTTGCGATCTCGCGTGCGATCCTATTTTCGCTTTACCGGCGACCTGTCTCCTCGTATTCAGCGCATGGTAGTTCAGGTTTGCGAGATCGAGTTTATCGTCACTGATAACGAAAGCGAAGCTCTAGCCCTGGAAGACAATCTCATTAAAACCTATCAGCCGCCCTACAATGTTCTCCTCAAAGAGGATAAAAAATACCCCTATTTGTGCATTACGTGGTCAGAGCCTTACCCGCAGATTTACATTACCCGCCACCGCCGTCTCAACCAAAATCAAGATAAGTACTACGGGCCCTATACCGATGTGGGCCTGCTGCGTTACACCCTCGGTCTGGTAAAGCGCATTTTTCCCTTGCGCCAGCGCCCCAAGCCGCTTTACAAGGACCGCCCCTGTTTGAACTATGACATCGGGCGTTGCCCTGGTGTCTGTCAGGGCTTGATTAGCCCGGAAGCGTATCGCAAGACCGTTGCTCAAGTGGCGATGATCTTCCAAGGCCAGACGGACGAGCTTATCCGTGAGTTGAAGGAGAAAATGGCCCAGGCAGCGCAGCAAGAAAACTATGAGGCGGCGGCGCGCTATCGGGATCAAATCCGCGGCCTAGAGCAACTGGGCCAATCCCAGAAGGTCTCTTTGCCCAACTCTACCGCCAGCCGCGATGCCATAGCTTTGGCCATGAACGACTCGCGGGCTTGCATCCAGTTGTTTCAGGTGCGGGCGGGCAAGTTGGTGGGACGGCTAGGGTTTGTGGCCGAAAACCGCGGCGACGACCCGGCTCTTATTTTGCAGCGGGTTTTGCAGGAACATTACCAATATTGCGACCCGGTGGAAATTCCCTCCGAGATTTTGACCCAGTATGAGTTGCCGGATCGCGATTTTTTGGAATCTTGGCTGAGCCAGAAAAAGGGGCGCAAGGTCAGCCTCCTTGCCCCGCAGCGGCAGAGCAAAGCCGAGCTAATCGAACTGGTGGAGCGGAACGCCCAGCTAGAGCTAGCCCGCAGCCAGCGCCTGGCGGAGCGGGAGGCAGCAGCGCTGGAGCGCTTGGCGGAAGTTTTGGATCTGCCAGAGCCGCCCCGTCGCCTAGAAGCCTACGACATCTCCCACATCCAGGGATCCGACGCTGTGGGCAGCCAGGTGGTGTTTATCGATGGCCTGCCGGCCAAGCAACACTACCGCCGCTACAAGATTCGCAACCCCCAGGTGCGGCCTGGCCACTCCGACGACTTTGCCAGCCATGCCGAGGTGGCGCGGCGTCGCTTCAGCAAGATGACTTCCGAGGATCAGCCGGACTTGGTGCTCATCGACGGGGGCAAGGGGCAACTGGCAGCAGTGATGGCCGTCTTGGCAGAGCTGGGGCTGGATCACCTGCCGGTCTTTGCCCTGGCCAAGCGGGAAGAGGAGATCTTTCGGCCTGGGGATCCTGAGCCGCTGCGGCTGCCGCCCCAGGATCCGGCCCGCCTGCTGTTGCAGCGTCTGCGGGATGAGGCCCACCGCTTTGCCCTTGCCTACCATCGCCAGCAGCGGAAACTACGCCAACAGGCTTCGGTTCTGGAGGAGATCCCTGGTCTAGGCAAGCAGCGGCAAAAGCTGCTCATGGAGGCGTTTCGCTCCCTTGCCCGCATTCAAGTGGCTACGGAAGAGCAGTTGGCCCAGGTGCCAGGCATTGGCCCCAAGCTGGCCCGCCAGATCTACCGCTACTTCCATCCAGAAGCCGAAACAGAGTTGCCAGCAACAGCGGAGTAGCCGACCCGCCTGTGGGCAAGCCGAACGACCTGAGCTGGCCTATCATCGTGGAGTCCGCCATTCTCGGCCAAGGGGGCCAAGTGAAGGTAGCGCTGTTGCAACTCAACTATACCGTTGGCGATCTCAGCGGCAATGCCGAGCGCATCCGTGCGGCGGTCGAGGCGGTGGCAGCGGCAGGAGCGGAGCTGGCCATTACTTCTGAGCTGGCCCTGTTGGGGTACCCGCCCCGGGATCTGTTGCTCTACCCGGCCCTGATTGAGAGGGTAGGCCAAGTTTTGCAGCAGTTGGCGGCCCGGCTGCGGGAGAGCATTCCGGTGGTGGTGGGATCCGTGCAGCCCAACCCGCTGCCGGAGGGGCGACCCCTCTACAACGCCGCGGCCTGGCTGGAAGGGGGGCAGATCCGCCACTGGTTCCAGAAGTCGCTCCTGCCCACCTACGATGTCTTCGACGAAGACCGCTACTTTGAGCCGGGATCCCCGCCCCAGCCCATTGAGTACCGTAGCCGCCGAGTGGGCTTCACCATCTGTGAAGACATCTGGAACGACCGCGACTTTTGGCAACACCGCCGCTACCACCGGGATCCGGTGGAAGAGATGGCCCGCTGCGGCGCCGATGTGCTGATCAACCTGTCGGCCTCTCCCTTTAGCCTGGGCAAGCAAAAATTGCGGGTGCAGATGCTGGGATCCCTGGCCCGCAAGCACGCCCTGCCCATCCTCTATGTCAACCAGGTGGGGGGCAACGACGACCTCATTTTCGACGGGGCCAGTTGCGCCCTAGACTGCCGGGGCCGGGTGGTGGCCCAAGCCGCTGCCTTTCAGCCGGACTGCCTGATGGTAGATGTGGAGGCGCTGGTTCACCCTCCTGAGGAAGGCCCGGAAGTTCAGGGATCCCGCTGGCCAGCGGAGCCGGAAGCGGAGCTCTACGAGGCGCTGGTTTTGGGCACCCGCGACTACGTCAGCAAATGTGGCTTTCGCGAGGTGTTGCTGGGCCTGTCGGGAGGGATTGACTCGGCTGTTACTGCCGTCATTGCCGCCGACGCCTTGGGGCCAGAGCGGGTGCTGGGGGTGCTCATGCCCTCTCCCTATTCCAGTCCCGGCAGCCTGACGGACGCCTACCAACTGGCGCAAAACCTGGGGATCCCGACCCTGAAGCTGCCCATCCAGTCGATTATGGAGAGCTACCAGCACCTCCTGGCTGAGCCCTTCGCTGGCCTGCCCCCCGACATCACGGAAGAGAACCTGCAGTCGCGCATCCGCGGCACCTTGCTCATGGCCCTCTCCAACAAGTTTGGCCGGCTGCTCTTGACCACGGGCAACAAGTCGGAGCTGGCGGTGGGCTACTGCACCATCTACGGGGATATGTCCGGTGGCCTGGCCGTGATTTCCGATGTGCCCAAAACCTGGGTCTACCGCCTGGCCCGCTGGATCAACCGCCACCAGGAACGGATTCCCCTCCCCATCCTCACCAAGCCCCCCTCAGCAGAGCTGCGACCTGGCCAGAAAGATAGCGATAGCCTGCCTCCCTACGACTTGCTGGACGCTATCCTCCAGCGGCACATCGAACAGCACCAGTCGGCCGGTGAGCTGGTGGCCCAGGGGTTTGAACCTGACACGGTGCAGCAGGTGCTGCACCTGGTGCAGAGTGCCGAGTTCAAGCGCCACCAGGCTCCCCCTGGCCTGCGCGTGACCGATCGCGCCTTTGGCACCGGCTGGCGCATGCCCATTGCCAAACGCCAGGAAGGGATCAGTTGACCTTCACCCCCGGTCCCTCTCCCAGAGGGAGAGGAGGGTTGGGAGAGCGCAACCGGTTTCGCTTTTCCTGCAAGGATTGGGGTAGGGGTGCGGGTATGTTTTCTGTGAATGAGGGCCTGCCGGCCGGCAGACCCCAGAACAAAGCTTTTCCTCAACTCAACAAAAAACAGAGAGAGCAGGGCTTTCAAGCTTGCCTCTCTGCTCACAGGGATCCCATAATCTCGCGTTTACCGCTTCGGGAGCGACTCCATAGCGCGGCAAGCTGAGTTTTCTAGATCAGGCCCAGCCAGGAGGCGACGCCTTGGCCCGTCACCGCTTCGATGACAATGGCCAACACAAAGCCGATCATGGCCGCGCGGCCGTTGAGACGCTCGGCATATTCGTTAAAGCCAAACTTGGGCTCAGACAAGTTGGGGTTGGACATGGAAACCTCCAGTTAGGGCTTGGGAAGGGCTACAAGAGGAGCACCTGCCCTTCAGTATAGTTTGCATTTCTTCACATCGCAACACCAGCCGCTTCCGACGGCAGCAGGGGAGTGGCAGCCTTGGGGGCTGGGCTTTGCCCTAACGCAGGGGCGGCACCAGCGTCCAGAAGATTCCCACCTGCAGGGAAGCCACAGGGATCCCCGTTACAAAAATTCGGAAATCGCAGCCTTCTCACGGACTAGGGTAATCTGAAGGGCAGGTCAATGGAGAGAACCTCTATGGCGATTCAGCGTGGTGCCAAAGTCCGGGTGTTGCGGAAAGAATCCTACTGGTATCGGGATGTGGGAACGGTTGCGGCGGTGGATACCAGCGGCATTCTCTACCCGGTGATCGTCCGCTTCGACAAGATCAACTACTACAACATCAACACCAACAACTTCCGCGAAGATGAGCTGGAAGTGGTGGAGGAGCCCAAGCCCAAAGCCAAAGCTTCCAGCTAAGGCTGCCCCTGCCAACTCAACCAAGCTCTTTGGCTTCCTCTTCCTGTGCCCGAGCTGCCGGAAGTTGAAACCGTCAGGCGGGATCTGCAGCGCCTCACCCTGGGTCTGTGCATCCTGTCGGTGGAGGTGCTTCTCCCTCGCACCGTGGCCTACCCCGGCAAAGACGAGTTTGCGCAGGGGCTGGCAGGCAGCTGTTTGACCCAGTGGCAGCGGCGAGGCAAATATCTTCTGGGATCCCTGGACTCTGGAGCGGTTCTGGGCGTGCATCTGCGCATGACCGGGCAACTGCTCTGGGTTCAGGGATCCGCGCCTTTGCCGATCCACACTCGCGTCCGGCTGCATTTGGAGCAGGGGTGGGAGCTGCGCTTTGTTGATCTGCGCACCTTTGGCCAGATGTGGCTGGTGCCCGCCGGGGTGGAGCCGGAGACGGTGATCCCTGCCCTGCAGAGCTTGGGGCCGGAGCCGCTTTCGCCGGCCTTTTCCGAGGCCTATTTCCAAGCTGCCTTGCAGAAGAGCCGCCGCCCCATCAAAGCCGCCTTGCTGGATCAGTCGCTGGTGGCGGGGGTGGGCAACATCTACGCCGACGAGGCCCTGTTTCTGAGCGGCATCCACCCCTCAACACCCGCCGCGCAGCTTTCCGACGCTGCCAAGAGCCGCCTGCGAGAAAGCCTGATCCAGGTGTTACGGGCCGGGCTGGAGCAGCGGGGCACCACCCTGCGGGATTACCGGGATCTGCGTGGGCTCAACGGCAACTACCAGGGGCAGGCGTGGGTGTACGGTCGAGAAGGGGATCCCTGTCGCCTCTGTGGCACCCCCATTCAGCGGAGTAAGCTCTCGGGCCGCTCGGCCCACTTTTGCCCCCGCTGCCAGCCGCCTCCAGGCCGGGTTGAGACTTGATGGCGTATCTCCCGCCAACGGCTATAGTTCTAGGTTGATCTCCAGCTCCCCTCTCCCTCTGGGAGAGGGGCCGGGGGTGAGGGTCAGCCAGGAGGGATCCCCGTGAAAAAAATGGCATGGTCCCAGTGCTGGGTCGGTCTCCTCGGCGGGGTGGTCGGGATCGCGGCACTTCCTGTTTTTGCCCAACTGGAGCTGGATGCCCAACTGGGCCGATCCCAGGTTGTTGCCCCCAGCAAAGATTGCCCCGCCTGCGATCTGACGGGAGCCGAGCTGCCGGGAGTGGATTTGAGCGGCGCCAACCTGAAAGAAGCCATCCTCAGGCAGGCCAACCTGCAAGCTGCCGACCTCTCTCAGGCGATCCTCAACTTGGCCGATTTGCGCGGCGCCAACTTGCGCGGCTCGGATCAGGGCGGGGCCTTTCTGTGGGAAGCCGATCTCAGCCAGACCAACCTGCAGCAGACCAATCTCACCGGCGCCAACCTGCAGGTGGCCAACCTCAGCGGCGCCGACTTGCGCGGGGCCGTCCTCGTCGGTGCCGACCTCACAGGAGCCAACCTGCGCCAGGCCGATCTGCGCGGGGCCGACCTGCGCGGCGCTTTTTTGGAAGCAGCCGATCTGACAGGCGCCCTCTACAACGCCCAAACCCAACTGGATCCCACCCTGAACCCCGGCGCCCGCGGCATGGTCTTTGTGAAAAACTAGCTCCCCTGTCCCTGAGGGAGAGGGGCTGGGGGTGAGGGCTAGCTCCCTCTTTTGGGCAGATTAAGCTTAGCCCTCTCATAGGCCGGGATCCCCTGCCATGAGTTCCCCTGTCCGGGTTCTGATTGCCGACGACCATCCCCTGTTTCGGCTGGGGCTAAAGTTTGCCCTGCAAGCGCAAGGATTTGAGGTGGTGGCCGAAGCCGAGACGGGATCCCAGGCCGTTGAGTACTGCCGCCGTTGCCCCGTCGAGGTGGCCCTTTTGGATGTGCGCATGCCGGATGGAGACGGGATCCTGGCCTGCCAGCAGATTGTCGAGCTGGGCCTGCCGGTGGTGGTGGTGATGATGACCACCTTTCAGGAGCCGGGTCTGATTGAGGCAGCCCGCCGCGCCGGGGCCAAAGGCTACCTTTCCAAAGAGACCGACCCGGCGGAATTGGCCCGCGTCATCCGTCAGATTTTGTCCAACCCCGAACGAGACTGGCTGCCTGCCCGACAGGAGCTGCCCAAGCTCACCCCCCGCGAGCTGTGTGTGCTGCAACTGATGAAAGAGGGCTTGGCCAACAAACAGATCGCCCGCCGTCTGGGCCTGAGCATCGAAACCGTCAAAGAGTACGCCAGCGCCGCCTACCGCAAGCTGGATGCTAGCGACCGTGTCACCGCCCTGCTCAAGGCGCAGCAACTGGGGATTTTGTAAAAGCTTGGGAATCCTGAAAAGAGCAGGCTGTCCCTTCCCCCCACCCGTGGGGATGTCTGAGACTCGGGATCCCTTGCATACTGTTGCTATCTTGGCACTCGCCTACTCCGGGATACAGCCATGTCTGCTCCTTCCCCGCTGTTGCTCAAACTTGCCCTGCGCCTGCTCAGCTCTCTGAAGATCCCGGTGGATCGGCGCAGGATCCGCGAGCGCGGCTTTGTGCTGCCGGTCGCCATCTTAATTGTGCTGGTGTTGAGCTTGGTCACGGTGGGCCTGCTGACCCGCTCCACCCAGCGCAACATCCAAACCCAGGTGGAACGGGCGGGGCAGACGGTTAGCCGGCAACTGAACGCCGCCATCGACCGGGCACGGGCCAAGATCGACTACCTGATACGCGATCCCCGCCTGCCCGCAAGCAACCCCACCGATGCCCAATTGGTTGAGGCTTTGATTAACGATGGGGCGGGAGAGCTGATCCCGCGGGATGAGAACGATCCCTACATCCTCCCCGATGAAACCCAGTTCGTAATTACAACCAACATCGAGGTAGAGGATCCCAACAACCCCGGGCAAACCCTGCCCGTGCCGGTGCGGGCGCCGGCCTGGTGGTTTTTGGTGGACACCGACAACAACGGCGTCGACGACTCCGTAACTGCCTACACCATTCTCAACACCCGTCGGGCCGGCGGCAGGGACTTTGAGGACAGCCGGCTAACGGATACGGAGCGGGCGCGGCGCCTGATGATCCGCAGTGGCCCCCTGCAGGGCTCGGCCTTGGCTGGCTGCAACGATAACCCCCTTCAGCAGACGATCAACCCCAACGTGGGAGACTGGTTCCAGGTGGGATCGGCGCTGTACAAGCCTTTCCAGGTCTTCGCGGTCACCTTGCCCATTCAAGGGGCCGACTCCACCACCCGCGCCATCTCGGCTTTGCAATTCCAGCAGGATCGCAAGCGCGATCTGCTCAACAAGTGGGGGATCTTTAGCCGCGGCGATGTAGAGTTCTTTTTCACCCCCGGCTACAACTGGAACGGCGCCATCTACGCCGGCGGCAGCCTCTTTTTCCGCTATGCCCCCAACAACTTGTTCCGGGCTTTCCTGATCAGCTCCCAGGAATCCTGCTTCTACATGCCTGCAGATAACTCGGAGATTACGGCCTTCGGGGAGCTGGTGGCAGGAGCCATTGGCTACGCCGGCCAGCGGGTGAGCGACTCTCTCAGTTTCGATGCCCACCCTGGCGTGGCGGATGTGCCGCCCAACGAGCCGCCTCCTAAGCTAAACAACCTGAACTCTGACTCGGTGCAAAACGGGGTAGAGCCGGAAAGTGTGGCCCTGGATCCGCTGGAGCTGCACCTTTTTGGCCGCATCCGCCCCCGAGGGAATTACCAGCAAGATGCAGGAGAATGGGCAAAATCTCCTCTCAACGCCAAGAACCCTCGCAGCCCTGGGCGGATCAAGGCCGGTGGTTTTCAGGCTGGTGCCGACCAGGTCTGCCCTCCCTATGTAGACGATGTCTATCGGGCTGACAACCGCTTTGGCCCCAAAGCCAGCTACGACCGTCCGCCTGTAACTCCTGACCCGCAGAGAGGCTGCGACGTGGACACCTTTGCGCAAAGGTATCGTGCTAAGGCCGGTGATCCCATTCCTCCCGATGCCAGGAACAACCAGGGGGAATCTCTAACCGAGGACAACCCACCCCCAGGCGCCCTTTCCGAGGTGGGCTTGGATGGCTATTGGGAGCGGCGGGCCCGTGTGGAAGGTCTGCGGGTGATCGTGGGCCAGCGGCTGGAGCTAACCCGCACCGATTCTTTGCCTTTGCCTTTGGTGCTGCCTGGGGATCCCAACGATCCCACCAAGTTACAGGCCATTTTCATCAGCAACGAGGCGCGGCAACGGCTAACCCTGCGAGATAACCCAGCGGCGGTGCAGGCTACAGCCGTTTACCACTACAGCCACCGAGATGGGCGCTTCCCCATTGCTTGCCTGGCCACGGTAGCCCACCCCGGCTCTCCCTGGAGCTTGCAGCGGGCTTCCACCTTCCCTACCGGCGACCAGCGTACTCAACTGGGCATCAACTTCTTTACTGGAGAGGGCACCAACGTTTGGGAGTATGACCCAACCCCGATGCAGGCTCGGCTAGCTCCGGGCACCTCCTTGTGGACGGCCCTCACCAACCTGGCCAATTTTGCCGGCGATCCTGACGGGGCCTATCCACCCAAGCAACAAGCGGGCCGCATTCACCCGGATCCGTTTATTACGGCTTTTGGCAACTTCTCGGAGCTGCGGCGAATCATTGAAAACCCGACAAACCTCAGCTTGGCGGATCAATCGACACTGCAAACGGCAGGCTGCATGTTGGGCATGCTGGCCGACAACATGCTCCGCATTGAGGCGGCCGCCAATGCCGGGGATCCAGCGGCTCAAACCCTCTGGAACGACATTCAAGCCAGCCGAGCTGGGAACCGAGAGGCGGCCAATCGGTTTTATCTGCCGCTGCGCTACATCTTCCCGACCACCAGTTTCAACCAGACGGATACCCTGGAAACGGAGCGGCGCAGCGCTTACTCCTTCCTTCCGAGCACAGTCAGCTATCAGGCTGTAACCAACTTAAACGAGGTTGCTCTGGAGCCCCGTTCTGGAATTGGCAACTGGGCTTTGCCCTATGCCCCAGCCAATTGCACTGCTGCTGGCCCCAATAGCAACCAATTTGATCTCATTCGGATTGGCAACCAGTGCTACCGCGTGCCCTTTAAAGATTCTGTCTTTTACGATGGCCGCGAGGCAATGGCGGTGCGGACCCTCAACATCGACCTGGCCCTGCTGACCAACAACGTCAACGGACAGGCCAACGGGTTGATCAACGGAGATACTTGGCGAGATACTTGGCTGCCTGCCGGTGTGCAAGAAGGCCGCGAGGGTGGCATTTTCTACGCCTTCCGGGAAGATGCGGTACGGGAGGATGCCATTGCCCGCCCGCCCTTGGGCACTTTTGATAGCTACCTAACCAGCTGGCGCAACAGAAATGCCAGCAGTGACTATGCCAGCGGTGACTTGGGCAGCGCCGGTATTATGAACGCCGGCCAGCCGGGTCGCGGCACGGCCAATGGCCAAACGGTCTGGGATCCCCCTGTTTCCGATCCAGGTGGACTCAGCCCCAAACCGGTGGACTACTATGCCGATCCGGATCGGCGGCCCTACGGCTTCCGGCTGCGCAATGGAGCAAGGCTGGCCCGCGGCGGGTTTAACCTCGATGAAGCTGTCTTTGGTCTCTCCTTTGTTTCTGATAACCCCGTCTACATCCAAGGAGACTTCAACCTGCATCAGACAAGGGACGGGAGACGGCTAGAGGAGTTCACCACCCTCCTTGAGTTCGACCCGCAAACTGGCCTCTACAGAAACTTCTACGGGCGGCTGCGATCCGGACCCAATGAAAACCGGGAAGACCGGCGCTTTGCCCGGGCGGCGGAGGATCTCTGGCGGCCCAGCGAGGTCTTGGGCGACGCGGTGAACATCCTCTCTGCCGATTTCTGCGATGGCAGCATCGACGATGCCTTTGTCCAGGATGGCACCCTCAATGGCGGCGGCGTTAACTACGACCCCGGGCAGGACTACAACGGTGGGCGGGCATCAGCCCCTCGGCGGTGGGATTACTACGGCTGTCTCAGGGGTGAGAACGACAGGGATAACCTGGGATTCAACACCTCCTTCCTCAACCAAGCGCTGGTGATCCGCGGCAACAACTGGCCGGCTCCGGATCCCGACAGAGATGGTGCTGGTGTCCTGCGCTTCGACAACACGAACGGGGCCCAGAACCTGGGCGACAATACCAACCAACCGGGTTGGCCGGATGTGTTTGCCCGCGACACCATTCTGGCTCCCTTCAACAACGCCGATTCGGATCCCAATAACGATGACAGAACGGCGGGCGGTGGCGTGCCGGCAGTGCGGCCCTTGCGGGCACCCGATGTGGGCTATGCCAACTTCGGCACCCGCATTTCGGCTTTGGGCAACCCGGTGCTGGATACCTCCCGCTGGGTGCTGGTGGCTCCGCTGGGACCCTGCCCGGATCCCGGCGGCTCTGGGTTGCTGGCCGAGTACTACAACGGCTGGCTGACCAGCCCGCAGAACCGGTACAAACGCGACACAGGGTTTGGGGACACCGGAGCCGTAGGCCCCCTGGCCGAAGAGGCTCAAAGGGACAACCTGCCCTACCTGCGGGCAGTGCGCTGGCCCGATCCGGTATTCCCGGCGCAAGGAGTGCCTGACGCCCTCGGTCGGTTTAACAACGGCTTTACCAGCAGTACTCACACTTGCCCCCCCAAGGACAACCTGGGCAGCGCCAACACCAACCAACGCTGGGCCTGCGTGCGCGATGCTATCAATGACCCGAGCAACTCAGGGCCCCTTGGCCGCTTTGCCCGCAGCGGCGGCGATTTTCCCTGGTGGGGAGGCTTCCAGTACTTTTTCGGCAACAGCACAACGCTAGACTCCAACTCGCCTTTCAAGCAGCGGCTGTACAATAATCCCCCCGAATGCAATGGCACATTGGTTGACATCCTGCAGCCCCTTTGCCGCTTGTCGGTGCCGCCTGTCAGCCCCGATCGACGGGATCGCGGCGACTGGTTCTGGATGCCTAGTTGCGGAGAGCCAGATGGCAACAATGGCTTTACGAATCTGCTGACCGACGCAGATGATCTCAACTTCCCGGGTCACTTCAACTTCCTGCGCTCCTGCTGGCGGCGTAGAAGTGGGGCAGGGCCGACTGGCAACAACAACGGCAACGACTTTTTCGTGGTGCGCTGGGTAGGGGAGCTGTATCCCCGTTGGCCGGGCTTGCAGACCTACCGCATTTTCGAGGGCGATGATGGTGTGCGGCTGATCATTCGCCGGCGGGACGGCTCCGATGCCACTTTCGAGAACCGCGGAGTTTGGAACGGAACTCCCCTCAACCTAGGGCCAAACGCAGCAGGGGCCGAAGCCTGGCAAGATGGCCGCGCCAACGAGGTTGCCCTGCGATTGGAGCTGGAGTGCGCGGATCCCTCCCAGGACTCGCCCTACTTGATAGAAATTCAAACCTATGAAAACACTGGCAACGCCCGGCTGCGCTTTGCTACCCGCGATGGCAGCGAGTGGGAAGACTACGACCTGCGCTACCTAAAGCCGCTGCCGCCGGTCAACAAGCCATGCCAGCCGGATCCTCAGAAGGCTCTTGAGTCTAACCAGGCGCATTGCAAGACCTGCGATCCCATCTGGAATCCCCCCTGCCCGACCAATATCTGTCAGCCTGTAACCATTGACCAAACAGCAACGTTGCCTGCTGGCTGCCCAGGCCAGCCACCAACACCTCGACGGGTTACCTGCCAACCGAGGGGTACCTGCGGTGCTTGGTCTGAATGGACTCCTGAGTGTACGGTGGCCAACGGTGGCACCAGAGTCACCCAAACTCGCCGCCGCACCTGCACAGTGGCAGTTTGCGGAACCAGCTACACCGAGACGCAATCCCAGACGGTCGACTGCCGGCAGACCTGCAACTACAACTGGGGGCCTTGGACGCCGGCCAGTTGCGATGAGGTCATCGACCAAATCGCCTGCGGCACAACCAAAACCTTTACCCAAACCCGGACGGGCACCCTCATCGACAGCACCAGCAGCCCCACCTGCTCGCGCACTGCAACGCAGACACAATCTTTGACCTGTCAAGGTCGGCCTTGCGGGTCGAGCACCTTTGCCCCAGAAACTCGTTCCAAGAGCCCCTTGGGCGAGTGGATGGCAGCCAAGCCCAACACGGTGGATCTGCGCCCCGTCTGGGAAATCCAAGCGGATCCGGAGCCGGAGACCATCAGCGTGAATACGGTGGCTGCGGCTCCTGCCGAGGGCGTAACCATTGCTCTGCAGCCGCAGCTCTCGCCGGTGCTGGAGGTGAAGGCGGGAGTGCCCAAGCCGCCCAAGTGGCCCAACCCTGCCGAGGCTCTGCAGGCGGCCTTCAATTGGATGTTTGGCGAACCGGCCTATGCTGCCCGCGCCGGACTGAGAGGCAATTTGCTCTCCAGCCAGATCGCCAACCCCAGCAAAGAACCCGGCATTCGCCCTGCCGAGAGTGGTGCTTCTCCGATTTCCGGAACTCTTAGCCTAGGCACCGACGACTGGGCGCGGCAACTGCGGCGGCGATTGCTCAATCCCAATGGAACTGTTCGCTGTGACTCAGAAGAAAAGGTCACTCCCACCGACGGTGGCTTCTGGGTACCGGGGGTGTTTCGCCCCAACTTCAACGACCGCTTCAAGTACACCGCCTACACCGGTGCCAGCCGCCCCAGCACGTTGCGCACCATCGGAGGTGCTGATCCCACCTTTGAGGATCTCAACGGCAATGGCGCTTGGGATCCAGGCGAGCCGACGAACGTTTTGGATCGGGATCCGCTGTTTGGGTTTGATTTGGATCCCAACAAGCCAGGGCTAGAGATCCAGCCCCAGATGGCGCTCAACCCCTACGCCCGCGTCAACAAAAATGCTGCGGCGCAGGGTTACACCCCCGCATCCAAGTACGCGGACGGCTACTACATCGACCACAAAGGGAGTGAAGATATCCGCAATGGCCTGTGCTTCTACGTCAAGCCCAACGGCAGCACCATCCAGGTGCAAATTGACTTCAACGGTGGCGCAGGTGGCAGTAATGACGACTTGAAGTGGGTGGATGTGGAGCCCTTCACCCTGGACCTGAACAAGCCCACCACTGGCTTTGCTGGGGACAACCCAGTGCTAGGGGTGATCCTGGATGAAGTAACCCGCCGGCCTATTCCCATTCCCGGCTTCCAAGAGCTGGCCTCAGCGGATGTAAACCAGCGCCGCCGCAACGACACTGGCGAAAACAACCATCAACTGCAGCCAGCTAGGGAAACGCGGGTGAACGCCACTGCCATCAGCGGTACCCTGCCCTCGCGGCTGCATCAAACTGCCGGCGGCATGCATAACTTCCTGCGGCTCAACGAGCTGTGGAGAAATACCAACCTCTTCTTCAGCGGCTCGATGATCCAGCTCAACTACAGCACCTATGCTACCGGCCCCTTCCTGCAGCACAGCTTTGAGCCACCCGCTCTGGTAGACGATCCAACCTTTGTGCGGGGCTTCGACTACTACTACCCACCCAACCGCCGCTTCGGCTATGACGTGGGCTTGCAAATTGCCCGCCGCCCCGGCCCTGTGTCGTCCCGCTTCCAATTCCCCTCCAACACGCGCACCGAGTTCTTGCGCGAGCTGGATCCACAGGATCCGTATGTGCGGCGGCTGCGCTGCGAGCTTCAGAACCAGCCGGATGTGCCGTTGGATCCGTCTGCCCAGATTGGCGGCTGCAATGAGTTCAACTGATATCAACCCGTTCGGCCAGGGGTAGATTCAAGGTAGGGGCAAAGCAGGGAGGGATCCATGAACAAGTGGCGGCTTTGGCAGCAACACCAAGCGGAGGGTTTCACCCTCATTGAAGTCTTGGCTTCGGTCGTCCTCGTGGCCCTGGCCATGGCTGCTCTTGCCCCTGCCCTTACCTTAGTTGCCTACCGGCGGGCCATGAGCGAGCGGGTGGAGCTGGCCAATCGCCTGGCCCAGGAGGAGGTGGATCGCATCCGCACCCTGGTGGATATCGAGCTGGCTGCTGCTCCAAGGGCTTTTCAGGATCCAGTTCGGTTGGCCCAACTGCCTATGGTAGGAGCCGACCCGCTGGCAGACACCCCACCCCCTGACGAAATGCCCGCCGATGCAAATGCCGGCAACTACATGCACAGAGACAGGTATTCTCTTCGCCTGGCCCAAGTTCAAGTGCCGGGGCGGAATCCGGAAGAGTACGTCATCCAAACCTTCCGCGACGAGGGGGCACCCTGCATCGACCGGCGCCAAAATGAGATCATCGCGGGAGTGCCCTGCAGCTTTCTCATGGGTGTGAGGGTTTACCACCGCTTTTCTTTTGATCCAAACACTCGCCGAGCGCTGCCTGGCTTGAGGGCGGAGGTGGTTTCGGCCAACCAGAACTTGGCCAATGCCGATGTCTGGCTCTTTCCCATGGCCGCCTCGTTTGTAGAAGTCAACCCCGCCGCCAACTTGGGAGATGTTTGCCGGCAGATAGCCATCGCCAGAGGTGAGGATCCCGTCGAGAGGTGCCGGGCTTTCCCCCTGCCTGTTAATCCTGTTGCACCGTGAGGTAGAGCCTAAGTTCCTTCCCGCAAAACCTGTTGAGAAGATGGGGGTGTTTCCCTATGGTTTTCAAGAGTTTTCGCCGCCGAGCCAGCAGAGGGTTTACCCTCATTGAGTTGTTGGTCTCGCTGCTGATTGCCTCCATCTTTCTCCTGGCCACAGGGATGATCGTCGTCGAGACGATGCGGCTGGATCGGGAGGAGACAGGGCGCACCCAGGTGCAGGCGGAGCTGACCCAAGCCATGGAATATATCCAGCAGGATCTGGCGGAGGCTCTCTACATTTACAACGACACCGAACAACCCAATGGAGACGGGATCCCGGATGTTATCCAGCGGCTTTACACCCCCGGCTGGATCCGCCAACCCGCGGGCGCTATCCCGGTTGTCGCCTTTTGGAAGCTGGAGCCGATCCCGCAGGGATGCTACGCGGGCAACCCCACCTTGCAACAGATTCGCGAAGGCCGTGCTAGATTGCCCAACCAACCACCTGATGGGTTCCCGCGCGACCAGAACGGCAGAAATGCGGATTGGGAAACGCTGCTCAGCCGCCGCGGCATCTACACCTTGGTGGTGTATTACCTGCGCCGCAACTACAACAACGCCGGCAACTTGGCGGATGGTTCGACAACCCCTTGGGAAGGCAACGCGCGGATCGAGCGTTTTGAGCTGAGACCTTTTGCAAGGCAGGGGAACAACGACTGCGCCGGGCGCAGCCCGTTCTTTGTCGAAGATCCCGATCCTTTCCGAGATGGTTTTCTCGCTTGGCCTTCCGAGCAGGCCCGAGCACGCCAGATCCCGATTGCCGGCAGGACAGATGGCCCCCGCCTGACAACTCTAGTCTCCAACATCTTCAGCAGCCGAGAGGGAAGTCCGCAGGTTGCGCCCGCTTGCCCGCAGGGCTATGCCTTTGGTGGCGGCAGGCCCAACGGCGTCACCTTCCCAGAGCTGGAAGATAACCAAAACGACGTGGGCTTCTATGTCTGCGTGCGGCAAAGCGTCGGCGCTGACCGACCGCAGGATGTGATCATCAACATCACCGCCACGGCCATGGAGCGGGCCAACCCTGGCCTTTTCCGTCGCTACATCCGAAATGCCACCAGCGTCGATATCTCAGAGGTGTCGCGCTACTTGCTGCCAATGCAAACACTGGTTCTTGCCCGCGGCGTTATCAACCGTCAGCTCTCCTAGGGGGAATGTCCAGTATGTTGGCCTTGGAGAAAAAAACAATTGGCCGAGCTCAGCCGCTTCGATCCCTGGGCTTTACGCTGGTAGAAGTCCTGGCGGTGGTGGTTATTATCGGCATTCTGGCCGGGCTGGCCGTCCCCTCCGGGATCAACATCTGGGCGCGCATCCAACTGGAGGACGCGCAAAACAAGGTGGAGCGAGCCCTGCGCACCGCCCGCACCAACGCCAGAGCCTCTCTCCAGGGCCGCGCTTGGGTGGTCGGGATCGATAACTCAGATCCCAATGTCCCCACGCTGGTGATCCAGGACGAGGAGGGCCTTTGCGATGAGCCCACCCCTTGCCAGTGGGTGCGCCTGAATAATTTTGTTACTGTCAGCAATACCTTCAACGGCGGAAGGGCCGTTTTCGACTCGGAGGGGCGGGCGCGTCAGTTGGGGCGCTTTGTAGTCAGCAGCACCTACTCCCAAGGCGAGAACCGCTGCGTGGTGGTGAGCACGTTGATCGGCACCCTGCGCAAGGACAACAACCCCGAGTGTGGCAACGTGGCCAACGAGCCGGAGGAGGTCTAGTTGGGGTAGGATAGGCAGGCTGCCGATCCCGGTCCATTGCCCTCACCCCCAGCCCCTCTCCCTTTGGGAGAGGGGGGTTGTCTAGGTTCACAGGTTATGGTCTCCTCAACTCTTGAAGCTCCGGAAAAAGTCTTCCCCTGGCACGCTCGGCAGCCGGCTCTGTTGGTGCTGGCCGATGGCACCGCCTTCCCCGGCTGGTCGTTTGGGGCGCCAGGCACGGCGGTGGGGGAGGTGGTGTTCAACACGGGCATGACCGGCTACCAGGAGGTGATTACCGATCCAAGCTATCGGGGGCAGTTGATCACGTTCACCTGCCCGGAGTTGGGGAACACCGGGATCAACGAGCTGGATCAGGAGTCGGCCCGGCCCCAGGCCGCCGGGATCATCGCCCGCAACGTGTCGCGCCTGGCCAGCTCCTGGCGGGCCACAGGAACCCTGCCTGAATATCTAAAAGGGCACGGGATCCCGGGCATTGCTGGGGTGGACACGCGGGCCCTGACGCGGCGGCTGCGCTCCCAGGGGGTGATGAATGGGGCCATCTCGACGGAGATCCTGGATCCGCAGGCGTTGCTGGAGCGGGTGCGCCAGGCCCCTTCCATGCAGGGGCTGAGCCTGGTGGCAGAGGTAACAACCCCTAAGCCCTACGAGTGGCTGGAGCCCACCCCCGCCGACTGGGACTATGGCCGCAGCCAAGGGATCCCGATTCCGGATCCCCCCTTGCGGGTGGTGGCGCTGGATTTTGGCATCAAGCGCAACATCTTGCGCCGCCTGGCCCGCTACGGCTGCCGGGTGATGGTGTTGCCGGCCCACGCCAGCCCCGAGGAGATTTTGAGTTACAACCCCGACGGGATCCTCCTCTCCAACGGGCCGGGGGATCCGGCGGCAGAGACGACGGCCATCCGCACCACCCAGGCGCTGCTGCAGAGCGGGAAGCCGATGTTCGGCATCTGCCTAGGCCACCAGATCCTCAGCCTGGCCCTGGGCGGATCCACCTACAAGCTCAAGTTCGGCCACCGCGGCCTCAACCACCCCTGTGGGCTGGAGAAGGAAGTGGAGATCACCAGCCAAAACCACGGCTTTGCGGTGGAGGCCGCTTCGCTCCCTGGGGATGGGGTGGCGATCAGCTACCTCAACCTCAATGACCGCACCGTGGCCGGGATCCGCCACCGCCAGTTGCCCCTCTTTTCGGTGCAGTACCACCCGGAAGCCAGCCCCGGCCCCCACGATGCCGACCACCTCTTTCGGGAGTTTGTCGAGCTGATGCTGCAAAACCGCTCGCGTTAGCCGCCCCTCACCCCCAGCCCCTCTCCCAAAGGGAGAGGGGAGCAGAGGCGTAGGGCGAGGGCGGCACGGGCTTCTTCTCGGTCGTCGAAGTGGATTTTCTCCCTGCCCAGGATCTGGTAGTCCTCGTGGCCTTTGCCGGCAATCACCACCGTATCGCCCGGCTGGGCCTCTAGGATGGCCAGGCGGATGGCTTGGCGCCGATCCACCTCCACCGCCCAGGGGGATCCAGGGATCCCGGCCAGGATATCCTGCAAGATCTGCTGTGGATCCTCGGTGCGGGGGTTATCCGAGGTCACCACCACCCGGTCGGCCCAGGTGGCGGCAATGCGGCCCATCTGTGGGCGTTTGCCCCGATCCCGATCCCCGCCACAGCCAAAGACGCAGATCAGCCGGCCTTGCACTTGCGGGCGCAGGGCCTTGAGCAAGTTCTCCAGCCCATCGGGGGTGTGGGCATAGTCCACGATTACCGTGATGTCCTGCCCCGGCAAGGTTACCCGCTCCATCCGCCCCGGCACCCCGGGAAAATGGGGCAGGGCCGCCTGGATGAGCTCAAGGGGGATCCCCAGGTGCAGCGCCACCCCCACCGCCGCCAGCAGGTTGGCCAGGTTGAAGGATCCCACCAGGGGCGCTGCCACGGCCAAGGTGCCCAGAGGGGTGTGCAGGGTGGCCTGCAGGCCGTTGGGGTGAACTTGAACGTCGCCGGGCCAGAGGGCAGGGATCCCTTCCAGGGGCTGCAGGGAATAGGCCCAGGGCTCCAGAGAGGCTGGGATGGTCTCAAGCAGCCGCCGTCCCCCCTCGTCGTCGGCGTTGACCACCGCCCGCCCCTGCAAGTACTCCGGCTGGAAGAGGGTGGCCTTGGCCTGCCAGTAGTTTTCCATGCTGCCGTGGAAATCCAGGTGATCCTGGGTGAGGTTGGTCCAGACGGCAGCGGCAAAGCTACACCCCCAGGCCCGATCCTGGGCCAAGGCATGGGAGCTGACCTCCATCACCGCCACCTCCGCCCCGGCTTCTTTGGCTTGTCTCAGGCTGCGCTGCAGCTCCAGCGGAAACAGGGTGGTGTGGGGGGCTACTTCACAGTGCCCAGGCCAGCGGTTGTAGAGGGTGCCCAGCAAAGCAGTGGGGCGACCGGCGGCCTGCAGCAGATGCTCGATGAGATGGGTGGTGGTGGTCTTGCCGTTGGTGCCGGTAACTCCCACCAGGGTAAGCTGGCGGGCGGGAAAGCCGTAGAAGGCCGCCGCCACCTGGGCCAGGGCCCTGTTGATGCCGCTGCGGGGCAAAACCAGAATGGGCTGACTGCCTCCTCCAGCCTCTCCGCTAACTTTCTCCCAAGCCTCCTGGGCAATAAGGGCCGCCACGGCTCCTCGGGTGAGCGCCTCGCGGACAAACTCGCCGCCGTCAACGCGGGATCCCGGCATGCCCAAGAAGAGATCCCCAGCCTGCACCTGGCGCGAATCGGCACACAGACCCCTGACCTGCACGCCCTCTAGGGATCCCTGAACCACCTGGGGTTGGATCCCGGCTTGGTTGAGCAATTGGCCTAGAGAAGGCTCCGCACCGCTAACGCCAACGATCCCGGCAGTCTCCATGTCACCTCTCACCCCAATGCTTTGCCGCCTACGGTATCCGCTCAGCCGGCTTCCTGGCCATAGATCCGCCAGATCTCTCCCCGAGAAAACCTAGGCCAGGGCCTCTTCCAGCTTCTGCTTGGCCCAGAGACGGGCGTAGAGCCCCTGGGGATCTGCCAGCAACTGGGCATGGGATCCCTTCTGCACGATGCGGCCCTTGTCCATGACCCAGATCTGATCCGCCTCCGCCGCCGCCGTGAGGCGATGGGTAATGAAGATCGCCGTTTTCTGGGCCCTGGCCTGGCGCAGGTGGCGGAGAATGGCCTGAGCCGTCTGATTGTCCACGCTGGAGAGAGAGTCATCCAGGATCAAGATGGGAGCATCCACCAGTAAAGCCCGGGCCAAGGCCACCCGCTGCCGCTGGCCGCCAGAAAGGGTGATGCCCCGCTCTCCCACCAGAGTGTCGTAGCCCTTGGGAAAGGTGAGGATCTCGGCGTGGATGTGGGCGGCCTTGGCGGCCCATTCCACCTCCCAGTCTTCGGCATCCGGCTTGCCGTAGCGGATGTTGTCCCGAACCGTGGCGCTGAACAGAAAGCTCTCCTGGGGCACGTAGGCAATGGCCCGCCGCAGGGATCCCAGTTGGAGCTGGGTGATGTCCTGCCCATCCAAAAACAGTTGCCCCGGCTGGATCTCCAGCAGGCGAGGAAGGGCATTGGCCAGGGTGGATTTGCCCGCCCCAATCGGCCCCACCACCGCCACCAATTGGCCCGGCTCGACGCAAAAGTGCAGATCCTGCAGCGCCGGCGTTGCGGATCCTGTGTCGGCATAGGCAAAAGTCAGGCCCCTGGCCTCGATACGCCCCTGCACCTGTTCCAGAGGTAGGGGTAGAGCCTGGGGAGCATCGCGGATGGTGGGCTCTACCCGCAGCAAGGCGTCAATCCGCTCCAGGCTGACCTGGCCCCGCTGGTAGGCAGTGATGGTAAAGCCCAGCAGAGTGGTGGGAAACACCAGCCGTTCCACGTAGAGGGTGAGGGCAGAAAAATCCCCAATCGTCAGCGTCCCGGCGGCAATCTGGGGTCCGCCCACCGCCAGCAGCAGCAGCAGGCTCAGGCTGACCAAGGCCACCAGGGAAGGAAAAAGCAGGTTGCGGGTGAGGGCCAGGCGCAAATTGGCCTGCAGCAGCCGCTCGTTGCGGCGGCGAAACTCCCTCTGCTCGTGCTCTTCCTGGGCATACACCTTGATCAGGGCAATGCCGTTCATGTCCTCCTGGATGAGATCGCTTAGATCCGCCAGCTCCTGCTGCACCTGGAGCTGCTCCTGCTGCAGACGGGAGCTGCTCAACTTCACCAGCACCAGCATCACCGGAAACACCGATAGGGCCAGGGCGCTCAGACGCGGCTCAATGCCAAACATGGCCGGCAAGGTGGTGCCGTAGGCAAAGATTGTGTTGGTCGAGTTGAGCAGGGCAAAGCCCAACAGGCGGCGGACATTTTCCACATCGCTGGTGATGCGGGTGAGGATATCCCCAAGCGTCTGCTGGGCAAAGTAGGAAGGCTGCAGCGTCAGCAAATGCTCGAAGATGGCCTGCTTGAGGCGGAACTCCACCTGCCGCCCCACGCCAAACATCCACACCCGCGAGGCAATGCGAATGCCCATCATCAGGCTGGAGACGATCAACACCGTCAGGGCGTAAAGTGCAATGCGCTGCGGCGACAGGGCGGCCAAGTTCTGGCTGAGATCGTCGATGGCCAGCTTGACGTACCAGGGCAGGAACACCCCCAGGCCGTTTACCACCAGCAGGGATCCAATGCCCAGCGCCACCTGCCGGCGATAGGGGCGCAGATAATGGGCCAGTTGTCGGAGATGGGATCCCGCCACTCAGGTGCTCCTCAAGCCTTTTCCCACTCTAGCGCTGTGCCGGATCCCCCCGGTAGGGATCAGGCCAGAACTTGGGCCGGGGCCTGCTGCGCCAGCAGCTCCACCTGTTGCCGCGCCCAGGCATCCACTTCCAGAATGTCCTCCAGGCTGGGGGCAGGGATGACCTGGTGCCGCTCGCACACCTGCTCCAAAAGGCGAGGGATGTCCAAAAAGCGGATGCGCTCCTGTAGGAAGAGGGCCACCGCCGCTTCGTTGGCGGCATTCAACACTGCCGGCAGGGTTCCTCCTGCCTGTCCAGCAGCATAAGCCAGTTGTAGGCAAGGGTACTTGCGGTGATCCGGAGCCTTAAAAGTGAGGGATCCCAGCTTGACCAAATCGAGGGGATCCCAAGGGGTGGCTAAGCGCTCCGGCCAACTGAGGCCATAGAGGATGGGCAGGTGCATATCCGGCCAGCCCAACTGGGCCAGAACAGAAGTATCTGCCAGCTCGATCAAGGAGTGGACAATGCTCTGGGGGTGGATGAGGACCTCGATCCGGTCATAATCCAAACCAAACAGCCAGTGGGCCTCGATCACCTCCAGGCCCTTGTTCATCAGGGTGGCCGAGTCGATGGTGATCTTGCGCCCCATCACCCAGTTGGGGTGTTTGAGGGCGTCGGCCAAGGTGACCTGATCTAGTTTTTCGGCAGGCCAATCCCGAAAAGCTCCCCCGGAAGCCGTCAACAAGATCCTGCGCAGGGATCCCGGCGGCACCCCCTGTAGGCATTGAAAGATGGCCGAATGCTCCGAGTCCACCGGGATGAGCTTGACGCCGTACTCTCGTACCAGGGGCAGCACCACCGGGCCGCCTGCCACCAGGGTTTCTTTGTTGGCCAGGGCAATGTCTTTGCCGGCGCGGATAGCGGCCAAGGTGGGCAAGAGGCCGGCACAGCCAACGATCCCGGTCACCACCCGCTGGGCCGCCGGGTGGGCCGCCACCTGACACAGCCCCTCCGTTCCCGCCACCAGCTCCGGCAGCGGCCGCATCCCGGTCAGCAGGGATCGCAGCTCCGGCAGCAGCTCCTCCCGACCGATGGCCACAATCTGGGGCCGAAACCGCCACACCTGTTCTGCCAGGAGGGTAACATTGCTGTAGCTGGTCAAGCCGACAACCCGAAAACGCTCTGGATACTGGGCCACCAAATCCAGAGTTTGGGTGCCAATGGAGCCGGTGGAGCCGAGCAGAGTGATGGCTTGCATAAGGGATCCCTTTTGCACCAGTCAATTTAATCAACTTGAGGAGAAGGAGCGCAAAAAAACCGCTGCCCTTACGGCGCATTGTGCCCTAGCGCTCCACCTCGCAGAGGGGTAGGCCTGCCTCCCGCCCTCATCTTATTCCTATCTGGGCTGGTCTGCTCCACCTGAGGCCAGCCCTCTCGATGACAAGGGATCCTCCGAGGGCCAGGCCTTAGCCGATTGAGAGCGCAGCCACTGGGCGAGCAGAGCCTCGATCAACTCCGAGAGGTCTTGATCCGATTCCAGCAGGAGGCGCTTCACAGCTCGGTGCGTCTCTTTGGAAATGTAGGCCGTCAGCTTGACGTACTCAGAGCTGTTGGGCTTGGCGCCTGCTTCCGGCGGCTCAGGGATCTTGTAGGCTTGGGTGCTCAGTTTTTTGGGGGCAGGGCGAGCCGGGATCCCCTCTGGCTGTCGGTCGAGCAGGCGCTTAAACTTGCTCATGACAGGATTTCCTCTCCCACCGCAACGTAGTCTGACCAGGCTTGCTTGGCTCTGGGATCCGGGATCTCGTTGACACAGACTCCCTCCAGGGCAGCCTGCTGAAAGGCCACCGTGCGGCGAATCGAATGGTGGCAGAGCGGGATCCCGGCCTGTTGGAGAAAGCTGCGGGCCTCGGCCCCATCCCGGTTGGGCCAGGGGGGAACCAGCGTCAGCAAAACTTTGCAGTGTTTTGCCCCCAAACGGTTCAGGGCGTTAACAGTCAGCATCAGAGCATCCAGGGCCAGGGCATCTGGAGAACAGGGCAAAAGCAATACTTCACACCGCTCCGCCAGCAGGCTCAACTGTTCGGGGGTGGGGCGGGCGGGGGTGTCGATCAGCGTATGCTGAAAGCTCGTGGGCGTGGGCGTGGTGGGATCCCCGGCCACCACTTTAGACAGGAAAGGGAGAGCCGCGTTCTGCCCAGCGAGAAGCAGAGCGATTGGGATCGGCGTCGAGCAGCAGCGACACCTGGGGTGTACCTGCCTGGGCTGCGCACCGTTGTTGAAGGTAGAGGGCCAGGTGTACCGCCGTGGTGGTTTTGCCCACACCTCCTTTGAACCCCAAGACCGCGATATTCATCTGCCACACACCCTCCCAACCTGGTTTTACAGCCCACTTCCAGAGGCGGAAAGAGGCAAGCTGTGCATCCGCGCGCCGGAGCCTGGGGTTTTGGGCAACTGAGGGGATCCGAGCGCCGCATCACGTTTTCCTCTCTCCGCACGCGAGGGGCTTCGCTGGTACGATATCCTTGGTCGGCAAAGCCGGCTGAGGAACTGCGGGCTCTCTCCCAGCCCCTCGCCCTCGGACGCTACCTCCCTTCCTCGTCCCGGAGAAGCTGAGCATGGCCCATCCCTCAAAGTCTCGCTCCTGGTCTCCTGTGGTGGGGCTGTGGCTGGCTCTGGGCCTCAGCGCCTGTGGCGGAGGGAATTCCGGTCGCCCCCTGCCGCCGCTCCCGGCCCCTCCTGCAGGACGCATCGAGGGATCCCATTTCGACGATCTCAACGGCAATGGTCTGTGGGATCCAGGGGAACCAGGGCTGCCGGGCATCACCACCTTTCTGGACTTGAACAGCAATGGACGCCTCGATCCAGGGGAACCCAGCACTGTCAGCGATGCCAACGGCAACTTTCGTTTCTCCAACTTGTCCCCCGGCACCTACCGGGTTACTGCCATCTTGCCTCCAGGGCGAGTGTTCACCACGCCGCGCCCAGGAGCGGGGCGGATTGTCGGTGGTAGGCCGGCTCAGCCGGGAGCCTTTCCCTGGATGGTGGCCTTGCTAGACGCGACTGAACCGGATCCTTTTCAGGCGCAGTTTTGCGGGGGATCCCTGATTGCCCCGGAGTGGGTGCTTACCGCCGCCCACTGCTTTTTCGACCCTCGAGGCGAGCCGGACGTGGATGTCCAAAGTCTGGATCTGCTGTTGGGTACCACCGTCTTGCAAATCGGTGCCGGCCAGCGAATTCAGGCTGCGCAAATTGTTATCCACCCCAACTACGACCCCCGACGAGGGACAGAGGGGGGGAATGACATTGCCCTGGTGCGCCTCTCTCGGCCAGTGGCCCTGCCTACCCTGCCGCTGGTGCAGCCCAACCAAACCAACCTGACAGCCCCTGGTACTCTCGCCACCATCCTCGGCTGGGGAGCCACCTTCCCCAGCGCCCTGGATCAAGAACCCAGCGGCTTTCCCAGGGCTCTACAGCAGGCCGAAGTTCCCCTCGTCAGCAACGAGGTGTGCAATGCTCCCCAGTCTTACAACGGCGCCATTTTGGAAACCATGCTCTGCGCTGGCTTTCCTCAAGGGGGTGTGGATACTTGCAAGGGTGATAGCGGTGGGCCCTTGGTTGTTCCTACCAGCAGTGGCTTTGCCCTAGCCGGGATTGCTAGTTTTGGCCAAGGTTGCGCCCAGCCCAATTTCTACGGGGTGTACACGCGAGTGTCCAGCTTTGTGGGTTTTGTACAATCCGTAATCGGCAGCGCCCCCAGCCCAGCGCCAACGCCTTCTCCGCCGCCTTCCACCGGAACAACGGCCTCGTTTGTCGTAAATTTGAGAGAGGGTGAGGCGGTTTCGGGCCTCAACTTTGGCAGCCGCGCCCTGTAACCGTCAGCAGCAGGGCGGAGATGGTTTAGGATAGGGATCCCGATTGTGCTTTCGTTCTACTCATCGACGGAGGAGATAGCTTCTTTATGACTCAAGTGACGATTGGCGAAAACGAAGGGATCGAATCGGCGCTGCGCCGCTTCAAGCGCCAGGTCTCCAAGGCGGGCATTCTGCGGGATCTGCGCAACCATCGCCACTTTGAAACCAACCTGGAAAAGCGCAAGCGCAAAGCGGTAGCCATGCGGCGCAACCGCCGTAAGTCCATGGCCTAGGCAATTCTCAGTAGTCTGAACTTGGCTTGTGGCTATACAAGGTAGCCAAACCAGGGTTCGGCTTAGTTTTTCGGATCCCCAACGAGGCTAGCCTTCAGGGATCCGCTCAACACCTTAACTTCCAGCACCAGTTTCTCGCCGGCAAACCTCTTCGGCAAGGGAGGAAAGGGGGCGGAGCGCCGAATAGCGCTGAGCACGCCTGCATCCAGAAGGGAATCCGCCGAGGGGGTTTGCAGGTGCAACTTCCCCTAGGGTTCTTTTGAGCCAGGTGCCCTCTTGCCTGGCTGGCTCCTTCTCAGCAGGGGAAGCAGGAGAGTTTAGGTTCTTTGACACTCCCACCCAGGGGATTCTTACGCAGCTCAAAATGGACTCGCGAAGGCGCTTTCAACACACCCCTAGACAGTTCTTTGAGGCATAACCTCAAAGTTCTGCTTACTTCGGACTTAAGTTCCTCCAGGTTAGTTATTGCCGCGCGGGTTTTGCACCGCAGTAGGTCGTTTTCCTGGAGAAGCTCTGTACTAGCTAAAAGAAGCAACTAAAGTTGCTCAAGGGCTTTTCCGCCCCGTACTAAAGTACGGGGCTACCAAGCTATCCTTTTGTGTAGGGGAGCAAGGCGCTATAGTAGAAGCCAAGTTGTGCAGACAGGTTTCGTGCTTCAGACTTCTCCTCCGCTCGGACGGATGGGCGCCTATCCCTTGGGGCAGGGCCGCTATCGCTTCTCGGTATGGGCGCCCTTAGTCGAACAAGTGGAGCTGAAGATAATCAGCCCTGTCCAACAGGTTATCCCTCTCAAGCAGGAGGAGCAGGGCTATTGGCAGGCGGAGGTGGAGGGGATCCCGCCGGGGCCGGTGGACTACCTCTACCGTCTGCACACCGCAGCGGGGGTGGTGGAGCGGCCAGATCCCGCTTCCCGCTGCCAGCCCTACGGCGTCCACGGCCCATCGCGGGTGGTGGATCCCCACTTCGACTGGCAGGATCAGGGCTGGCGGGGGATCCCGCTCTCCCAGTGGATCCTCTACGAGCTCCATGTAGGCACCTTTACCCCAGAGGGCACCTTTGCCGCCCTGATCCCTCGCCTGCCGCACCTGGTGGAGCTGGGGGTCAACGTGCTGGAGCTGATGCCGGTGGCCCAGTTTCCGGGGGAGCGCAACTGGGGCTATGACGGCGTCTATCCCTATGCCGTGCAGACTAGCTATGGGGGAGCAGCGGGCCTGAAAGCGTTGGTGAACGCCTGCCATCAGCAGGGCCTGGCTGTCGTCTTGGATGTGGTCTACAACCACCTGGGGCCGGAGGGGAACTACCTGCGGGACTTTGGCCCCTACTTCACCGACAAGTACCGCACTCCTTGGGGAGAGGCCCTCAACTTCGACGACCGCTCCTCCGACGGCGTGCGGGAGTTTTTCCTGCAAAATGCCGAGTACTGGCTAGAGGAGTTTCACCTGGACGGCCTGCGGCTGGACGCGGTGCACGCCATCTACGACTTCAGCGCCCACCCTTTTTTGCAAGAATTGGCGGAGCGGGTAGATGCCCTAGAAGCGCGCACGGGCTGGCCCAGGGTGCTTGTAGCTGAAAGCGACCTCAACGACGTCCGCCTCATCACCCCCCGCAGGCAAGGGGGCTACGGGCTAGACGCCCAGTGGTGCGACGACTTCCATCACTCGGTTCACACCCTGCTGACCGGGGAAAAGACAGGCTACTACCAAGACTTTGGCCAATTGGAGCACCTGGCCAAGGCCTACCGCGAAAGCTACGTCTATTCCGGCCAGTACTCCCCCTACCGCGGCAGGCGCCACGGCAATTCCGCCATCGGCAGGCCGGGATCCCAGTTTGTAATCTGCATCCAAAACCACGACCAGGTGGGCAACCGCAGGCTGGGAGAGCGCCTCAGCCAGCTGACTTCTTTTGAAGGTCTCAAGTTGGCCGCCGCTGCCCTGCTGCTAGCTCCTATGTTGCCGCTGCTGTTTATGGGGGAAGAGTATGGGGAGGTGGCCCCCTTTCTCTACTTCGTCAGCCACGGGGATCCCGACCTGGTGGAAGCGGTGCGCCAAGGACGCCGCCGCGAGTTCAGCGCCTTTGCCTGGCAAGGGGAGGTGCCGGATCCCCAAGCGGAAGAGACTTTCTTGCACTCGAAGCTCAACTGGGAACTGGGCCACGCCGGCCATCACCAGGTCTTGCGGCGGTGGTACCAAACCCTCATTCACTTGCGCAAGACCCTGGCGCCGCTGCAAAACCTGGAGCGGAACTCGGTGGAGGTGGAGCTGTTTGCCCAAACTGGCCTGGCCCTGCACCGCCACCAGGGATCCCAAGCTGTCCTGGCCCTGTTGAACTTCAGCCCCGACCAGGTGGTCACCTACGCCCAATGGCCCGGCGGCAGTTGGCAGAAGCTTCTAGATAGCGGCGACCAGGGATCCTCCCTGCCGGCAAAAAACCAAGGGGAGCCCGTTGAGATACCGCCCTATGGGGTGGTGGTGTACGGCCAGAACACCTAGGAGAGGTGATCCCGGCCGCAGCCGTAGCGCCAGGCCTCGCGCCGCCGCTTCCAAAAGTAGTCTTGCGGGGTTGCTTCTGGGCGGTCAGCTAGCCTTTGCAAAAGCTCGTAGAGGCCGAGGGCGCCGAAGTGGCCCGCCCATGCCAGCAGCTCCGGCAGCCCCAGCCGAGGCAGGAGCGCGGCCACCAGTGCCGGATCCCGCCTCATCACGCCCCACAGCGCTTGGGCCAAGCCGCCCAACTGCACCACATCCTGCAAAAAGGGCTGCACCACCTGGGGGCCGGCGGCCATCATGGCCTCAAACACTCTGCTCAACAAGCGGTTAATGCTGTTGGGATCCCAGTTTTTCTCCGCCAAAGGGGGGATCATCGCCTTCTGAAACAGCCAGGTCACCGCCAAATTGGGCTGGTAGGGCTGCAGCAGGGCCAGGGCCGCCCGGTCGAGCTGCCGCTGCGCCAGGGCCTCGTGGATCCCCTGTTGCAGGCGATCCAGGTGGCGCAACATCGCCCCAAAGCCGCCAAAGCTCAAGGGCGACTGGCTGCCGCTGCTGTCTCCCACTGCCAAGAGGCGATCCCCGGGCAGTTGCAGCGGGCTGCGG
The DNA here is from genome assembly GCF_000013205.1 of Synechococcus sp. JA-3-3Ab. Classification (NCBI taxonomy): domain Bacteria; kingdom Bacillati; phylum Cyanobacteriota; class Cyanophyceae; order Synechococcales; family Synechococcaceae; genus Synechococcus; species Synechococcus sp. JA-3-3Ab. The sequence continues at coordinate 185,043 of NC_007775.1, read as the reverse complement.
CGGTAGGCGGGGAAAACGCCACCCAGCTTGCGCACCCAGCGGATCTGCGCCAGCTCGGCCCCCTGGTAGGCAGGGAGCAGCCGGCAGTAGTCCTGCCACAGCCTCTCCAGACTGGGTCGGCGGGGATCCCGGTCGCAGTAGGTAAACAAGTAGGTGGTGCGCCCATCGCGGGCGGGGAAAGCTTCCCAAAAGGGCTGGTAGCCGTTCTGGGCGGGGGTAAAGCTGTAGAACAGATCCCCAGTGGGTTGGTCGGGCAGCCCCTGGGCACAGGATCCCACCACCAGACAGACGCTGTCCGGCGGCTGCCCTTGGCGGGCCTGGGCCACGATGGGGGAGCGGTGCCCCATGGCATCCACCAGGAGTTGGGCGCTGAGCTGGCCGGCGGTGGTCTGGATGCGGATCCCATCGGGGTGGACCGTGGCGCTGAGAAACCCGGTCTGCTCCCGCACCTGGCCCCCCCAGTCTAGGAAATGCTGCTTGAGGAACTCCAGCAAGCCGACCGGATCCACGCCCACATTCAGCACCCCTTCCACCCACCAGGTGGGACCCTCCCCAAAGCCAATGCGCCCACTGGGGTAGTGGGTCACCTGGATTGCCTCCCACTCTGTCGGGGTGAGCAGCTCCAGTTCTAACAACACCTGCAGCTCCTGCCGCGAGGTGTTCCACTCCTGCTCCCGCCCCCGCAAGATGCCGCGCTCGATCAGGATCACCCGCCAGCCTCGCCGGGCCAAAGCCGCCCCCAAGAGAATCCCCAGGGTGCCGCCGGCAATCACCACATCGGCATCCCGGCTGCCCAGGCGCTCAGAACAGCGGTGCACCACCGCCGGAGGCAACACCGTTGGCCCCTGCCGCAGGGATCCCCACCAGGCCTCCAAGGCAGGCAGAGCTTCAGGGGGGGAGATGAGTTCAGCCATGGTGATTTCCTCCAGGCTAGACTAGCCCGCGGCTGTGGAGGCGACGGTGGATTAAAACCAACGTATCCGCCTCGCCCACGTTGCCCGGAAACAGCACCACCGGCAGGTTGGGAAAGCGGGGGTGATCCGCCGGCGTGAGCACCATGGAGATCCCTGGGTAGATCTGCCCCAGCAGCCGCACCGCTGGCAGGTTGAGGCCAACGCTGAGGATGTTGTTGGAGGTAATGCCGCCCTTGCTAACGAGATAGCCGATCCCTTCCGGCAGCCCCTGCACAATGGCCATCAACAGGCGGGAAACTCTCTGCCCAAAGGCCAGGCGTGCCTCTGGGGCAGCGCCCTCAAAGCGCACTTCTTCTCGGCTGGTGTAGACCACCGGCGTCAGGCCCTGCTCGTAGGCGCGCTGGACTTGGCTCAAGAGGGCCGGCAGCAGCTCCGCTTCCCTCCCCGCTTCCAACAGGCGCTTTACCTCCACCTCGATGCCCTGGATCCCTGGCTCCTGCAACAGCCGAGCCAACTGCTGGCTGGACTTTTGCACATGGGATCCCACAATCACCACCCCTGGCCGGTCGGAGCGGACAAACCGCCCCATCTGCTCTGGCAGAACCGGCTGTGGCGGCAACTGGGCCAAAGCCGTCAAGAGGCTGGCGGCGCTGCGAAACAAAAAGCGCTTCCCCTGCTCCAGAGCCGCCCAGACATCCTGGGCAAAACGATCCAGATCCGCCTGGGTTTCTCCATCCACCACACAGCAGACATTCCCCTCCAGCCTCAAAAGCCGCTCCAGACAGCCGGCGCGGATCTGCTCCAGGGTCAGTCGCACCACCTGCTCGGCCCGGATCCGCCCTTGGGTTTTCTCCTGCACATACTCAGGCAAATAGCTGTGGTGGTAGCCAAACACCCCATCGCGGGCAAACTCCGTCTCATGCACCGGCACCCAGCGCTCCCCCACCCGTAGGTAGTGGACACTGTTGCGGGTGATGCGCCCCCCTTCAAAAAAGGCTGGCACCAGGAAGTGGGCATCAAAGGGCCCCAGCTCCGCCGCCATCACATCCGTCTCCAAGGGATAGTGCCCGCGCAGCGTCGAGTCGGAGCGGCTGATAAAAAGGGCCCGCTCCCACCCCAGCTCTCCCATGGCCTGCTTCAGGGCCCGGCAGACCGACCGCGTCACCTCGGCAGCCTCCGCCGCTGGCAGGGATCGGGTGTTGGTGAGGATAAAGCGAATCGGCGAGCTATCCTGCAGCCCTAGCTTGAGTGTTTGCGGATCCCAGCGGGTGAGGAGCAAGCAACTGTGAACGGTTTGGGATCCGGTGGGATCATCGTCCAACACAACGATAGGGGGGAGAGCCATGAGACCGTCTCAATGACAAAGCAACCCGAGAACTCCAGACAGACGAATCCCCCTCAAAGGGCAACCGCTATTTTCATCTTCCCCCAAGTTGGCCATCTTCCCTGCCTCTATTCCAGGCGAAGTTTGCCATGATTGAGATCAACTGGCTCTGGTGATCCAAAACGACTGCAGACATTTCCCCCCTGCCCACATTCATGGGAGAAAGCCATGGGGCAAGCCGAGCTACAACTTCACATCAAACGGGTACAGCAGGACGTGCTGCGCATGGGGGCGCTGGTGGAAAAGTCGGTGGTCTTGGCCCAGCAGGCCCTGTTTGAACAGAACTTGGCCGCCGCCGAACAGGTGATCGCCCAAGACAAGCAAATTGACCGCTTTTATCGCCAAATCGAGAAAGACTGTATTAATTTGATTGCCTTGCGCTCCCCGGTGGCGCGGGATCTGCGCTGGATCAGTACCCTGATGCAACTGGTACGCGATCTGGAGCGGATTGGCGACTACGCCAAAGATTTGGCCGAAGTGGCCCTGCGCTTGGTCATGTACCCGCCGCCCCCGGAGCTGGGCCGCATTCGCCTGACGATGCAGCGCTGCCAGAAAATGCTCAGCCACAGCCTGGCCGCCCTGACGGAGTTGGATGCCGAGCTGGGCCGACAACTGAAGCGGGAAGACGACGCCGTTGATGAAGACTACACCAACCTTTACAATACGTTGGCGCAGCAGTCTGACATCAAGGGATCGATCGAGCCTATCCTGTTGATGTTGCTGGCGATCCGCTACCTAGAGCGTCTGGCCGACCACTGCACCAACATCGGTCAGCGAGTAGCCTTTATCGTCACCGGCCACCGCGACTAATCCAAGTGGCTGCGCCTGTCCCTTAATCGCGGCTCTCATTCCCCCTGGATACCCGCAATGGATTTCTCTCGGATTTTTCATCACTTTTTCTCTCAACCTGCCGAGCAATGGACCGATAAAGACGCGCTGCTTGCCCTCCTGCCAGCCTCAGACCCAGAAGCGCCGGAAATGCTCGAGATTGCCCTCGATGGTCTGGTACGGGCGGGGTTTCTCGAACGGACAGGGGATCCGCCCCGCTATCGGCGTAAGCCGGATGAATCCTTGGTGGTGGGGCGTTTGCGCTGTTCCAGCAAGGGTTTTTGCTTTGCCGTGCGGGATGAACCGGGGGCAGAGGATGTGTATATCCACGGCAGCAACCTTAGCGGCGCTTGGAACGGCGACCAAGTGATAGCCCGGATTACCAAAGAAGGCAATCGCCGCCGCAGCCCAGAGGGAGAGGTGGTAGCTGTTGTGGAACGGGCCAATCCCACTCTCGTGGGCCGCCTCAAACAGACGGAAGAGGGTTTCCGGGTGGTGCCTCTGGATGACCGGCTGCTGTTCGAGCTGGCCTTGACCGAGGGATCCCCTGCCGAGCTGGCGGAAGGTCGGGTGGCCTATGTGGAAGTGGAGCGCTACCCGCTGGGCAACTTGCCCCCCGTGGGCACGATTCGCAAGATCTTGGGCAATGGCCCGGAGGCGTCCATCGATGCGGATCTGGTCTGCTGCAAGTACGACCTGCCCCAGGAGTTTCCCCCGGCGGTGCTGGAGGCTGCGGCAACTCTGCCCAAAAAGCTGAGCCGCTCCGACCAAAAGAACCGTCGCGATCTGCGGGACTGGTTTTGCGTCACGCTGGAGCCGCTGGACTTGCAGCACCCCCACGGCCTCGAGCCCAACGTGGCCGTCTCCCTGCAGCGGCAAGAAGAGGGCCACTGGCTGCTGGGGGTGCACATTGCCGATGTAGCCCACTGGCTGGATCCGGATCACCCCCTGGAGCGGGAGGCGCAGCGGCGCACCGCCACGGTTTACCTGGATAGCGTGGTGCTGCCCCTTTTCCCGCCGGAAGTGCACAGCCGCCTGGCTCTGTTGCCGCAGCAGGAGCGTCTGGCCTACTCGCTGCTGCTGACCATTGACCCCGAAGGGGTGGTGCGCAACTTCGAGATCCACCCCAGCCTGGTGCAATCGCGGGCTCACCTGTCCTATGGTCAGGTGCAGGCTCTCTTGGCCACCGCCGCGGATCTGGGCCCCGATGAGGAGGTGCCGGAGTTGATGGCCCTGCTGCAAAACCTGCTCCGTCTCAGCCAAGTCCTGCGAGTCAAGCGCCACCAGGCAGGCGGGTTCGATCTGCCCCTGTTGGATTTGCTCACCCCCTACTCTGCCGATGAAAGCGGCTATGGGCCCCTGCTGGTCAGCGATCGCCTCGGCGCCCACGCCCTGATGACCGAAATTCTGCTGCTGGCCAACCAAATCCTGGGCCACCATTTGCGCCGGCTGGGGATCCCTTCGTTGGCCCGCGTGCAGAAGCCCCCCACCGCTGAGGCCCTGCAGAACTTTTTGCGTCTGGCCAACGCCATGAAGCTGGATCTGAACTTGCAGGATCCAGAAGCTGTGACGTTAGCCGATTGGCAGCGGATCTGTGCCCGCATCACCGCCCCCGATGTCTTGGCCGCAGGGACTAGCCCAGCCTTGGTGGCCCAGTTGTTGGCTACTCTGCCCCCCGTCGAGTATTGCCTGCAGCCGCTGCAGGAGCCGCTCGGCCATTTTGGCCTTGGCCTCAAAGAGCCCTACGCCTCTTTTACTGCCCCTTTGCGCCGCTATGCCGATTTGCTGAATTTGCGGGCTCTGCACCTAGCCTTGAGCAAAGGACGGGATCGCCGCAGCCCGCGCTCCAAAACCGTGGTGGATCTGCATGGCCCCGGCAGCTACGACCAAATTGATTGGCAGGTGCTGCCGCCAAAAGTGCATGAGGAGTGGCAGGCCTTTCTCCAAGCGCAACTGCCCAAAATCCAGGCGGGATATCAGCTCCATCAACAGGCAGAGCGGGAGCTGATGGGCTTGAAGCGGTGCGAGTTCATGCAAAAACACCTGGGGGAGACGTTCCCCGGCCTGATCGTCAGCGTCCAGAACTACGGCTTTTTTGTGCAGGTGGATCCCATCTTGGCGGAAGGCTTGGTGCGGGTCAGCACCCTGAAAAACGACTGGTACGAATACCGCAGCCGCCAGCAGGCCCTGGTAGGGCGCAAAAGCCGGCGCCAGTTCCGCCTGGGGGATCGGGTGGAGGTGCAGATTAAAAACGTAGACTACTACCGCCAACAAATTGACCTGGCGGTGATCGGCGAGGGACGGCCCTACGAAGAAGAGGAATAAGGCGGGGATCCGTCCATCAATCGCGGTAGGAGGGGACGGTTGTTGCGAACTCCGGCTTTGGCAAAATAGGCGATACCTGGATCGTAGGATGCCAGCAGCGCTTCCCCAAGTCGGCAGCAAGGGCTGAGAGCCCCTTGGCTGCCCCCTGCATTGTCTTCCTATACACTGTAAAAAAACTCCTGCCAAACCCCTATGCAGCCCACCAATCCCAACCAATTTACCGAGAAAGCCTGGAGCGCCATTGTCCAATCCCAAGATGTAGCCCGGCGGCACCAGCAGCAACAGTTGGAAACCGAGCATTTGCTGATCTCCCTTCTGGATCAAGAGGGGGGTCTCACCCAGACCATTTTGCAGCGGGCCGGCCTCGATCCGAGGCTGGTGCGGGATAGAGTGGAAAGCTTTATCAACCAGCAGCCCAAGCTGGCGCGGGTGGATCAGCTCTACCTAGGCCGCGGCCTGGAGACCACGCTGGATCGAGCCGAGGAGTTTCGCAAAGAGTATGGCGATGATTTTATCTCGGTAGAGCACTTGCTTTTGGGATCCCTGGACGACGAGCGGGTGGGCAAGCGCGTTCTAGCACCCCTGGGCTTGACGGTCGAGCGCCTCAAGCCCGTTATCCAACAGGTGCGAGGCAAACAGCGGGTTACCGACAAAAATCCCGAGTCCCGCTACGAGGCCCTGGAGCGCTATGGCCGCGACTTGACCAAGGCCGCCCGCGAAGGGAAGCTGGATCCGGTGATTGGGCGGGACGACGAGATCCGCCGCGTCATTCAGGTGCTCTCCCGCCGCACCAAAAACAACCCCGTCCTCATCGGCGAGCCGGGTGTGGGGAAAACCGCCATCGTCGAGGGCCTGGCCCAGCGCATCAACCGGGGAGACGTGCCGGAGTCGCTGAAAAACCGGCGGGTGATCGCCCTGGATATGGGATCCCTGATTGCCGGCGCCAAGTACCGCGGCGAGTTTGAAGACCGCCTCAAAGCCGTGCTCAAGGAGGTCACCGAATCGGAAGGGCAGATCATCCTCTTCATCGACGAGCTGCACACCGTGGTGGGGGCAGGGGCGGCCGAAGGGGCGATGGATGCCGGCAACCTGCTCAAGCCCATGCTGGCCCGCGGCGAATTGCGCTGCATTGGCGCCACCACCCTGGATGAATACCGCAAGCACATCGAAAAAGACGCCGCCCTGGAGCGCCGCTTCCAGCCGGTGTATGTGGATCAGCCCTCCGTGGAAGACACCATCTCCATCCTGCGCGGCCTCAAAGAGCGCTACGAGCTGCACCACGGGGTCAAAATCAGCGACTCGGCCCTGGTGGCAGCGGCAGTCCTCTCCAACCGCTACATCTCCGAGCGCTTCCTGCCCGACAAGGCCATCGACCTGGTGGACGAAGCGGCGGCCAAGCTGAAGATGGAGATCACCTCCAAGCCCGTCGAATTGGATGAAATCGACCGGCGCATCATGCAACTGCAGATGGAGGAGCTCTCCCTCAAGAAAGAAGACGACCCCGCCTCCAAAGAGCGCCTGGGCAAAATTGAGCAGGAGCTAGCCAACTTGATGGAGCGGCAGCGGGAGCTGAGCGCCCGTTGGCAAATGGAAAAAGAGGCCATCGAGCGGCTGCAAAACCTCAAGGCCGAGCGGGATGCCGTCAAGCTGCAGATTGAACAGGCAGAACAAAAATATGACCTCAACCGCGCTGCCGAGCTCAAATACGGCAAGCTCATGGAGCTGGAGCGCCAGATCCAAGAGCAGGAGGCCCACCTGGCCAAGCTGCAGGCCAACGGCGAGCCCTTGTTGCGGGAGCAGGTGACGCCCGAAGACATTGCCGAGATCGTCTCCCGCTGGACCGGGATCCCGGTCACCAGCCTGATGGAGTCGGAAAAGCAGAAGCTGCTGCGCCTGGAAGCCCACTTGCACCAGCGGGTGGTGGGCCAGGACGAGGCGGTAGCGGCGGTGGCAGCCGCCATCCGGCGGGCCCGGGCCGGCCTCAAGGATCCCAATCGGCCCATCGGCTCGTTCCTGTTCATGGGGCCCACCGGCGTCGGGAAGACCGAGCTGGCCCGCGCCCTGGCGGAGTTCCTCTTCGACACCTCCGAGGCCATGGTGCGCATCGACATGTCGGAGTACATGGAGAAGCACTCCGTCTCCCGCTTGATTGGGGCTCCGCCGGGCTATGTGGGCTACGAAGAAGGCGGGCAGCTCTCGGAAGCGGTGCGGCGGCGCCCCTACTCGGTGGTGCTCTTTGACGAGGTGGAAAAAGCCCACCCTGATGTCTTCAACATCCTGCTGCAGGTGCTGGACGACGGCCGCATCACCGACTCCCAAGGCAGGACGGTGGACTTCAAAAACACCATCATCATCATGACCAGCAACATTGGCAGCGAGCTCATCCTGGAAATTGGCGGCGACGAGAGCCGCTACGAGGAGATGAAAAGCCAGGTGCTGGCCATGCTGCGGCACCACTTCCGGCCGGAGTTCCTCAACCGGGTGGATGAACTGATCATCTTCCACGCTCTAACCAAAGAGCAAATCCGCCAGATCGTCAGCCTGCAGATGCGGCGGGTGGAGCAGTTGCTGGCGGATCAGCAAATTGAAATTGTCCTCACCGAAGAGGCCAAGGACTACCTGGCCGAGCTGGGCTACGACCCCGTGTTTGGCGCCCGCCCGCTGAAGCGGGTAATCCAGCGGGAGATCGAAAACCCCCTCGCCACCAAGCTGCTGGAAAACGAGTTCCTGCCCGGCGACCGCATCCTGGTGGAGGTGGCCAACGAGCGGCTGATCTTCCGCAAGATCGGCTCTCAGCCCCGCCAAGAGCCGCCTGCTGCTGTAGCCGTCAGCTAGGCCAGTTGGCTAGAGGCTGATCACCTGGTCAGGTGGGTTGTCTTGCAAGGCCGCGTAGAGGTCGGGGAAGCAGCCCACCTGCACCCCTTTGACCACGTTTTTGGGAACACAATGGCCCGGCTCCTTGCGCCCCTGGCCTTTTGAGTCGCACCACTTGGGTTCCCCTTCCGCCAGGTTGCGCTCCAGGGCGCACATGTCGCACATCATCAGCAAAATGTTCTGCGCTTCGGCAATCTTGGCCAGGCGCTCGCCGATGGGATCCCCCTGCCGCAAGACAAAGCAGTTGTCGTCGAAAAAGAACATGCCCACCACTTCCGCGCCGTGTACCCCTGCTTCTAGCTGGGGCAGGATCATCTGGCCCAGCTTGTAGGTGCCGCCGCGGGGGGTGATGAAGACGTAGGCAACTTTCATAGTCGCTCCTTAGGTGTTTTCCAACTTGATTATCATCGATTATCGCCTTCAAAGTAGCACGGCTTACTGAAAGGGCGTAAGACACTCCCCAAGCGTTCCTCGTCACTATCCTCACCCCCAGCCCCTCTCCCAGAGGGACAGCCCTCACCCCCAGCCCCTCTCCCAGAGGGAGAGGGGAGTTAGAGCGGCGCGTTCGCGACAGTGTTGCGTGGCAATAACGACGTAACGAACCGTTTCACTGCTATTTGTATAAACTGAGATGGGATCCGGCGCTCTGCTCCTCTTGCTTAAGTAGGGAGAAGCCAAAGCAGCCCAGTGTTCAACCGCTATCTTGAAAGGTTTGAACAGGTGCAACCTCGAAGGGGATCCCCCTAGCGCCGAAAGGTCAGGGCCCTGCCGCGCACTGAGGGATCCACCTGGCCATTTTGGAAGGCGATCTGCCCGCCCACGATGGTGAGCAGCGGCCAGCCCACCAGCTCCCAGCCCTCAAACGGGCTCCAGCCGCATTTGGTGAGCAGCTCTTCCCGCCGCACCGGCTTGGGCGTGTGGCGATCCACCAGCACCAGGTCGGCGTCGTAGCCCACCTGCAGCCGTCCTTTGTTGGGGATCCCGTAGAGGCGGGCGGGCGCCTCGCACATCCACTGCACCACCTGGCGCAGGGTACAGCGGCCCTGCTGGGCGGCAGTCAGCATCAGGGGCAGGGCCGTCTCCACCCCCGGCATGCCGGAGGGGGAGTGGGGGTAGGGCTGGGCTTTTTCGGCCAGGGTGTGGGGGGCATGGTCGGTGGCGATGCAATCCAGGATGCCCTCGTGCAGCCCCTGCCAAAGCTGGGGGAGGGTAGCCGGATCCCGCAGCGGCGGGTTCATTTGGGCCAGGGATCCCAGGCGGGCGTAGTCGGCAGTGCTGAGCAGCAGGTGTTGGGGGGTGACCTCGGCGCTGACCCAGGCGGGCTTGTGCCGGCGCAGCAGCTCCACTTCCAAGCCGGTGGAAAGGTGCAAAATGTGCAGGCGATGGCGATAGCGGGTGGCCAGGTCCAAAGCCCGCCGCGAGGCGATGAGCGCCGCTTCCTCGTCCTGGATTTGCGAGTGAACGGCTACGTCCGTGCGTCCGGCAAAGAGGGCCCGCCGAGCTTGAATCCGCGAGTGATCTTCAGCGTGGACAGCGATAACAAAATGGGGATCCGTCTCGGCAAAGATCTGCTCCAGCACCGCCTGGTCGTCCACCAGCAAGGGACCATGCATGGATCCCATGAAGATCTTGATGCCGCAAGCCCCCTGCACCGTCTGCAGCTCCTTCAAGTTATCGGCGGTAGCGCCGATGAAAAAGCCGTAATTGACCACACACTTGCTGGCGGCCCGGGCCAACTTGTCATCCAGCGTTGCCTGGTCGATCGTCAGCGGGTCAGTGTTGGGCATCTCCAAAAAGCTGGTTACCCCGCCGCGGGCACAGGCCCAGGATCCCGTTTGTAGGTCTTCTTTGTGCTCCCGGCCCGGCTCGCGGAAGTGAACCTGGGGATCGATCACCCCCGGCATCAGGGTATGGCCCTTGGCATCGATGACCCTAGCCACCCCTTCTGTGGAGAGATGTTGGCCAATCTGGGCAATCCGCCCCTCCTGCACCAGCACATCTCCCACCCAGGGATCCCCTTCCGGTACCACCAGCTCGGCATTGCGGATCAGCAGGCTACTGGCCAAAGCTCCGCTTCCCCTTTCACAGGCGCTTTCAAGATAACACCTGTCGAGCAGGTTAAGAACCGGCCAATCGATGGAACAGCTAGTCGGCAGCTCAAGCTCAAGTTGCCCGAGTCTTGTCTTCCTAGCGATAGAGGTTGCAAGAGCTGCGCAGGTCGTAGCCAGAGGCCAAAACCTCTTGCTGGCGATCCCCTAAGCCAAGGTCGCAGCGCAGGAGATCCCCACTAACAGTTGTATGTGTGTGAGACTCAGTCATCCAACGAACGCCGCTTGAGCTGGCAGTGGGAGGAACAACTCCAGGAATAGTTGGGGGCTTGCCAAGGATCTTGCAAATAGCGATCCCTGTGGATCCCGCCAAATTCAATATCGGCGTAGGCAGGAGGATAAACCATGAAGTCCATTCGGAAAACTTCTGAAGCACCGCCGATAGCTGCTAGAGCTGTCTGGGCTTCTGCAACTCTGGAACGGCGAATGTGGTTAAGAAAATTGGGAATGCTAATAGCAGAGAGAATGCCGACAATTACGATTACCGCCAGCAGCTTGATCAAGGTCATGACGTGCGGAGCTTTAGTTGCTCGACGGCAGAGCATTAGATAGGCTTTATGAAGAGAAAGTCAGCTCATAGCAGCGTCTGCTTCCCCTTTGGAGCGTCAGTATCCAAGTGCAAACGACTCGGGGGCCTTTCTCCCCTATGCAGCTTGATCTCAGATCTCAGGTTGCCCTTTACAGACCTAAAACTTTCCTCGCCTCGTCTAGCAGGACGGAGCCTTTAGGAGCACTCCTTGCCTGTTTCTCTCTTGCTTTGCCTAGAGACCTAACCGCAGTTGGCAGGAGGTGGCTATGCTGCTCAAGCATTCCTCCTATGATGTTTCCGCATAGTGAGGAGCAAAAAGTAACGCAAGCTACAAAAGTTCCAGGTCAATGTCTCTAGGCTGGGGCGTTGGAACTTGTGAGAACCGCGGCAAGGACAGCTAGATAAGCAGGCCTTAGGCCCAACACCCCTAGCTTCTTTCCCTACGGCCGCCTTGCCCACACCAAGCCAAGTAACAACAGAGGGGGAACATGGATAACGTACGCAGCCTTTGTCCCTACTGTGGGGTTGGTTGTGGCCTAGAAATTCTGGCCGACGGCACAAAAATTCGCGGCGATCGAGCTCATCCGTCCAGCCAGGGCATGGTTTGCGTTAAGGGTGCGACTCTCCTGGAAACCCTCGATTGCAATCGGGCTACGGTGCCTCTCTATCGCCCTAGCCTCAGCGAGGATTTCCAGCCGGTGAGCTGGGATCAAGCGCTGGATTTAATTGTCGAGCGCATTCGCCAGACCTCTCCCGAAAGGATTGCCATCTACGGCTCAGGGCAGTTGCTAACCGAAGATTACTACATTGCCCAAAAGCTACTTAAGGGGTGTCTAGGAAGCAATAACTTCGACAGCAATTCCCGCCTCTGCATGTCTTCTGCCGTAGAGGGCTACAGCCAGAGTCTCGGCTCGGACGGCCCCCCCTGTAGCTACACGGATCTCGATAGCTGCGAGCTGGCTTTTTTGATCGGCACCAATACCGCTGAATGCCACCCAATTCTGTTCAATCGCTTGCGCAAGCGCCACAAAAGCGACCCAAGCCTAAAGATTGTTGTGGTGGATCCCCGTCGTACGCAGACGGCTGAGGAGGCCGATTTGTATCTGAGGATTACTCCAGGTAGCGATATTGACTTGCTCAATGGCATTGCTCACCTACTCATTCAGTGGGGCGCCATCAACCATGACTTCATTGCCCAGCACACCGAAGGCTTTGAAGCCTATGCTGCCCTGGTTGCCGACTACACCCCTGAGCAAGTAGCCAGCCGCTGTGGCCTAGAAGTTGAGGAGGTACTTGCTGTTGCGCGACTGTGGCAGCAGTCGCAGAAAACGCTTTCCATGTGGTCGATGGGGCTTAACCAGTCCAGCGAAGGCACGGCCAAGGTGACCAGCCTCATCAATCTCCATTTGCTCACCGGCCAGATAGGGTTTGCAGGGGCAGGGCCCTTTTCGCTAACAGGTCAGCCCAATGCTATGGGCGGTCGAGAAGCGGGCGGCTTGGCACATCTATTGCCCGGCTACCGCAAGGTTACGAATCCAGAGGATCGGGCAGCAGTGGAGCAGCACTGGCAGCTTGGCCCAATTAACCCTGAACCTGGCCTTGATGCGCTGGGGATGATCCGTGCCCTCGAAGCCGATGCCCTCGATATTTTGTGGATTGCCGCCACCAATCCCCTGGTGAGCCTGCCTGATCTACGTCGGGTAGAAGCAGCTCTGGCGCGGTCGCCCTTTACGATTGTCCAAGACGCCTACTTCCCCACCGAAAGCACTGCCTATGCCCATCTGGTACTCCCTGCTGCCCAGTGAGGCGAAAAGACAGGCACCATGACCAATTCGGAGCGCCGCGTTACCCTCTGTCCAGCTTGGCGTAACCCTCCTGGTGAAGCGCGGGCTGATTGGGAAATTTGGGCGGAAGTAGGCCGCCGCCTGGGCTTTGCCAAGGCATTTGACTTTGCCGATAGCGCTGAGGTCTTTGCCGAATATGTGGGTCTAACTGCCGGGCGTCTCTGCGATCAGTCTGGCCTCAGCCATGAGCTCCTGCGCCAGGGGCCTCAGCAATGGCCATATCCGCGCACAGGTTCAGTGGAGACCCGCAACCTCTATACCGATCGCGCCAGCGGGACGGAGTCCTTTCACCGTTTCCCAACGCCCACAGGTCGTGCCCGCTTTATCCCCAGCCATTCCCGCGGCCTTGCCGAGCCGCCCGACCCTGAATATCCCTACATCCTCACCACAGGACGTCTCTATGGCCATTGGCACACCCAAACCCGCACTGGACATGTCGCCAAAATCCGAGCAATGCACCCCCAACCCTTTCTCGAAATCCATCCCCGCGATGCCAGCAAGGTAGGGCTAACTGAGGGTGACTGGGTGAGGATTGAATCACGGCGCGGCAAGGCTACCCTGCCGGTTAAAATTACCTGCGCCATCAGCCCTGGCACAGTGTTCATGCCCATGCACTGGGGGGCATTGTGGGGCAATGATACAAGCTGTAACGCTCTCACCCACCCGGTTGCCTGCCCCAGCTCAAAGCAACCTGAACTCAAAGCCTGTGCCGTCAAGCTTAGTCGCATCGAGCGGCCACCAAAATGATCTTTAAGTTTGAGCAAGACTTTGCCGACAGCCTTCGCTGCATTCCCATGATCGTGCGCTTAAAGCTCGATCAGTGCGGCATCAAGCTCAAGTTACATCAGTGGCTGCGTTTTAGTTACCAGCAGCGCCAAAGTTTGGTTGACCTGCCAACGGATACCGCTGACAACCGAGCTGCCTACCGCGCCTACCTAATTCACCTTATCGAAAGTGTCTGCCAAGAGCAGGCCGCTGAGGTAACTGTTGATCCAAACCCTGCCTGGGAAGACGCTACCACCATCCCTGACTGCGTTCTTGAGCAGGCGGCAGCCAAGGGGGTCGTGCTGACTCTTGAGCTATGGCAAAAGCTGACCCCGTTGCAGCGCTTTGCCCTCATTAAGCTCAGTCGCCCTGGCCACGAAAACCGCAATTTCCTACCCGCCTTTCAGGAATTTTCCGCACCCCACACCTATGGTCACTGTCCAGGAAGCTGAAGCCATTATTAAAGACCACTGGCTGCCAGCCAAAACCGAGTCGATCCCGATTGCAAGCTGTGTGGGCCGGGTTTTGGCAGAGCCGATCTACGCCGATCGGGACTACCCGCCAATTAACCGGGTCCTGATGGACGGTATCGCCATCAACTATGCCGCTTATGCTGCTGGGCAGCGAAGCTTTGCTGTTGCAGGCATAGCCCCTGCGGGGACAAGCCCTGCCACCCTGCCCGATCCGCAGCAGTGCTTGGAAGTGATGACTGGCTGTGCCCTGCCGCTGGGTAGTGATCTCGTCATTCCCTACGAGCAAATTCGTATCGAGGGAGGAATTGCCACCATCACCCAGGAAGTCGAACGCAACAGGGGTGATTTTGTTCATCCCCAAGGTAGCGATTGTTCTGCAGGAGCGCTGGTTCTCCGCCCCGGCATTACCCTCAAGAGCATCCACGTCGGGATCTTGGCCTCCTTTGGCTACAGCCGCATCCAAGTTGAGAGGACTCCTCGCATCAAAGTTGTGGCAACTGGCAGCGAATTGATTCCCATTGAGCAGACCCCTGCACCCTACCAACTGCGGCGCTCCAACGCTGAGGCCCTCCGAGCGGCTCTTCTTGCCTACGGGTATACCGAGGTTGAGACCGATCACCTTCCGGACGATCCTGCTGCCATTGCCACCCACTACCAAGCCAATACCCCAAACTACGACCTCTTGATTTACTCTGGGGGTGTTTCAAGGGGAAAGTGTGACTACTTGCCGGCCATCTGGCAAAGCTGTGGTGTTACTGCCTACATCCACGGCGTGGCGCAAAAGCCAGGCAAGCCAATGTGGTTTGGCATCGACCATCAGGCCAATACTATAGTTTGGGGCCTCCCAGGCAACCCCATCTCAGCTCTTGTATGTTTGCATCGTTATCTCCTCAACCGTAACACTGACTCTGGGCACCTAAGTGAAGTCATTACCTTCAAACCCAATCTCACTCTTTTTGTGCCCGTTAAGATGAGCGCCAACCGAGTCTTTACACCGATTATGCCTAACAACTCCGGAGACTTCATCGCTCTAACAGACAGCGATGGCTTTGTAGAGTTACCCCCGGCTCAAACTATCCTCAGCCCCGAGCAAAGCATCCAATTCTATCCGTGGTACTAAGATGCAGCTAGTGGATCAATGGAATCGTCGCATTCGCAAGCTAAGGGTTTCTCTAACCGATCAATGCAACCTTCGCTGCCGCTACTGCATGCCTTTGCATCCAGAATTTCTGGACAAAAGTAGCTACTTAACTCCGCAGCAATACAAAGAAATTATTGGCGAGTTGCTGGACTATGGCATTGAAGAAGTTCGCATTACAGGTGGTGAGCCTCTGGTTCGGCAAGACTTTGATGAAGTCATTCAGGAACTTGCCAAGCTGAAGATCCCGTCCCTCAGCCTAACAACCAATGGCCTGCTGCTCCACCGCTACTGGGACGTTCTCAAGGCTGCCAACGTTCTCAACCTTAATGTTAGCCTCGATAGCCTACAGCCCTCCACCCAAGCTGCAATTGCCCGTCGCGACTGCCTGGCGGATATTCTCCGTAATATCCAGGAGGGTATTGCCCGGGGATTTAGCCTCAAAGTCAATACGGTTGTAATGCGGGGGATCAACGATTGCGAGCTATTTGATTTCGTTGAGTTTGCCCGCAAGACAGGCGTGACAGTTCGCTTTCTGGAGCTGATGCGGGTCGGCTATGCCAACTCTCTCTATGAAGAACACTACGTTTCAGCACAAGAGTGCATTGCCCGTCTGCAAGAACGCTATACTCTAACCCCCCTTCCAGCGGCACCTGATTCGACAGCGTTTTACTTTACAATCGACGAGAATGTTAAAGTTGGATTTATTGCCTCTGAGTCTCAGCCCTTCTGCAGCAGCTGTTCCCGGTGGCGCTTGACAGCTGATGGTCGTCTCTTTGCCTGCCTATTTAGTGAGGAGGGTCTCTCGGTTCGAGACAAAACACCAGGCCAACGTCAGCAAATTTACCAGCAGCTTTTGGGGATGAAACCACTGCGCCGGGTTGAGCAGGTCTCACACCCAATGTACGGCTTAGGGGGCTAGCTCTATGGACAAAGCTGATCGTACATGGGCCCATCTTAATGCTCAAGGCCATCCGCATATGGTAGATATTAGCCACAAATCGGTGTCTTTGCGAACGGCCACAGCACGGGCAAGAGTTCAACTGCCACCTGCTCTCAGATCCTATGTTGTTGGCCAAGATATCCACCTGAAAAAAGGACCGGTATTTCAGACAGCAACCATTGCCGGTACAATGGCTGTTAAAAGAACTGACCAACTGATCCCCTTTTGTCATCAGATCCCTGTTGAAGACTGCACCTTTGATATCACAATTGATGATCACTTGCTTGTAACCATCCACTGCACTGTCAAGACCAGCGCTAAGACAGGGGTTGAAATGGAAGCTCTCTGTGGTGCGGCAACAGCAGCGCTGACAATCTATGACATGTGCAAGTCGGTGTCGCCCCATATCTGCATCCAGGAGACCCGCCTAGTAACTAAGTCCGGCGGCAAAAACGCCCTCCTGGAACGTCCCCTCTATGGCTTGGTGCTCACAGGGGGACGTAGCAAGCGCATGGGTCGCGATAAAGCGCTGCTGAACCCTTTTGGCAAACCCCACGCCGCCTATCTCTATGAACTGCTGCAGCCCTACTGCCAGCAGGTTTACTTGTCAGCGCGTGCCGGTCAGTGGTCGGGCACAGCTCTAGAGCTCTTGCCCACACTACCAGATCTAGTAGAAAGCGTTGGCCCGATCAGTGGCCTATTGACTGCCTTGAATACTCATCCTGAAGCTAACTGGTTGGTTGTTGCCTGTGATCTACTGAACCTTCGGTCAGAAACAATCCAAAAGCTGCTGGATCACTACCAAGCCGAAACAATCGCAACTTGCTATGTTAACCCCGAGCGCGGCTTCCCGGAAGCTCTTTGCGCCATCTATACTCCTCAAGCTGCAGCGGTACTAGAAAGGGCTTACGCGGAAGGGGTGTACTGCCCTGTGGAAATCCTCAGCAGGCAGCCCTGCACCCTAGTTACCCCCAACCATGAGGTCGAGCTCATGAACGTCAATACCGCCGAGGAGTATGCCACTTTCCAATCCGTTTGGGGTAGTTGCAGCCATGGTAACTCAATCTGTCCTAAGTAAGACCGTAACAATTCAATATGTAGCAGTGCTGCGGGAACAGGCTCAGCGGAGCAGCGAAGTGCTGCAAACCAGTGCAGCAAACTACCTAGAGCTCTATCAGCAGCTGCAAGCAAAGTATGGATTTTCGCTAGCAGCGGAGGACGTTAAGGTTGCTGTCAATCATGAGTTCTGTGACTTGACTAGGCCGATAGATGAAGGTGCCTTGGTAGTTTTCATTCCACCAGTTTGTGGGGGCTAAATGCTGCGTTTTCTAATTGTGGATAGCACCATCCAGCCAGCTGAACTCAGTCGTTTGCTCGTCAATAACACAGCGGGTGCCTTAGTAACCTTCGAGGGCTGGGTACGCAACCACAGCCAGGGCAAACCTGTTCTCAGCTTGGAGTACGAAGTCTACGAGATCCTTGCCCAGAAGGAGGGCGAGAAGATCCTCCGAGAAGCCCACGCCAAGTTTGGCCTCTGCGGTGCTGTTGCCTGTCACCGCCAGGGTCATCTTGCAATTGGTGATATTGCGGTTTGGGTTGGTGCTACAGCTGAACATCGCGGCGCCGCTTTTGCTGGAGCACGTTACATCATTGATGCAATCAAGGAGCGCTTGCCCATTTGGAAAAAAGAGTACTACTGGGGTGAGCCGCCGCGTTGGGTTTTGTGTCAGAAAGCAAAGCCTTTGTTCCAGCAATTCCATAAGAACGCTATTGCTCGGCAGCCTTGCGGCGATACCCCCTAGCCTCTCTGCTAGTATCAGTGAGGTACCTGACCTGGGGCTGTAGCTCAGCCTGGATAGAGCAAGCGCCTCCTAAGCGCTAGGTCGGCGGTTCAAATCCGCCCAGTCCCGCTAAAACCAGTGATAGGATAAAGTCTACTGTCGGTTCTGACGGGGATCAGCCGTCAGAGGCAACGGGGAAAGTGCAGTGAGAATCTGCCGCTGTCCCGCAGCTGTGAGCCGGTTTTGGACTTGGGATCCCTAGTTCGTTGTTGCAAGAGGCCTTGAAACGCAAGCCAGCCCCTCCAAAACTGAGCAAGTCAGAATGCCCGCCGGCGGTTTTTCCACAGTTCACCATATCTGCGAGGTACAGATATGCTCCCCATTTTGACGTTAGCCCGTTCCCGTCTCGAAGTTTTTTCATCGGCCTGCTTACGGATTTTCGACGCTCTCGGATCGTAGGCACTCAGTCAAAAGCGCGGACAAGAGAGCTGAGCAGATAGCTCAGGGGCAGCTAGGAGGACGGTTGCTCGCTTTGGTTGCACAAAAGAGTCCTCTGGGCATCCCCCTGTGCAGAGTGGGCAAGCCGCCAGGGTGAAGGAACGCCTTGACAGCTCCGGCAGGTTTCCTGGCCTAGGGAAAACCTTCTGCCGGGATGCCACCGATAGGCATGTCGGCGGCCATCTCTTGCTGCCTAGGTTGGATGACAACTGGCGGCAACCTCAATTACCGAATTCGATTCAGGACAAGGTACCTTATGGCCATTGAAACTCAAACCCTAGGCTATGCCCGCATGGGCAAGCGCCGCGAGCTGAAGAAAGCCCTGGAGGCCTTTTGGGGCGGCACCCTGGAGGCGGAAGCCTTGTTGGCGACGCTGCAGGATCTGGAGAGTCAGGCCTGGCGAACCCAGCGACAGGCCAACCTCGACCACATTGCCGTAGGAGATCAAACCCTCTACGACCACGTTTTGGACTGGGCCACCTGGCTGGGGCTGATTCCCTCCCGGTTTCAGAGCTTATCAGGCCTGGAGCGCTACTTTGCCATGGCGCGGGGGCAGGAGGGGCTGCCGGCCTTGGAAATGACCAAGTGGTTTGACACCAACTACCACTACCTGGTGCCGGAAATTGAGGCCGACGCGATCCCTCAGGCCCATTTCGACGACTTCCTGGCCACGGTGCGACGGGCGCAAGGGATCCTAGGAAACCGCACCAGCCCCGTCCTCCTCAGTCCGGTTACCCTTCTTGCTCTAAGCCAGCGCTCTGGCGAGTTGCGGGGGGATCTGGAGAAGCTGCTTCCTCTCTACAGAGAACTCTTGCAGGAGCTGCAGCGCCTGGGGATCCGGGAAGTGCAAGTCCATGAGCCCATCTTGGTGACCAGCGAAGGCAAAAGTCTTCAGGAAGCGGTGGAGCAGACCTACCGCTGGCTTGCAAGCGTGGGGATCCCTCTCCACCTGGTTACCTACTTTGACGACTTGGGGGAGACTTACCCCTGGGCGGTGGAGCTTCCGGTAGCTGGCCTCAGCCTCGACTTCACCCGCGGCCACAACCTGGAACTGGTCAGAGCCCACGGCTTCCCCGCCGACAAGATCCTGGGGGCGGGGGTAGTGGACGGGCGCAACATCTGGCAGATCCAGCCCAAAGCCGTTCTGGCCACTCTGCAAGAGCTGCAAGCCCTAGCCCCCAACCTGCGGGTGCAGCCTTCTTGCTCGCTCCAATTTGTGCCCCACGACGCTGCTCTGGAAACCCACCTGCCAGAGCCTTTGCGCAATGTTCTCAGCTTTGCCGAGCAGAAGCTGGCCGAGGTGGTTCTGCTGGCCCGCACCCTCAACGGCGAAGACACCGCCGCCCAGCAGCAGGAGCTGGAGCAGCAGTGGCAGGCCTTCCAGGACTTCAATCCCCCCAACTCTACAGTGCGCCAGGCCTTGGCTAACCTGACGGCGCAGGACTTCCAGCGCTCCCTTCCCTACGAGCAGCGTATAGGCCGGCAGGTCAAGCTGCCACCGCTGCCGACCACCACCATCGGCTCTTTTCCCCAAACCCCCGAAGTCCGGCAGTGGCGGGTCAAGTACAAAAAGGGCGAGATCTCCCAGGCCGAATACGAAGCTGCCATCGACGCCGAAATTGCCAAGTGCATCCGCATCCAAGAAGAAATTGGCCTGGATGTGCTGGTGCATGGTGAGTTCGAGCGCACCGACATGGTGGAATACTTCGCCCAACAACTGCAGGGCTTTGCTTTTACCGAGCACGGCTGGGTGCAGAGCTATGGCAGCCGCTGCGTGCGTCCCCCCATTCTCTACGGCGACGTGTCTCGCCCTCGCCCCATGACGGTGCGGGAGTTCAAGGTGGCCCAATCTCTGACTCAAAAGCCGGTCAAGGGGATGCTGACAGGGCCGGTAACCATGCTCAACTGGTCCTTCCCCCGCGTTGACGTTTCCCGTCGCGAGCAGGCCCTGCAAATTGCCCTGGCCCTGCGGGCAGAGGTGGCCGACTTGGAAGCTGCCGGAGCCGCGATGGTGCAGGTGGACGAGCCAGCGCTGCGAGAGGGGCTGCCCTTGAAAAAAGAGCGCTGGCCAGAATACTTAAGTTGGGCGGTGGAGGCCTTCCGCCTGACTACCGCTGGCGCCAAGCCCGAAACCCAGATCCACACCCACATGTGCTACTCGGAGTTCGGGGACATCATCGAGCACATCGAGCGTCTGGATGCCGACGTCCTCTCCATCGAAAACAGCCGCAGCAGCAACAAAACCTTGCTGCAGATTGCCCAAGCCGGCTATCGCCACCAGGTAGGCAACGGCGTTTACGACGTTCACAGCCCGGCGGTGCCCGACACCGAGCAGATTCTCCGGCAACTGCGCCTGGGAGTGGCCCACTTGCCGCTAGAGCAAACCTGGGTCAACCCCGACTGCGGCCTAAAAACCCGCCGCTGGGAGGAAGTGATCCCTGCCCTGAAAAACATGGTGGCAGCCACTCAGCGTCTAAGGGAGGAGCTCCAGGCCACCTAGCCCCCGGCAAGGTTGCTCAGGCCAGCGTCTCCTCCGCGGGCAACCGTGCGGCTACGACACTCCTAGGCCGCCTTGCAGCTGGCAAATAGGGCAAGATGAGAGTGGGGCTTTGCTCCGCTGGATCAACGGAGGCCAGAAGGGATCCCCGCTGTGTCTGTTGCCACCGCAGCAACAATCATCAATTGCCATCTCTAGCCATCTCAAGGTAGTTCTAATGAATCCAACACTCTGGGTTTTTTGGGGCCTAGTCCTGCTCCTAGCTATAGGATTGGGAGCCTACCTGTTGACCGCCCGCAAGTACCGCTCTCCTGAATCGGTAGCCCGCGCCTACGACGAATGGACGCGAGACGGGATCCTGGAGTTCTACTGGGGCGAGCATATTCACCTGGGCCACTACGGATCCCCGCCGCGGCGGAAGAACTTCATCCAGGCCAAGCACGACTTTGTCCACGAGATGGTGCGCTGGGGCGGGCTGGATCGGCTGCCCCCGGGGACGACGGTGTTGGATGTGGGCTGCGGCATTGGCGGTAGTTGTCGCATCTTGGCCCGCGACTATGGCTTTGTGGTGACCGGCATCACCATCAGCCCGCAGCAGGTGCAGCGGGCCCAGGAGCTCACCCCCCCCGATCTGCCCGTCCGGTTTCAGGTGGCCGACGCCCTCAACCTGCCCTTCCCCGACGCCAGCTTTGATGTGGTCTGGTCCATCGAGGCGGGGCCCCACATGCCGGACAAGGCTCGCTACGCCAGCGAGATGCTGCGGGTGCTCAAGCCAGGCGGCATCTTGGTGGTGGCGGACTGGAACCAGCGCGACGACCGTCAAAAGCCCCTCAACTTCTGGGAGCGGCTGGTGATGCGGCAGTTGTTGGATCAGTGGTCGCACCCCGCCTTTTCCAGCATCGAGGGGTTTGCCGAACAGTTGCAAGCCACGGGCCTGGTGGAAGGACAGGTGCAAACTGCCGACTGGACGCAAGAAACTCTTCCTTCTTGGCTGGATTCCATCTGGCAGGGGGTTGTCCGTCCCGAAGGGTTGCTGAAGTTTGGCTTGGTGGGCTTGATCAAGTCGCTGCGGGAGGTGCCCACTTTCTTGCTCATGCGCCTGGCCTTCGGCACTGGCCTCTGCCGCTTTGGCATGTTCCGAGCGGTGCGGGCCGCCACGCCGGCAAACTCCGCCCGCCCAGAAGTAGTTGCCCACAGCACTCAGCACTAGAAATGACAACCCTTGCTCCCACTCCGACTACCTTGGCAGCCGTTTACGACGTGATCATCGTCGGCGGCGGCATTGCGGGCTTGACCCTAGCTTGTGCCCTGCAGGGATCCGGCCTGCGCTTGGCCCTCATTGAGGCCCAGTCGGCTGAGGCAGTCAGGCAGCGCCCCTTGGCCTATGCCCTTTCGCCGTTGTCGATCCGCATCTTTCGGGCCATCGGGGTGTGGGAGGCGCTGGCTCCCCACATCACACCCTTTGCCCAGGTGATTCTGACCGACGCCGACGCTCCCCAGCGGGTGACGTTTAGGCCGGAGGATGTGGGGGAAACGGCAGTTTTCTACTGCGGCGAACATGCTCGGCTGCAGCAGGTGCTCCAGGAGCGGGTGGCTGCCGATCCCCAGATCACCTGCCACTACGAAGCCAGGGTGGAGAGCGTAACCTACGGGGAGGCTGCGGCTGAGGTAGAGCTGGAAACGACCCAAGGCCGCCGCCGGCTGGCCGCCTCCCTGGTGGTAGCCGCCGATGGCCTGCGCTCCCAAGTGCGCCAGCGGGCAGGGATCCCGAGCGACGGCTGGGACTACTGGCAGTCGTGTATCACCGCCCTGGTGGCCCCTGCCCAAGACCACCAAAACGTCGCCTACGAGCGCTTTTGGCCTGCCGGCCCCTTCGCCATCCTGCCCCTGCCCGGCAACCGCTGCCAGGTGGTCTGGATCCTGCCCCACGAGCAGGCCAAGGCCACGCTGGCCCTTTCCCAGGCCGACTTCTTGGCCGAGATGCAGCGCTACTACGGCGACCAGGGCGGCTACCTTACCTTGCTGAACCCGCCCCAAGTCTTCCCGGCCCGCCTGCGCCAGAGCCGCCGCTACTATCAGCACCGCCTGGCTTTGGTGGGGGACGCCGCTCACCACTGTCATCCCGTAGCTGGCCAAGGGCTGAACCTCGGCATCCGCGATGCCGCTGCCTTGGCCCAAGTGTTGCTGGACGCCTGGAGACGACAGGAGGATTTGGGAGAGGTCCAAGTCCTGCGGCGCTACGGTCGCCGTCGCCGCTGGGAAAACTGGGTGGTGTTGCTCTTTACGGATCTCCTCACCCGCACTTTCTCCAACTCCTACTGGCCCCTGGTGGTCTTGCGGCGCTTGGTTTTGATAGGGATGATACGCTTTCCGCCGCTGCGGCGCTTTTTGCTGCGCCTGATGACCGGGCTGTGGGGCAGCCCTCCCTACAGCCCCAGTTCCTCCTTGGCCTTCTGAGCTGCCCAAAGCACCTCCGCATCGGCGGCCTCTGACCAATCGGGATCGGCGATCTCGGCGTAGAACCTCTGGTCGTAGGAGCGGGTTTGCACCACCACCGGCATGGGCACGGCATGGCCGAGAACCAGGGCCTGCTGTTTGGAATCCAGCTTGGCCAGCACCGTTTTCAAGTTCTGGCTGCCGGCTACACCCGTGAACACAGCCTCGATATCTTGGTCATCGTTGAGAAGGGCCGTGATGCGGGTGCCCAACTGCGACATCACCTCGCGGTCGAGACTGGAAGGGCGCTGATCCACCACCAGCAGCGTCACAAAGTACTTGCGCATCTCGCGGGCGATGGTGCCGAAAATGGTCTGCTTGGCCGCCCGCGGATCCAGAAAGCGGTGCGCTTCCTCGATGGTGATGCACAGTTGCCGGGGCCGGTCGAGGGGATTTTTGGACTGCAAGTACCGCTCCGTCTGCTGCACATAGGCCTGGTGAATGCGGCGGGTGATGACGTTGGCCGCCAACATGTAGGAGAGCAGGTTGGACTGGGATCCGAACTCGATGACCACGTGAATGCCGCGGCTGAGGGCCTCCAGGATCTCGCCGATGTAGTTGTGGGGCAGGCTGTTGCGGATGTACTTGAGGTCGTCGAGACGGGTGAGCTTGCGCTGCAGGGCCAGGATCGAGGCCTTGTTGCCCATTTTTTGCTCGCAAAACTCCTGAATCTCGGCGTTGGAAAGGCTCAAAAGACGGCTGATCCAGTCGCGGCCAAACTCGTTGCGCAGGATAATGGCGTTTTCCAGACTGGCCTCGGAGAGGTTGAGCTCCTCTGCCAACAGCGCCAGATCCTCCACCTCGATCTGGTTGTAGGCAATAAACAGCTCGCGGGCATCCCGCACCCCTCGCCGCCGCGTGGAATCGGGATCCAAGGTATAGATTTGCACCTGGCCGGGGAAGAGCTGCCGCAGCCCCTTGACGGTGGTGGCCTGCCTATCCTCGCTGGCCGCCTCCCAGCCATACTCAGAGTGCATATCAAAAACCAGGTTTACCGCCGCCCGTTTGCGGATGATGCCCGCCAGGATCAGGCGGGCCAAAAAGGATTTGCCGGTACCGGACTTGCCGAAGATGCCGTTGCTGCGCTCCACCCAGCGATCCAGATCCAGACAAATGGGCACCGCCATGTCCAAGGGTTGGCCGATGGCGAAGTTGCGCCGAGTGGGGTCGTCTTCCCAGCCGAAGACGGTGCGAAAGTCCAGCTCCCGCGCCTCGTACACCTGGGAAAAGTGGGCCGGCACCGTTTTCACCGGCAACAGCTCCATCGCCTCGGCAGCAGGAGGGGCTGAGCCGCAGTCGTCTGGCCGCTTGGGATCGATGAGGGGATACAGCCTCTCTGCTTCCGTCTGCCGCGGCACCAGCATCAGCATGGGCGTGAGGGCGATAACCCCGTAGGTGCCGGTACCCGCCAGCACCTCCTGCAGCAGGGTCTCTTCCGGGCGGGGGGGATTGACCAAGATCTGCGGGTTGCTGGTTGCTAAGGTAACGTCGGTGAGCAGGCCGAAGAAGCGGTGGCGCTCCCCCTGGATCACCACAAACTTGCCCACCCGCAGGTCTTCTACCGAGACACCGGGGTTGAGGCGAGCTTCCAAGCCCCGACTCAGGGATCCCTGGATGACGGTGGCTAGCGGTTGGGGAGCGGTCATGGCGGTGAGACTAGTTGCCCGCCTGAGCGCGGGCGCTGCTGCGGGGGGCCCCATCTTGGACGATCCAAGTGCGGACGATCTCCACCTCCTCCGGCGTCCAAAAGCCCAGACGAGAGAGGGGCAGCCCGCGGGCCTGGAGGTAGGCGATCTCCGGGGATCCGCCGCGGGCCTGAGGGCGGTTGGGGTTGTTGGCGTTGAGGATGGTGGCGTGGCGGCGCGTCCAGCGGGGATCGATCAACTCGCTGTTGGGATCCCCTGGCTTGACGTAGGCCAGAACCGCTTCGTAGCTGTCCAGCAACTGGGTGCGCTGTCGCCCTGCCGGCTGGTGGCAGCCGACACAACTGGCCTCCAGCAACGGCTTGATGTCCCGCTCGTAGGTAAACTGCGGCTCGGTGCGAAAGCGCAGTTGGATGGTCTGCTCCAGCGGCAGCCCCTCCTGCGGCGCGATCGTGAGGGTGTAGTCGGTGCTAAAGCGCAAGGGATCCCGAGGTTTAAGCAACAACTCGTCTCCCTGCACGTCGAAAATGACCGCTGCCGGCGGCTCCAACTGAACCGCCAGCCGTTGTAGATTGGGATCCAGCGGCCGATCGAATTGCAGCCGTAGAACCCCGTCCACAAAAACATCCTGCTGCTCGGGGGCTGGCTGAGAGGAGACCCACTGCAGCGGCGCATTCGATTGCGACTCAACCTGCAGATGAGGCTGAACGGCCCAGAACACCACTGCCAACACCACCAGCCCCACCCAAATTCGCCAGCGTCGCCACCGACGGGCCAGGTTCTGTGCAGTTGGAGTGTACATTGCCGCCGCCCTCATGAACTTTAACTTTTGTCAGAATAACGAAGCCCTCTGCGCTTCAGCCATCAATTGATACCTATTGATACAGATGATACAGACAGATAGGGATCCTCAACGAATACGAGGATCCCTTGTCCGCCTAAAAACAGGGTGACGATGGAGGGAAAGAAGCATCTCGCTCTTCCCTAACCATCGAGGGCTTTACCCAAGCTGAAACGCTGTTATCAGCAGAGAGAACCTCGACAAGGCAGGCGACAGGAAATCAGTCGATGCGCTCTAGCTTGATGTTGTGGTGGCCCAACTTGATCTCGAACTGATCCCCCGGCTTGAGGCCCATCTTCTTGGTGTAGGCAGCTCCGATGAGGAGGTTGCCATTCTTGTGAACCGAAACCCGGTAAGTCGGAGCCCGACCGCGGGAACCGTTCTCATCACTAGCATCGAGATCCACACCGACTGCCTTCAGCAAGGCATTGTTGAACTGCATCAGATTCACTCGCTCCTGACCATTCTTGGTATAGGTGACGTAGCCACAGGCGCGAGCTTTTTCCTTGCGATCCGCATTTCCCATCGAAGTTACCTTGTCGAGGAGCTCTTGGCCAGTGAGTGGTTTTGGTTTACCGGTCGTAGTCATATCAAGATGGCTCAAGGACAACAGTTAGTGTAGCCAAAAACAAATAGCGATTGCAATAAGTTGCCTTCAACTCTTTCTTATTAGAGGAGACAAGTTCGGCAAGCGGAATGGGATCTGAAGAGGCGAGTGCGCAAAACAGCAGTAGCGAATTCCCCCTGCGGGACAGAACCTGTAGAGTCGAGGTCGGACTTGCGAAAGAGGGGTTCTCCCCAGGCAAGCCCTAGGCTCGCAAGTGCTGTTCTCGGCGGGATCGGCGGCCTGAGCCCTAGCACTTTGGGCGAGGGATTCCTGTTGTGTTGCTGGCAAAGGCAGGGAAACTGGAAACAGGGCTGTTTGAGTATTCGCTGATATGGATCCCTTTTGGTCGGGGCGGCGTCTGCTGGTTGGGGTGAGCGGGGGAATTGCTGCCTACAAAACTGCGGTTTTGGTGTCTGCTCTGGCCCAGCAGGGGGCAGAGGTGAGGGTGGTTTTGACGCAAGCTGCACAACAGTTTATCTCCCCGCTGACGTTTGCCACTGTGTCCCGTCAGCCGGCTTTTACAGATGCCGAGTTCTGGCAAGCTGCGCGGGGACGGCCGCTGCACATCGAGCTGGGGGAATGGGCCGAGGCTCTCCTGATTGCGCCGCTTTCGGCCAACACCTTGGGCAAGCTGGCCCAGGGGCTGGCGGACAATTTGCTCACCAACGTGGTTTTGGCCTCCCACTGTCCGGTGGCCTTGGCGCCGGCCATGAATACCCACATGTGGAAGGCTGAAGCAGTGGCCGAGAATTGGCAGCGGCTGCAACGGGATCCCCGCTTCTGGGCCTTGCCCACGGCCAGGGGCCGCCTGGCCTGCGATGCGGTGGGGGAAGGGCGCCTGCTGGAGCCAGAGGCGCTGCAGGAGTATGTGCGGGCTCTGCTCTGGACAGGGGGGCAAAAAGACTGGCAAGGGAAGCGGGTGTTGGTGACGGCAGGAGGCACCCGCGAGCCCATCGACGCGGTGCGCTTTATCGGCAACCCGGCCAGTGGGCGGATGGGGGTGGCGCTGGCGGTGGCCGCCGCCTGTCGGGGGGCCGAAGTCACGCTGGTGCATGGGCCGCTGGGGATCCCCTTTGATCCAGCACCCTTCGCCATTCGGGCCATCCCGGTGGAGACAGCAGCCCAACTGGAGCAGGTTTTGCGGGCGGAGTTTCCCCAGGTGGACGTGCTCTGGATGGCAACGGCAGTGGGGGATGTGCGGCCCACGCAGACCTATGCGGGCAAGCTGGCCAAGGCCGAGCTGCCCCTGCTGCTGCCCTTGGAGCCTGTCCCCGATTTGGTGGCAGCCCTAGCCCGTCACCGACGTCCCGGCCAGCTTCTTATCGGCTTTGCTGCCCAGAGCGGGGATCCTCTCCCCCCGGCCAAGGAGAAGCTGCAGCAGAAAGGGCTGGACGCCATTGTGGCCAACCCCATCGACCAGCCGGAGAGCGGCTTTGGCAGCAGCCACAACCAAGGCTACTGGATCCCGCGGCAGGGCAACCCGGAACTGCTCCCGTTGGCCACCAAATCGACCCTGGCTCACCGGCTGCTGGATCTGGCCCTGCGCCTAGGCTGACTTGGATAGCCGGCCAAAATCAGGTACCTTTGAGGCTAAGCGCAGAGGGATCCGATGGCGATCATTGTCTTGAGAGCCTGGTATTTGGATTCGGTGTTGTCTGCCTCCCAAGTGCAACAGCGAGCCCCTGACTTGCGCCTAAGCCGTACCGGCCTCCTGAAAACGGCGATGCGAGCCGATTTCCTCGACGATGTGGAGCAGGTGAAGGCCTCTGTCTGGTGGCAGCGCTACTTGGAAGGGGAGCTGGTGGAGTTTTACATCGAGGGCAGCGGCGCCTACAGCATCTCCAACCTCGATTTAATCAGCCGCGAGATCTACTTCAATAAGCGGGCTGCCCTAAGCATCACGGAGCCGGCCATCTACTTCTGTGGCCAATCAGATTACCCCGACTCCAGCGCCACGCTGCACCAGGCGTTGCAGACGGTGGTGGAGGCCATTAACCGCCATCATCAGCCGGTTCTTCCGCTACAACTGCAGGGATCCCCAGAGACACCCCTCATCGACGCAGCGCTGATTCGCAAGCTCAAGCAGGCGTTGCTGGTGGTGGCCGATGTCACCCCTGTGCAGGTCAATGGCCGGGGGCGGCCTCTGCCCAGCCCACAGGTCTGTCTGGAGCTGGGCTATGCCCTGCAATCGAAGCGCCCCGAGCAACTGCTGCTGGTGCAACTGCCCCGCCACGGCATCGAGGGATCCTTTCCCTTTGAGGTGGAAGGCAGCAGCTTTTTGAAAATCGGCGATCCGCAGCACCTGGTGGATCAACTGGGAGCCGAGCTCCTCCGCCTGCTGCAGCGCCATCGAGTCATCTCCCTCTAATGGCAGTACCTACTCAAGCCTCCCTGGCAGCAGCTAGACTGCTTTGGAAGGCCGCTGCTGCCGCCGCCACACTTCTGAAACTATCTATCAGCCTCTATTCCCCGGAACTATGACTCTGGCCGATGCAAATTCTCTGGTTTCCTCAGTTCGCCCTGCAGCAGGCTGGCAGAGAGCGCTGAACGGCTTGATGTTCCTGCTGCTGCTGGGGGTTCCCCTCTCGTGGACAGGCCACTTGCAGGGCTGGGATCCCAATCTGGTCTTCCTTTGTGCGGCCTTGGCGGTGGTGGCCTTGGCGAAGTTTATGGGTCAAGCCACCGAGGAGATCGCTGCCTTGACCGGGCCGACGATCGGGGGACTGATCAACGCCACCTTTGGCAACGCCACCGAGCTAATCATTGGCCTGGTGGCGCTGCAGGCGGGACTGGTGGAGGTGGTGAAAGCCTCCATCACCGGCTCGATCATCAGCAACCTGCTGCTGGTGGCCGGGCTGGCCATGTTTTTGGGCGGCATTAAGTTTCGCGAGCAGAGCTTTCGGCCCGAAGTGGCGCGTATGAACGCCTCGGTAATGAACCTGGCGGTGGTGGCCCTGATCTTGCCCAGCGTGGTCACCTATGCCGACGCCAACTTGGGCGCGCTCTCCATCCAAGAGCTCTCTACAGCGGTGGCTTTGGTGCTGATCGGGGTTTATGGCCTTACCTTGCTGTTTTCCCTCAAAACCCACAGCTACCTTTACACCATTCACGAGGCAGAGGCGGCAGAACATGAAGCCGCTGCCCGTCTCGCCCCCAATCCGGTTTTGCAGGCAGAGGGATCCATTCCCCAAGTGTTGACGGCCCCGCCCGAGCGGGCCGGTTTGGGGTTTTGGCTGTTGGCCCTCTTGGGGTTGACGGTGTTGGTGGCGCTGGAGTCGGAACTGTTGGTGAGCACCCTGGAGCATACTCTGGAGCACTTGCACATTACCTCGCTGTTCATGGGGGTGATTTTGCTGCCGATCATCGGCAATGCGGCCGAACATGCGACGGCAATCACGGTGGCCATGAAAGACAAGATGGATCTCTCCTTCTCAGTATCTCTGGGCTCGACGATGCAAATTGCCCTGTTCGTGGCGCCTCTGTTGGTGCTGGCCGGGAACGTGCTGGGCCAGCCGATGAACTTTAACTTCGGCACAGTGGAGCTGGTGGCCATTGCCGTCTCGGTGTTGCTGGTCAACTCCGTCAGCAGCGACGGTCGCTCCAACTGGCTGGAGGGGCTGTTGCTCTTGGCCACCTATGCCATTCTCGGCATTGCTTTTTTCTTTTTGGAGTGAGGTTGTTCAAGTACTCCACACCGCGGACGCAAACGATTCATGTTGCGCCAGCTGCGACCGGTAGATAAGTCGGGGAAAATGGGATCCCTGCTGTGGCCGCTCCTTTTCGGCGCGTCCCTCGCCCTATCTCCGGCCATCGAGCCTGCCTGGGGGCAGGAAACTTCTCAAAACCACGGCACCGCCTCCAACGTGCCTTTGCTCAGCCGCTTGGATGCTCTGGAAGAGCTGCGGCAAGCGCTCAGCCTGCCCACCGCTTCCATCCAAACGGAGGCCGTGACACTGGATGGGCGGCGGCTGTTCTTGGTCGCCGCGCCACAGGGGGATCCCGGCAGCCTGCCGCCGGTGTCGCAGCGGGCCCGCTCCATTCCCAACAGCGCCATTCGGGTGGTGGAGAACCTCTCCAACGGCTGGTCGCGGGTGGATCTGGGGATCGTGATCGCCTACGAAAACGACCTGGAACAGGCCATCCGCATTACCGAGCAGGTGGCTCTACAGATGTATCGGGAGCCGGCCTGGCGGGACAAGATCCGCGAGCCCCCCGAGATGCACGGCGTCGATGACCTGGGGGAGCGGGGGATTACATTGCGCATCTGGATCAAGGTGCAACCGCTGCAGCAGTGGCGGGTGACGCGGGAATACCGCCGTCGCCTCAAGCATGCCTTCGACCAAGCCGGGATCCAGATCCCGTTTCCGCAACAAGCCCTCTGGTTCCGCAGCCCACTGGAGATGCGCATCCAGGGCCTCAGCCCGGAAGAAACCCACCGCCTTTTGCACCCAGTGACATCCTCTCCCGCTAGGCCCTGACGGGCTGTAGACGGGAGCTTCCGAGAATCACTTCCCGGAGTTGCTGCTTCAACGGACTGGTAAACCAGGATCCTCCACAGCCAGAGAGCGGCAGTCCCACCGCCCTGAGTCCTCGCTTCAAAATCTCGATAGCAGCGTTCAAGTCTCTGTCCCACGACCCGCAACGGGGGCAATCATGCACCCGTTCCGACAAGGTCTTGGGAACACGCTCCTCACAAACACAACAATTTTGGGACGTACCACGGGGATCCACTCTCAACACCTGTTTGCCGCGTTTGACCGCCACTGCTGTCAGAATGTCAAGAAATCGTCCCCAAGCCGCATCCAAAATCGATTTAGCCAACCGAGTCCGTGCCAGCCCTCGGACGTTGAGATCCTCCACCACCAACAGGTCGTATTGCTCCACCAGCCAGTGCGCCACTTGGTAGTGGAACGCTTTGCGTTGTCGGGCAACGTGCAACTGCAAACAAGCAACTTTCGTGGCTTGTCTCTTCCAGTTGGCGGACCCCTTCACTTTGCGGCTCAGTTGCCGCTGCTGTCGGGCCAAGTGCTTTTGAGCTCGGCGGTAGTGCCGCGGGATAGGCACCACCTCCCCATCGCTGGTGGTGAGAAACCTATCCAATCCCACATCAATGCCCACCGCCTTTTTGATCGGCACAGGCTCTGGGGAAGGGACGCTTTTGTCCTCCAAAGTAATGCAGACATACCACCCATCGGCCTTGCGCACCACTGTGCAGGTTTTGGGCACAAACCCCTCTGGTAAGGGGCGGTGCAGCACCACAGGCATCGAGCCAATCTTGCTCAGCCGCAGAGTCTCCCCTTCCAGATGCGCTCCCGCCTTGGGGCAATTGATGCGGGGGAATGTGAAGGATCTCAACTCCCCCGCTTTTTTGAAGCGAGGCCGCCCCCGCCGCTTGCCTGTGCTATCCGGCTCCCGCCACGCTTTCCACGCCTTGTCCAGCCGCATCAAGTTTTGCTGCAGCACCTCGGCGTAAATGCCCCGGTAGGCCGGGAACAGTTGCTTGATTTGTTTGAGGGATCCCGCCTGCCGATAATAATTCGGCTCCAGCGGGGGTTCTGACACAGGCAACGGACAAGAGACAAGACTGCAGCGGTCAATTGGGCAACGGGTTGCGGTCAGCCAGTCCAGTCTCTGCCCCAGAGCGTCGTTCCACTGCCGCCGCAACAATTCCAGCCACTCGGTCATCAGAGCGGCTTGGTCGTCGCTGGGCAGGATCCGGTACTCGTGGGTGATAATCATGAGACGGTTCTAGCATTTAGCGCAATGAGCTACAACATAGGCCATCGTTCTGTTTACAGCCTACAAATCCACTTGGTGCTGGTGACAAAGTACCGTCGTCGGGTGATAACTGCTCCAATGTTGCAGAGGCTGGAAGATATATTTCGAGCGACCTGCCAAAAGTGGCGCTGTTCCTTGGTGGAGTTCGACGGTGAGGCGGACCATGTGCATCTGTTGGTGAGTTTTCCGCCGGATGTTCAGGTCTCGAAGCTGGTGAACAACCTGAAAACAGTCTCCAGCCGGTTGATTCGCAAAGAGTTCGCCACAGAGGTGGCACGGTTCTACAGCAAGCCTGTATTTTGGACAGGGGCCTATTTTGTTGCCTCTTGTGGTGGGGTCACCGTTGAGGAGTTGAAGAAGTATGTTGAGCAGCAGGCATCGCCCAGATAGTGAGACTCAGGGGCATTGAACCCCTTCGTCTCACCGCCTATCCCCCACCCGCCAAGCTGCGCTGTGGCGGGAGTACCCCGGAGGTTCTGATGGAGTCACGGCTGAGCAACCCCGATCCCATTTCTGAGGAGCGAGCCGGCCAACTTCCTCCCTAGCTGGCCATCGCAGCTCCAAGGGGGCCAGGCGGCTACTCGTCGCCGATGATTTCCGGCTCGGTCAGCTCATCGGACATTTCGATGATGGCGCGGCGAATGGGCTTCATCCAGCCCTCTTCCACATCGTTGGGGTCATCGTAGCGGCGACGCTTGGCCCGATTGGCCACCTGCACTGTGATGCGATAGCGGTTTTTGGAAGCGTTAATTAACGCCTCTACCCGACGCATCAGCTCGTCGTTGTCGATGCCCAAGTGAGGGTTACGCAAGGTCATGGTCGGCGTCTTGTTACCAGGTAGCCTTTTATCTTAGCAAACCTCTCGCAGCTCATAAGGGCGTCAGCCCGGCCCAGGGCGAGGGATCCCCGATCAAAACCAACGCCCCGCCGACTTGCGCACTGCAATCAAGCTGCTGCTGGTGCCCAGAAAAACCCCCATCCCCAGCAACAGCAGCGGCAGAAACCAAAACTCCGCCTGGCCGGGATCGGCCTGCATCACCTTGAGGAAGGGCAGCGCAATCAACTGCTCCAGCGCCTCCTGCAGTAACTGTTGGGATCCCAGAACCAAGCCCCAAGCCCCCAGCGCACTGACTACCCCGAACAGGCAGCCCTGCAAAATAAAGGGCAAGTAAATCCAGGTCGCCGTCGCACCCACCAGTTGCATCACCTCAATCTCCCGCCGCCGCGCCATGACAACCAGGCGAATGGTGGTAGTGATCACCGCCACTGCCGTCAGGGCCAACACCCCGGTGATGCTCAGGGATCCCAGACGTAGCACCTCCTGGATTTGGGCCAGTTGCTCCACAATGCGGTCGCCGTAGTACACCTCGTCTACCCCCTCCAGTTGGCGGATCTGCTCGGCCACTTGACCTAGGATCTCGGCAGAATCGGCCTTGACTCGCAGGGCATCCACCAAAGGGTTATCCCCCAACTGGGTCTCCAGGGCCGCCTCATCCTGGATCCCCATCTCCAGCAAAAGGTCGCGCCAAGCTTGCTCTTTGGTGATCACCCTCACCTCCGCCACATGAGGCAGTTGGGCCACTTGGGGCTGCAAATCCACCCCCCGGCGTTCCGGCTCCAGATAGACGGAGATCTCCAGTTGCCCCCCCAGCGACTGGACCGTTGCATCCACCCCCCGAGACAGCTCCACGCCGATCCCGACCAAAAACAGCAACACCAACAGGGTGCTGATAGCAGCCCAGTTCAGCCAGCCCCCCCGCCGCAACCCCAAAAAAGTTTCCTGCAGGAGGTAGCGGATTTTGTTGAGAAATCGGGAGAGAGAGTGCATGCTGCCTACCGTCCAAGAGTTTGCCCGCTCTAAGCTTTAGCGTCGCAGTTGTGGAGAGGAAGATGGGGCTGCGCCGCTCTGGCGGGAGCCCCTCAGCGCATATCGTACAGATGTCCTCCCTCCAGGCGCACCACCCGGTGACCCGCCCGCTCCACCAGATAGGGGTCGTGGCTGGTCATGATGACGTAGCGGCTGCAGAGCCGTTCCAGGAGAAAGCGATCATGACTGATGACCAAAAGCCCCATCTGATGTGCCCGCCCATAGGCCAAGACAGCTTGCCAGATCAGGGCTTGGGTATTGGCGTCGAGCATGGCTGTCATCTCATCTGCAATCAAATAGCGAGTTTGTGGGTTGAGAACCCGGGCGATGACAACCCGCTGCAATTCTCCCCCGCTTAGCTCATGGGGATAGCGGTTGAGCCAACTGGGGGAAATGCCTAAGGTGTGGAGAACCTCTGGCTGGGGAGGAGGCCCTTCCCGCAAGACCTGAGCTATGCGCCAGTGGGGGTTAACGGCCTGCTCTGGATGTTGAAAGACAAGCTGCACTGGGCAGTACCCTCGCCGAGGCAAAGGCTGCCCTGCCACACTCACCCGACCTTGGCTGGGGGTAAGGTAGCCCGCCAGCAACTTGGCCAGAGTAGTTTTGCCAAAACCAGAGGGAGCCATCAGCCCTACGACTTCCCCAAGTTCTACTTGAAGGGTCTGATCTTGCACCACCCAAGGCAGATGCCGTCCATAGCGAAACCAGAGATGCTCACCCTTGAGCATGGATACACCTCACCCACCCTCCTCCAACCGCCCGCAGAGGCGGACGCTCAGCTCGACAGATTTCACTTGCCCAGGGGCAGCGATCCCCAAACAAACAACCCGCAGGCAGTGCCTCAGGGTCAGGCTGGTTGCCCGGCAGGGGAGCAAACTCATTTTGGGGCAGGGATCGCCACAGAGCTTGAGTGTAGGGGTGGCGCAAGTTTCCCCTTTCGAAATCCTGAGCCGAGGCCAACTCGACTGTAGTGCCCGCATAGAAGACTGCCACTCGATCTGCCACCGACAACGCCGCCTGAATATCGTGTGTAATCAACATAACGCCTCGGCCCTCCTGGGCCAGCTCCCGCAGATGGGCAAGGGTCTCAGCCACCACCTCCGCGTCCAAGCCTGGCGTGGGCTCGTCGGCTATCACCAGCTTGGCTCTGCTAACTGCCGCCGTCGATAACAGCACCCGCCGTGCCATGCCTCCGGAGAGCTGGAAAGGGTAGAGGCCCTCTGTTCCCGGCGGCAAGCTATAGCGGGCAAAGATGCGGCTCACTGCTCTACGGGCCTCGCCTTGGGAGGCACCGCTGAGCCGAGCTACCCGCTGTACCTGGGATCCTACTTGCATGAGGGGATCCAGGTAGTCCACAGACTGGGGGATGAGAGCAATGGCCTTGCCGCGCAGTTGCCTACACCGCTCAGGGGTCAAGGGCTGCCCCTGAAATAGGAGAGTACCGCGCAGGGTAGCGTTCTCTGGCAAAAGACCCAAGAGGGCATGGGCCAGCAAACTTTTGCCCGATCCGCTGGCCCCCACCACTGCCACCACCTCCCCTGCCTTAACCTCCAGATCCAGATCTGTAATCACCTGAAGGTAGCGGCGGCGCAGCCCCCGCTCGTATCGGCTGAACCTAATGTTTAGGCCGGAGACCACCAACATGTCCCTACTCCTGAGCCGTACGCGGATTGAGAAGGGCCTGCAGGTTTTCTCCCAGCCAGTCAAAAGCCTTGACCGACAGCAGCAGCAGCAGTCCAGGCATAACCCCCAGCCACCAGTAGCCGGTGGAGAGGTGGCGCATGGATTCGGCCAGAATAATGCCGATGGCCGGTAGGTGCGGCGAAATACCTACCCCAATGAATGAGAGGGCTGCTTCGTGCAAAATGGCGTGGGGAAACAGCAGAATAAGTCCCACTAGGAGCTGGGGCAAAATGTGAGGCATCATATGGTAGCGGGCAACCCAGAGGGAAGAGCGGCCCAGTCGGTAAGAACTCTGGACATAGTCAGAACTGCTGACCTGTAACACCTCGGCCCGCACCAGGCGCGCTAGGCTGGGCCAGTGGGTGAGGGCAACGGCAACAATGACTCCCCGAACTCCGCCGCCGACAGCAAAAGCTATAAGGATCTGCACCACCAGGTGAGGCAGGCTGAAACATAGGTCAATCATCCAGCAGATCGAGGCATCCACCCAGCCTCCCACCGTGCCACCCACCAAACCCAAAACAGCGGCGATCACCACGCTGACGGCGGCAGCCAGCATGCCTACCCACAGACTAAGGGACATCCCGTGCAAGGATCGGGCCAGCATATCCCGCCCCAGCCAGTCGGTGCCGAAGGGATGGGCCAGGGAAGGAGGCTGATTCCGCTGAGTTAGGTTCGGGCTCAGTCCGGTATCGCCGATAAGCCCAGCGCTGCAGAGGATAGACACCAAAAAAAAAGCACACAGTCCAATTGCCCACAGAGTCTGCCGCCTGCGCTCTCCTTTGACAGAGGACTCTGAGAATTTCATCCCCCCATCGGCATCAGCAGCAGCAACACGAGGCGATGCAAAAGGGATCATCCTATCCTCCCGCCAAGGCGAATGCGTGGATCGACAATCTGGTAGGACAGGTCAGCTAGGGTATTGCCGGCATAGACAAACAAGGCGCTGAAAAACACAATGCCCACCAACAGAGGCACATCACTGCGCAAAGCTGCCTGTACCGTTGCTTGTCCCAGTCCTGGATAAGCAAACACCTGTTCCACTAACACTGAGCCACCAAACAGTTCCCCAAAGGAGGCAAATTGCAGCGTCAGCGCAGGCAGCAAGATATTCCGCAAGCCGTGGTACCACAGGATCCCAGCCAGGCTTTCCCCCTGGGCACGAGCAAACAGCACATAGTTGCTGTGCAACACGTCAATGAGCTTCTGACGAGTGTGCAAGGTGATGTTGGCAACGCCGATGAAAGTTAGGGTGAAAGCAGGCAAGAGCAAGTGGTGTAAGCGCTGCCAAAAAGTCACCTCCTCCGCCAACGCGCCAGGTGGCGCGGCGCAACAGATAGGTGTTAGACCCAGCTCTACCGAAAACGCGATCAAGAGTAGCAGCGCCACCCAGAAAGGGGGAGAAGAGGCGAGGGTGTAGGCGTAAAGACGAATACCGCGGTCAACCCAAGTGCCCTGAAACGCTGCGGCCAAAACCCCCAACCCCACTCCCAGGAAACCGGAAAGCAGCCAGGCAATTGCCAGTAAGGGCAGCGATAGCTCAAACCGCTGTTGAATGACCTGCACCACTGGCTGATTGAACACCATTGAGGTGCCCCAGTTGCCTTGAACCATCTGCCCAAGCCAGTTCCCAAAGCGAAGCAGCATGGGCTGATCCAGCCCCCAACGCTGGGCAATCAGGTCTCGTTGGGCTGGGCTGATCTGCAGCATGTCGGCCCCTACATAGGCTTGTACGGGATCAACAGGGGAGAAGCTGAGCAGGGCAAACGTCAGGACTGCCACAGCCGCCAGCAGCAACCCCAGCCGAGTCAGCTTATAAGCCAGAAACAGCAGAACTGACCTCAGTTGCACGTCCATTTCCAACGGGTGATGTTGGCTGTGATTGGCCAACCATGGCCATGAGGCTGTACCTGCGGCTGGCC
The DNA here is from genome assembly GCF_000013205.1 of Synechococcus sp. JA-3-3Ab. Lineage (NCBI taxonomy): Bacteria > Bacillati > Cyanobacteriota > Cyanophyceae > Synechococcales > Synechococcaceae > Synechococcus > Synechococcus sp. JA-3-3Ab. The sequence goes on along the minus strand of NC_007775.1, from coordinate 147,305 downwards.
TATATCCAAGCACTCGTGGACAAAGTAGGTATGATCCAGGTTTACCAACCAAGCCCAGGCTGCATCTCCTTTGGCAGTAAAGCCTTGCTTTCCATCCCACTGGGCTGCCCGCCAGAAGGGGATAGCTTCAGCTTCAGAGGGGGCCTCCATAGCCAGATCCAGCATTCGATCCACAAACGGGTTGGCATAGTAGCCGGCATTGAAAAATCCCCCCTGGGCCGCTTTGCTGTGGTAGAGGTTGTACATCTCAGTTGGGTCATGGCTGCCCCAGCCAAACAGCACCACGTTGCTGTGCATGAGCGGAATGATGTCATCCCAACTTTTGCCCTCGACATTGACTCGGATGCCCACAGGCCGCAGCATTTCTGCAACAGCTAGGGCCAGGGCTTGGCGAATACTGTCGTTGGCCGGGTAGAGCACGGTGAACTCAGCCCGCAGCCCGTTTTTTTCCACTACCCCATCCCCATCTTTATCGCTCCAGCCTCCCTCAGCTAGAATCTGACGGGCCAGGTCTGGATTGTTGTCCTCAATCTTGGCGGTCGGCTCTTCCCAGGGCAAACCGCTGACTGGGCCATAGGCAGGGGATCCGTAGCCTTCTAGGACTCCATCCACCAGCGCCTGTCGGTCAATGGCGAAGTTGACCGCCTTGCGAATCGCCAAGTCAGAAGTCACATCGTTGCCGATGGGGTATCCCTTTGGGGTTGTCGCACCGGTTCTAGGGGGAAAGGGGAACATCAGCCCTCGGTTATCCACACTGGGAATGGCGTGAAGCTTCATGCCCTTAACAGTTTGCTTAGCCAAAGACTGAGGCACGCTAACCACGTGTACCTGTCCGGCTCGGGCTGCTGCAAAGGCTGCATCCTCCTCCAGGAAAAGGAAAACCAGCCGCCGAATGCCAGGAGTCTGGCCGTAATATAAGGGATTTGCCTCCACAATCAGTTGTTGCCCCTCATCCCACTGCACCAGTCGGTAGGGGCCAGAGCCAATGGGTTTGCGAGCATAATCAGGCCCGTGGGCATGTTGAGGCACGATACCCAAGGTGATGAGGCGGTTGACAAAAGTACTTTGGGGTTTTTGCAGCCGCAGCTCCACCGTATGAGTGTCGATAGCTACTGCTTCCTTTAGGGCGGTTAGGTCGACCAGACCACCACTCCGAGCTGCTTGGTTAAAGGTGTAAGCCACGTCCGCTGCTGTGACAGGTTTTCCATCGGAGAAGACTGCATCCTTTCGTAGGGTTACCGTCCAGGTTAGGCCATCTTGGCTGACAGTGTAGCCAGTCGCCAGGTCGTTTACAATCTCAAGGTTCTCGTCCCGCCGCAGCAGAGTGCTTTGGAACAAAGGCGAACCGTAACGTCCCCAGCCCAGGGTGGGATCAAATCCTTCTTCCCTTTCCCCTCCAATGGCCAGCACGATTTGATCGCTGGATCCTGCTAGCTTTGGATCGAAAGCTGTCCGCTTAGCAGCATTCTGAGCGCATCCAGCCCACATCTGGCTCAGCAAGAAGAGGCCCACAGACCACACAGTTACTTTTAAGCTTGATGCCATAGAAACCCCGATCTGTCGCTTTTTCAGCAAAAAGGAGCAAACCCCCTTGCCTCCTGGACAAGACTTATGGCAGCTAAGCTATCACTGCCTTATCTTGAGAGCAATGCAGGGGGGGAGGATGTTTAGAGGATTCCGATGACTTCCTGCAAGACCGCTGGGTGAAAGGTGAGGTCTGGTAGCTCCAAAGGCTGCTGGCTTGGTGATGATTGAAGCACTCTACTCCCGTCTCTGAACTCCGTGATACGATGTAGCTCAGCTATCGGTTCTGACGGGGATCAGCCGCCAGAGGAAACGGGGAAAGAGCAGTGAGAATCTGCCGCTGTCCCGCAGCTGTGATCCGGTTTAGGAGAAGTTCTGCAGCAAATCTCTAGAGTCATTCGCTGCCGATCCAGATCTTGTCCCCCAAAACCGTGTCAGTCAGAATGCCCGCCGATGGTTTTTCTAAACTTCACAACATCTGCGAGGTACAGATGGTAACTGTCTTGGCTTTAGCTCGTTTCTGCTTTCGTTATCCTGAGCATTTTCCCGGCGTTGCTCCCACAAGCTTTCGGTACTCCTCAGCAGTAGAAATAAGTCCAAGAACCCAAGCAAGACTCTGAGCCAGTTGGCCGGGAGAGAGTAAATTTTGGGTGCTGTTGCACCAAGATCTATCAAGATCTACAGCCCGCCTACGCGAAGGAAAGAGTGAGATGTCAGGCTTCCTGACTTCAATTGGTGGCTGGCAAGTAGCCACTGCGATCGCTGGCTGCGTTGAGTATCTTTTTTGCGCAAAAGGCAGTGTTTTGTTGGGGTTCCAGAGGCAAGAGAGGAACAGCCGGTTTCTTCCTTGGCGGGCGGGATCCCAGTTGAGGGCGAATTGAACGCAGGAAAATTAGAAAACTCAGTATTTGGGATGGCACACAACATGACTGCACAAACCATGACATTGGGGTATGCCCGCATGGGCAAGCGCCGCGAGCTCAAAAAAGCTTTGGAAGGCTTTTGGAGTGGTGCCCTAGGGTCAGAGGCTCTGCTGGCTACCTTTTGGGATTTGGAGACTCAAGCCTGGCAGACTCAGCTACAAGCTGGGATTGATCACATTGCGGTAGGGGATCAGACTCTCTACGACCATGTACTGGACTGGGCCACCTGGCTGGGGCTGATCCCCTCTCGGTTCCGAGGTCTGTCGGGTTTAGACCGCTACTTTGCCATGGCGCGGGGGCGGGAGGGCCTGCCGGCTTTGGAAATGACCAAGTGGTTTGACACCAACTACCACTACTTGGTACCCGAAATTGAGCCGGAAGCCGATCCCAGTCCTAACTTTGGGGATTTTTTGGAAAGAGTTCGGCGGGCCCAAGGGATCCTAGGGGAGCGCACCAGCCCCGTTGTCCTCAGTCCAGTGACTTTGCTCTGCCTTAGCCAGCGATCTGGGGATCTGCGGGCGGACTTGGAAAAGCTCCTTCCTCTGTACCGGGATCTCCTCCAGGAGTTAAAACAGCTGGGGATCCCAGAAGTCCAGATTCACGATCCCATTTTGGTTACCAGCCAGGGAAGTGGCCTGCGGGAAGCTGTGGAAATGAGCTACCGCCAGTTGGCAACCGCCGGGATCCGTGTCCACTTGGTCACCTACTTCGATGACCTGGGGGAGACTTACCCCTGGGTGGTGCAACTGCCGGTGGCCGGCATTAGCCTTGACTTTACCCGTGGCCACACCCTGGATCTGGTAAGAACCTATGGCTTTCCGGCTGACCAGATCCTAGGTGCTGGCGTAGTGGACGCTCGGAATGTCTGGAAGGTTCAGCCTGAGACCGTCTTGGCCAGCCTGCGGGAGCTGCAGGGGGTAGCTCCCAACCTACGGGTGCAGCCTTCCGCTTCGTTGCAATTTGTGCCCCACGACGCTGCTCTGGAAGCCCAGTTGCCGGAACCCCTCAGAAATGTCCTCAGCTTTGCCGAACAGAAGCTGGCCGAAGTAGCTCTCCTGGCGCGAGCCCTCAACGGCGAAGACACTGCTGCCCAGCAGGCGGAAATCCAGCAGCAGTGGCAGAGCTTTGCGCAGTTTAGCCCCCCCAACCCCCAAGTGCGCCAGGCTTTGGCCAACCTCAAGCTCCAGGACTTCGAGCGATTCCTGCCCTACGAGCAGCGCCTAAGTCGGCAGGTTCAGCTACCACCTTTGCCCACCACCACCATTGGCTCCTTCCCCCAAACTCCAGAGGTGCGGCAGTGGCGAGCTAAGTACAAAAGAGGGGAGGTTTCGCAGGCGGAGTACGAAGCAGCCATTGACGCTGAGATTGCCAAGTGCATCCGCATTCAAGAAGAGATTGGCCTGGATGTGTTGGTGCATGGAGAATTTGAGCGCACCGACATGGTGGAGTACTTTGCCCAGAAGCTGGAAGGCTTTGCCTTCACTGAACACGGCTGGGTGCAGAGTTACGGCAGCCGCTGCGTGCGCCCTCCCATTCTCTACGGCGACGTGGTTCGCCCCCAACCCATGACAGTGCGGGAATTCCAAGTAGCCCAGTCCCACACCCAAAAGCCGGTGAAAGGCATGCTCACGGGGCCAGTGACTATGCTCAACTGGTCCTTTCCCCGTGTTGATATTCCCCGGCGGGAGCAGGCTTTGCAGATTGCCCTGGCCTTGAGAGCCGAAGTGGCAGATCTGGAAGCGGCTGGAGCGGTGATGGTGCAAGTGGATGAGCCGGCACTGCGGGAGGGGCTACCTCTGAAAAAAGAACGCTGGCCAGAATACCTCAGCTGGGCAGTGGATGCCTTTCGCCTAGCTACCGGCGGGGCCAAGCCGGAAACCCAGATTCACACCCACATGTGCTACTCAGAGTTTGGGGACATCATCGAGCACATTGAGCGGCTGGATGCCGACGTGCTTTCCATTGAAAACAGCCGCAGCAACAACAAAACCCTGCTGCAAATTGCCCAGGCTGGGTATCGTCACCAGGTGGGCAACGGCGTTTACGATGTCCACAGCCCTGCGGTGCCGAGCGTTGAGCAAATCCTGCAGCAGCTGCGCACAGGACTGGCCCACTTGCCTGTGGAGCAAACTTGGGTTAATCCCGATTGTGGCCTCAAGACCCGCCGCTGGGAGGAGGTGATCCCCGCACTGAAAAATATGGTGGCTGCCGCTCATCAGCTAAGGGAGGAGCTTCTGGAAACCCAACCTGAGGGTCTGCGCGAGTAAGGCCCACGACCCGCTGATGTAACTGGTCGGGCTGGCTTGACAAGTCGCCGCGGGCGGTGCCGCTGTTGTGCTGATGCGGCTGGCTTAGGGCCTACGGTCTGCTGATGCAACCGGCAAAGCTGCTCTCCGGGATCTCAAAAAGCTTGTGAAGAGCAAAGTAGGGATCCCGGCAGCCCTCAGCGCAGATCATACAGGCGCCCTCCCTCCATGCGCACCACCCGGTGGCCGGCCCGCTCCACCAGATAGGGGTCGTGGCTAGTCATGAGGATCGTCACGCCAAAAGAATTGAGCCGCTCCAGGATTTGGAGCACCAATAGGGAGTTTTCCCGATCCAGATTTCCCGTCGGCTCGTCGGCCAGCAACAAGACGGGCATGTTGACAATGGCGCGGGCCAAGCTGAGGCGCTGTTGCTCCCCTCCCGAAAGCTCGTCCGGGAAGCAATCCCGCTTCTCGGTCAGCCCCACCATCTTCAAGGTCGGCCCCAGGCGGCGGCGAATCTCTGCTGGGGAAAGTCCCTGGGCGCGCAGCACAAAGGCCACATTTTCCGCCAGGGTGCGATTGGCCAAGAGGCGATAGTCTTGAAAAACCACCCCCAAGCGCCGCCGCAACATTGCTAGGGGGCGGGGCGGGATGCGGTAGGGCCGTCGCCGACCTTCCGAAGAAAACAGACACACCCCATCCACTATCACCGTGCCCTCGGTGGCCTGTTCGGCCCCGTAGAGCAGCCGTAGCAGGGTGGACTTGCCCGCCCCCGACACCCCGGTTACGAACACAAACTCGCCGCGGCGCACCTCCAAGTTCACATCTCGGAAAACCCAGTTGCCGTTGGGAAAGACCTTGCTCACCCCCCGCAGCGACACCATGCTCTCAGCGCTACCTAGGGCTGGCAGGGATCCGGTCTGGGGCTTGCGGTAGAGGCCCAAGGTGGTTTCTGGGTCGGTTGGGACGAGGAGGGAGGGGTTTGGGGCTGTACCAGCCCAAGGGTGAAGGCGGGGAGCGTAGCCGATGTGCTGACCAAGCATCGTGGTAAAGCGCCTAGAGAGAAGGGAACGAGTGGAGCTGCCAGGCTAGGAGCGCGAGGGAGAAGAGCATGACTCTAGTCAATAATAAGCTCAACTATACTGAAAATAATGTATAATATGTTCAGTACGGATTACTACCAGTTGATCTTTCTGTTTACTTTCGAGTCTGCCAACATGGTAGCCAAAGCAAAGCAGAAAATTGGTAGTAAGACGACACGGAAACTGCGCTTTGGGTATTCTACTCAAAGCTTTGCGGGATACCGCCATTCTGTTTGGACTCCGTCCCGCTAACGCGAATGGAAACAAGCAGAATGCTATCGCTGCATAGTTGAACAGTGATGTTCAGCAGTGTTCAGCGTAAATGTATCAGCGATCCCACAGCACCCGCCAGGCAAACCTGGGCAAAGCCAACATGCGTCGCCAGCGCCAAGGTTCCTGATAGAGACGATACAACCATTCCAGGTGATGGTCACGCCACCAGCGCGGGGCTCGCCGTTTTTGGCCGGCCCAAATGTCGAAGCTGCCCCCCACCCCCATCCAGATGGCCTGGGGCAAGAGGCTGCGCCATCTCTGGATCCACAGCTCCTGGCGCGGGGATCCCAGCCCCACCCACACCAGTTGGGGTTGGATTTTCTGGAGAGCTTGCAGAAGTTTTTCCTCTTCGGCGCCAGAGAAGTAGCCGTGATGGCCCCAAATGGACAGAGAGGGAAAGTGAGCTTGCCACTGCTGAACCGCTGCCCGGTTGACTGCCGGCCTTCCTCCCACCAAGGCCAAGCGCCACCCCCGTTCTGCTGCCCGCGAGATCAAAGCTTCGGCCAGCTCGATCCCCGGCACCCGCTGGACACGGATCCCCTGCCGCCGCAAAGCCCACACCACCCCCGCCCCATCTGGGATCACCAGCTCAGCCTCCTGCAGCACTTGGGCAAAGGCCGGATCCCGCTGCGCCTGCATGATCATCTCCGGATTGCAGGTGACTACCTGAGCACCCAGGCCCTGGCTGATGCGGGCTTCAATCCAGGCGGTATAGCTCTGCAGATGGGTTTCCGGCAGGGTAAGGTGCAGGTTGACGCCCAAAAGGGAGTAGGTTACCAACGACATTGCCACGGGCCTAGGGAGAGAACTTGCTTCCCAATCCAGATTGTGCCAACAAAAAAGAGCGCTATCCTTCGGGGTGAGATAGGGATTCCATGCTCTCTGAACAGCCTTCTACAAGCGTCTTGGCCCCCCGCGAGGGGCGCTGGTTCTGGCAGGGCCAGTCCATCCGCTACCAACAGGCGGGATCCGCCGGCCCGGCGGTGGTGCTTATCCACGGTTTTGGGGCCAGCAGCGACCACTGGCGGAAAAATTTGCCGGAGCTGGGGCGGCACTGCCGCGTGTACGCCCTTGACCTCCTGGGATTTGGGGGATCCGCCAAGCCCTTGCCGGGATCCCCTTTCCCCTACACCTTTGAAACCTGGGGCGCCCAGGTGGCCGATTTTGGGCGGGAGGTGGTGGGGGAGCCAGCTTATCTGGTGGGCAACTCCATTGGTTGCATTGTGGCCTTGCAGGCGGCTGTTTTCGAGCCAGGCCAGGCCTTGGGGGTGGCGATGTTGGATCCCTCACTGCGGCTGTTGCACGAGCGCAAGCGTCGCCAGATCTCTTGGCTGCGCCGCCGAACCACCCCCCTCATCCAGTCCTTGCTGGGGTGGCCCCCCTTCGGCCGGTTTTTCTTTGCCCAGATAGCCCAGCCCTGGGCCATTCGCAACATCCTCCTCCAAGCGTATGGGCGCAAGGAAGCGGTTACGGAAGACCTGGTGCAGCTTTTGCTGCGACCGGCCCTCGATCCGGGAGCGGCAGAGGTGTTCTTGGCCTTTGTGCGCTACTCCCAGGGGCCCTTGGCCGAGGATCTCCTGCCCCAGGTCACCTGCCCCGTCCTCATCCTCTGGGGAGAGGTGGATCCCTGGGAGCCCATTGCTTTGGGGCGGGCCTTGGCCGAGTTCCCCTGCGTGGTGGGGTTCATCCCCCTGCCGGGAGTTGGCCACTGCCCCCAAGACGAGGCCCCGGAGCTGGTCAACCCGCTGCTGCTGGCTTGGATCCGGGATCCCACCCGAAAACCTGAGCTCGGGATCCCCTAGCAACTCCCGCGAGGAGGAAGGTCTGGGTTCTCCCGCCTAAGAGCGACCGAGGTGCTCCAGTTGATCCAGGTTGGGGCCGCTCAGCCGGAAGGCCTGGCCAAACCCCTGAATGAAGCTGCCGCCGGTGGGGGTGATCTGGCAGAAGTGGAAGTCCGCTAGGCCCAGGATCATCTCGGCAATCTCGTACTTGGCGCGATAAAGAGCCTCGAACCCCTGGGCTTGCGCTTCCTTGCGGCTGAGGAACTGGGCTTTTCCGCTCACCATCACCCGCGGCAAAGCGTGGTTGCTGCGGGGATCCCCCGGCGTGGGCGGCTCGTGGATGAGCAGGCTGGCTCGCGGATCCGCCCGCAAAGCCTGGGTGTGGGAAGAAAGGTCGCTGATGACAATGGCAAAGCGCAAGGGATCCCACTGCACCACGAAGGGCACCAACGATACCGCCGGGGATCCGTGATCCAGCACCGCCAAGCTGGCCACCGGCTGGCCCTCCAGCAGCGCCTTCAACTTTTCCTGCGCCGACATCGCTTTTTCTCCCATTGCCCCTGCTATTATCCCCAAGCCCCCCTCGTTTGAGAAGGGTTGGATCCCTGGGATAATATCCATTGCCCGTTTGAGCAGCCCGCACCACCGGGAGCAACGTTTTTCGACATTTTTCAACCCTATCGACGTCGATACATCCCGATGTATTGTGACTATCTTGTTCAGATCCTCACGGCTCGCGTTTACGACGTCGCCCAAGAAACCCCCCTGGAGCCGGCTTTTAACCTCTCCCGCCGCCTGAACAACCAGGTCTGGCTCAAGCGGGAAGATCTGCAGCCGGTTTTCTCCTTTAAGCTGCGGGGGGCCTACAACAAGATGGCCCACCTGCCTCCGGAGCAACTGGCGCAAGGGGTGATCGCGGCCTCTGCGGGCAACCACGCCCAAGGGGTAGCCCTGGCAGCGCAGCGGCTGGGCACCCACGCGGTCATCGTGATGCCCGTCACCACCCCCCAGGTGAAGATAGACGCGGTGCGGGCGCGGGGGGCCCAGGTGGTCTTGCACGGCGACACCTTTGACGATGCCTATGCTCACGCGCGGCAACTGGAAGCCGAGAAAGGTTTGACCTTCATCCATCCGTTCGACGATCCCCTGGTGATCGCTGGCCAGGGCACCATCGGCATGGAGATCCTGCGCCAGTCTCAACAGCCCATCCACGCCATCTTCGTCGCCGTCGGCGGGGGCGGCCTGATCTCGGGCATCGCCGCCTACGTCAAGCGCCTGCGCCCGGAGATCAAAATCATTGGGGTAGAACCGCTGGACGCCGACGCCATGTACCGCTCCCTACGAGCTGGCCGAAGGGTGCGCCTCTCTCAGGTAGGCCTGTTTGCTGATGGGGTGGCGGTGCGAGAGGTGGGGGAAGAAACCTTCCGCCTCTGTCAGCAGTACGTGGACGAGATCCTCTTGGTGAGCACCGACGACACCTGTGCCGCCATCAAGGATGTCTTTGAAGATACCCGCTCTATTTTGGAGCCCGCCGGCGCCTTGGCCATTGCCGGCCTCAAAGCCTACGTCAGCCGCACCGGCATCCAGGGACAGACCCTGGTGGCGGTGGCCAGCGGGGCCAATATGAACTTCGACCGCCTGCGCTTTGTGGCCGAGCGAGCCGAGATCGGCGAACAGCGGGAGGCCATTTTCGCCGTCACCATCCCCGAAGAGCGGGGCAGCCTGCGTCGGTTCTGCGCCCACATCGGCCAGCGCAACCTCACCGAGTTCAACTACCGCATTGCCGATACCCACGAAGCTCACATCTTTGTCGGCCTACAGGTGCGGGATCGGGCCGATGCCCAGGCAGCGGCCCTGGATCTGGAGCGGGCTGGCTTTAAGACCTTGGATCTCACCGACGACGAGCTGGCCAAGCTGCATCTACGCCACATGGTGGGGGGGCGCTCCCCCCTGGCCGAGAACGAGCTGCTCTACCGCTTCGAGTTCCCGGAGCGGCCCGGGGCCCTGATGCAGTTCTTGTCTTGCATGAGCCCCAACTGGAACATCAGCCTCTTTCACTACCGCAACAACGGCGCCGACTACGGTCGCGTCCTCATCGGCATGCAAGTGCCCACCTCGGAAATGCCCGCCTGGCAGCGCTTTCTGGATACCCTGAACTATCGCTACTGGGACGAAAGCCACAATCCGGCCTACAAACTCTTCCTAGCCTAATCAGTGTCGGCTTGTTGCGGGGGTGAACAAAGTTGTAAACAAAACTTTACAGTCCTATGTAGAGCGCGCTACGCTAGTAGAGAAAAAGCAAGGAGAATCCTATGAGCAGATATCGCTCCGTCGTAGTCGAAGAAGGTGGCCGCCTCAACAACTACGCCATCGAGCCGGAGATGTACGTGGACACCGTTCCGCGGGTGGGCTTCACCGACTATGCAGAGCGCTTGAACGGGCGTTTGGCGATGATCGGTTTTGTTGCCCTGATCCTGTTTGAAGCCTTGTCTGGCACTACTCTCATCGGCTGGCTGCAGTCCCTGGGGCAGTAGAAGAGGGGAAAGCAAGCCGTGGCTTGTGAAATCCGAGGCGGTCAACCTGGGAGTACAGGCGATCTTTGCCTGAACAAGCCCTTCCTTGGCTGACTTTGCACACAAAAGGATAGCTTGGTAGCCCCGCACTTGAGTGCGGGGCGGAAAAGCCCGCTAGTCACTTTAGTCGCTTACCCATGATGGGGGTCGTTGATATAGTTTCATAGCTCAAACAACCTCTTCCTGACTTCTCCCACCAAGACCTCTCTCCTTACTCTTTGGCCAAAAAATAAGATAAACAACCGCTAGCCCCACAGCATGGTTGTAGTGATTGTACCGTTGACTTTCCTCTCGCATTATCGCTTGCCCATGTCAGACTGCGGTTGTCATGCCGCTTGCCAACAATGATGGAGTGCGGCTGTCAGCAGGTTCGAGTCAGGAACAGGGAGCTAGTCCCCCTATTAGAGTACTTGTGTCAACAGTCTAATAAGGTGTACAACTGTGCTTTGTACTATGCGAGACAAGTCTATTTCAAAACGAAGCGATGGGCAAGCTATGGTGCGCTTTGCGCTGAGATGGTGAGAACCCAAAACAAGCACTTCATCGCAATGTATGTCTCCGCCGCGCAACAGACCTGTAAGTCTGTAGCTGGAGTGGGTCTATGCCAAGCCTGCCCAGCCCAAATCGCTGGATCCGAGAAAAGCTCTAGCAATTGACCACGGAGTCAACAACTGGCTCACGTGCGTTAGCAACTTAGGACATAGCTTCATCATTGATGGCCGCAAAGTCAAGTCCTTTAACCAGGGGTACAACAAGGAGCTGGCTAGGCTCAAGACTCACAAGCCGCAGGGGTTTTGGTTGCAAAAGCTTGACCGAACTACGGAAACCGGCGGATTAAGAAAGTCAGCAGAACCTTGGGGCTTTGCCTTCAGGAACTGTCCAGAGGCGCTTTGACAACGCCGTTACGGGTTCTTTTGTGGACTGCGTAAGAATCCCCCGCCTTTAGGCGGTGGGAGTGTCAACTTCCTCCCCTCTGGCTGTGGGAGAGGGGCTAGGGGTGAGGGATCCAAAAGACTACAATAGCGCCAGCCCATCCTCAAATCCTCTAAACGGGATCCCTAAGGCCGTGATCTCCCTCAACTTACGGCCCAGCCTGGAGTTGACCGATGAAATCTTTGAACAGCTCTGCCGGCAGAACCCTGAGCTGCGCCTGGAGCGCACCGCCAAAGGGGAGCTAGTGGCCATGGCCCCTGTCGGCAGCGAAAGCAGCCGCCAAAACTTGAGCCTCAGCGCCCAACTCTGGCAATGGAACCGCCAAACCCAGCTTGGCGTGGCCTTTGATGCTTCTGCCGGCTTTGCCCTGCCCAACGGGGCTATTCGCTCTCCCGATGCCGCCTGGATTGCCAAGGAGCGCTGGCAGCAGCTTACTCCAGAGCAGCGCCGCCGCTTTGCCCCCCTGTGTCCGGATTTTGTCCTGGAATTGCGATCCCCTTCCGACGACCTGGCTGCTTTGCAGGCCAAGCTGCAGGAGTACCTCGAGAACGGATCCCAACTGGGCTGGCTGATCGACCCGGAAAGCCAGCGAGTTTACGTCTATCGCCCCGGCCAGCCCGTCCAAGTTCTGGAGCGCCCAGCTTACCTAGAAGGGGATCCCGCCCTCCCTGGCTTTGTTGCCGATCTCACCCTAGTCTGGGAATAGTTCCCAGGGAACTTGCCTATGATCGCGCTTAACCTACGGCCCAGCCTGGAGTTGACCGATGAAATCTTTGAACAGCTCTGCCGGCAGAACCCTGAGCTGCGCCTGGAGCGCACCGCCAAAGGGGAGCTAGTGGCCATGGCCCCTGTCAGCAGTGAGAGCGGACTTCGCAATGCCGACCTGCTAGGCCAGCTCTGGCAGTGGAACCGCCGCACGAGCTTAGGACTTGTCTTCGACTCCTCCACGGGTTTTGCCCTGCCCAACGGGGCTATTCGCTCTCCCGATGCCGCCTGGATTGCCAAGGAGCGCTGGCAGCAGCTTACTCCAGAGCAGCGCCGCCGCTTTGCCCCCCTGTGTCCGGATTTTGTCCTGGAATTGCGATCCCCTTCCGACGACCTGGCTGCTTTGCAGGCCAAGCTGCAGGAGTACCTCGAGAACGGATCCCAACTGGGCTGGCTGATCGACCCGGAAAGCCAGCGAGTTTACGTCTATCGCCCCGGCCAGCTCGTCCAAGTTCTGGAGCGCCCAGCTTACCTAGAAGGGGATCCCGCCCTCCCTGGCTTTGTTGCCGATCTCAGCTTAGTTTGGGAATAATCTGCCCCGAGCTGCCCTCTTTTTCCACCAGCCCTTAACCGATGGCTATCAGCAACCACGAACTTGACACTCCCACCGCCTAAAGGCGGGGGATTTTGACGCAGTTCAAAAACGAACTCGCAAAGGCGCTGTCAAGATGCCTCTAGATAGTTCCTTGAGGCAAAGCCTCAAGGTCTTGCTTACTATCTATGATCGCGTAAGCGGGACGAAGTCCTTACAAAAGTTTGTTTTTGTTTAGCGTTGCGTAGCGGAACAGCTTACCTCCGAGGAGCGCCATCGCTTTGCCTTCCTAGGCTCGGATTACGCTCCTCTGTGGACGATCTGGTTGCTTTGCAAGCCACGCTGCAGAAGTACCTCGACAACGGCGCCCAACTGGGCTGGCTAATTGACCCGGAAAGCCGAAGAATCTACATCTATCGTCCCGGCCAGCCAGTACAAGTCCTGGAGCGCCCAGCTTATCTGCAAGAGGATTCTCTGGCTTTGCCCTGGATCTCGCAACCCAACTCTGCTCTCAAAATGAGCAAAGCTCTGTATTCCGGAAAACGGTCAAGTATCACACCAGCAAGCAATAATGAGGGCAAGGCCCAGGGATCCCGACGGAGGTAAGCCTATAGGGATGAGATGTGTAGAGCAAACCCCCAGCAAGCGCGTTTGTCTAGAGCCTGGGGTTCCGCTGGTGGCTGCTGGCGTTATTTTCTTTGTGGCGCTGGCTTTGTGTTCCCTGATTTGGCTTTTTCAGGGGGGATCGCCGTTTCACTTGCCATCGGCTTGATCAGGATACAGTCACCTCTGAAGTGGTCTTTCAACCACTGCTGCCTTTACCAAAACAGATCGAGTTTTATTATGATGTAAGAGGAGCCCGAGTCAAAACTGAAACTCGAACAGACTCCGAAGGAGACGAGACAACCTATTACTACGTTACTCTCATAACTCCTGCAGGAGAAACAAAAGCTTGGTCAGCCGCCAGCGAGAGCGACGCTCGACAACTGGCAACCAAGATCCAATCGTTTCGGATGAGTGCAGAGAGTCAGCTCTTGGTGGCCAGCGATAGTTTTAACTCAGGAGACTTGTTTGCTGCACTTCTACTTTCTCTCCCAGCAGGAATGGTAGGTCTATCGCTAATACCTAAGCTAGGAAGCCGTCGGCTGACCTTTGACCGCTCCTTCTACCAGATCTTGGAGGAGCACCTCACTCCCTTTGGAATAAGGGGGCGGAAAGCTTATTCCTTCAGAGATGTTCAGCAAGTTGTAGTTGAGAGGTCAACAGATTCCGATGGCGATAGTTATTTTTCGGTGAAGGTGAATTTGGCATTGGGAGAGCCTTTATTGTACCTAGGCTTTGGTTCTGATGATAGCAAGGCAAGGGCGGAAGCAGAGCAATTGGGCCAGCTTTTGGGGTGTCCGGTAAAGCTGCCGGAGGCAACGTCTTAGGCTCAGTTTATTCTGAGCCCCCACTTGGTTTTTTGGGGACAAGTCTGGCCAAAGCTGAGACAATAACACCTGTCCACACGCTCAAGGGGATCCCCTGTGCTGCCGAAAGCTGCTCTGTGGATTTTGGGCCTGGGCCTGCTTCTGCGCTGCTTGGTGGCTGCTCTGTTGCCACCGGGCTTTGACGAAGCCTACTACTACCTCTACACCCGCCATCTGGACTGGAGCTATTTTGACCATCCGCCGCTGGTGGCCTGGACAACGGGCTTGGGGCCTGTTTTGACGGGGCAGGTGTCGGCTTTTTCGATTCGACTGGGATCCCTGCTGGCCTACACCGGCTCTTCCCTGTTGCTTTACCTGACGGCGACGCGGCTTTTTTCGCCACAGGCGGGGCTGATCACCCTGGCAACCATCAGCATCGCCCCCATTTTCTGGATTGGGTTTGGGGTGCTGACCCTGCCGGATAGCCCGCTGATGGTGTTTACGGCGGCAACCCTGTGGGTGGCTGCCCAGGAGTTTTTTCCGGCTCCCTTGGCGGAGGGGAAATTGGGGGTCTATGGGGCAGCGCGCTACCGACCGGGGCCGCGGCTGGCGCTGATTGGGCTCTTGGTGGGTCTGGCCTGCCTGGGCAAATACCACGGCCTGGCGCTGGGGTTTGGCCTGGTGCTCTTTTGTCTGCTCAGCCCGGCCCACCGCTGCGCTCTTCGGTCGGGATGGGCGCTCTTGGCGGTGGTGGGGTTTTTGGCGGCCTTCAGCCCCGTTTTAATCTGGAACACCCAACAGGATTGGGTCTCCTTCCGCTTCCAGGGGGGGCGAGCAGTGCCGGAGGCAGGGTATCAACTGCAGGAGCTGGGGCTGACGGTGCTGCAGGAGATGGGGTACCTTTTCCCGACCTTGGGGATCCCTCTGCTGGGGCTGAGCTTGGCCGAGGGTGGGCGGGTGGGGCTGGCGCTGGTTCAGGGAAGACGCCTCACGGATCAGGAGCTGAAACAGCTTTTAATCTTGGCCTGTGGGCTGCCGCTGGTGTTGGCTTTTACCTTCATGGGAGGCTACCGGCCCATCCTCCCCACCTGGCCCATGCCGGGGTTTTGGGTGCTGAGCTTGCTGTTGGGATCCCGCTGGGAACGGTGGCCAGGAGCAAGGCAGCTCTTGGCGGGGACGGCGGTGGCAGTGGGCCTGTTGGTGGCAGTGGGGCTGGCCCATGTGCGCTACGGCCTCCTCCAGGATCCCGGCGGGCTGGGCCTGTGGCCGGTGGAACGGGATCCCTCGACTCAGCTGATTGACATCGAACAGTTGCGGCGGCAGTTTCAGACGGATCCCCGCTTGGCCCAGGCTCTTGCAGAGGCGGATTTTATCTTCACCAACGTTTACTTTTTGGGCGGGCAGATCGGCATGGCCTTGGCGCCGCTGACGGAGAAGCCCCTCACCTGCCTGGATGAAGATCTGCGCGGCTTTGCCTTTTGGTCCCAACCTGAAGACTGGCTGGGCAAAGATGGGCTGCTGGTCACCTCCCAGCTGTTTTGGCCAAGAGCAGGGATCCAGGCTGTCTACGGCACCTACTTTGAACAAATTGAGCCAGTGGCAGAGGTTCCCCTGCGGCGGGCGGGCGCGGTGGCGCAAACCTTTCAGGTGTACCTGGCTCGGCAGATGCGCCAACCCTATCCCCGTCCCTACTCCCGCTTGCGCTAGCAGCCACAGCGAGATACCTTTGGGTTCAACGCAAGAAAAGACAGTCTGGAGAGCATTAGGCAAATTTTGGGCAGCAAGATTATTCGGTTGGATCTCTAGGAAAGCATACTGGTACTTTGACGACGAATCTAAGGGCATCTAGGCCGAGGCCTTTGTGAGAGGGATGAGCGAAATGCTGGGTAAGCCAACTCATCAAGGCCGGCTTGCTCACCCCGGAAGACTGCGAGCCGTCGCCGGATGGAGCATGGGATCCCTGGCCAAAAAGCTGTTTTTGGGTGAGCTGGAGCGCCGCTTCTGCGAGCCTTTGCTTTACCCTCCGCAATCGCGTCGCCTAGCCCTGAGCCAAATCGTGCTGGAGCAAGCCCGCTGGCTGGGCCGTTGCCTGGTGAGCGGCAACCTAGAGTACGAAGCAATGGAGCTGCGCTGAGGCTATGGTTGGTTTGCTACGACGTGGTGGACGATAAGCGCCGACAACAGTTGGCCAAGCGCCTGGAACAGTGCTGCCAGCGAGCGCAATACTCCGTTGTTGAATGCCCCCTGGACACTGCCGAGCTGGAAAAGTCGTGGCTGCCTCTGCTCAACCTCGAGGAAGATAGCCTGCAGGCCTACCCTCTGGATGCCACCGCCAAACGACGTACCAAGGTCTTCGGCGGGCCTCTCCCCTACGAGCCGCCGGACTACCTTATTTTGTGAGGTTCTCAGCTTAGCCGAGATTGTAAAGTTTTGGGGCCGATCCATCGGGGGGAGCCATTGCTAGCTTTTTTTGCGGGTGCCATAAGATCTAGTAGCTTTTGCCGGGATTGGCGGGAAAATGCAGCATGACGTCCCCAAAAGAGCGAATTTTCTGAGTTGCGCTTATTCGGGGAAGCGAGGTTAACATCTGTGGCGGGAAGTCTCGGTACTTCCTCGCGAGCGCACCTTGAAAACCTCATGAGTTCAGGCTTTTCCGGGAGTAGGGTTGATCCCTACCTTTTCCCCGCAAGGGGAAGGGGTTGGATTTGGTGACAGATTGAGAACTGTCCTGGGGGTGTCTTGGGAAAAAGCCCAAGTTTACTAGACTGTAAATGTGATTTAGGGTACAGATTTATGACTACTGTCTCCGCTGCTGCTACCCCCGCTGGGACGACGCTGCTCGACATCTGGCAAGTCCTGGCCGAAAAGTTTGCCGATTACACTGCCCTCAGGGATCCCCATGCCCAGCCGGTCTTTGAGATTTCTTACGGGCAGCTCTTTCGCCGCATTCAGATCTTGGCTGCCGGTTTGCAGGCTTTGGGCATTCGGCCTGGGGATCGGGTGGCCATTTTTGCCGACAATTCCCCCCGCTGGCTGATGGCAGATCTGGCCACGCTGTTTACGGGAGCGGTCAATGTGCCGCGCAGCGCCGTGGCGGATCCGGCGGAGCTGGGCTACATTTTGCGCCATTCCGGCAGCACCGCTTTGATTGCCCAGGATGCGAAGACCCTAAGCCGGGTGCGGCCGGTTGTGCAGGAGCTGGGCCTGGAGCGGCTGCTGTTGCTTTCCGATGAAGAAGAGCCGGGGGTATTGAATTTTTCTCAGTGGCTGCAAAAAGGCCGGGAGCGCCGCTACGAGCCGCCGCGGCTGGAGCGATCCCAGTTGGCCACCATCATCTACACTTCTGGCACTTCCGGTCGGCCCAAGGGGGTGATGCTCAGCCACGGCAACCTGATGCACCAGGTGGAAAACTTGCATGTGGTGGTGCAGCCCCGGCCTGGGGATAAGGTGCTGACAATTCTGCCCACCTGGCACTCCTACGAGCGGGCCTGTGAGTATTTTCTCCTCAGCCAGGCCTGCACGTTGGTTTACACCAACCCTCGCTTTATCAAGCAAGATTTTCAACAGGAGCAGCCCCACTATCTGGTGGCGGTGCCCCGCATCTGGGAGACCGTTTACGAAGGGATCCAGCGGCAATTTAAGGAAAAAAGCCCCCTGATGCAGCGGCTGATCCGCACCTTGATGGCGGCCAGCGAAGGCTACGTGCTCGCCGGGCGGATTGCCGGCAATCGGTCGATTTTACACTACGGCGTCAGCCCGTGGGTGCGCCTGGGGGCCCGCCTGCAACAGGGGCTGCTCTGGCCTGTCCACCGCCTGGCCGATGCGCTGATCTACCGCAAGGTGCGGCAGGCTTTGGGCCCCAATTTTCAACAGGCCATCAGCGGCGGCGGATCCCTGCCCGCCTACCTGGATCTGTTTTACGAGGTGGTGGGCATTTCCATCCTCAATGGCTACGGCCTCACGGAAACCTCGCCGGTGCTGTGCGCGCGGCGTCCTGACAACAACGTGCGCGGCACGGCGGGCCCCCCCTTGCCAGGGACGGAGTTTCGCATCGTGGATCCGGAGACGCGGCAGCCGTTGCCCCCTGGCGAAAAAGGGCTGATCCTGGCGCGGGGGCCGCAGGTGATGATGGGCTACTACAACAATCCGGAAGCGACTGCCAAGGTGCTCAGCCCCGACGGCTGGTTTGAAACAGGGGATCTGGGCTGGCTCACCCCCGACGGACAACTGGTGATCACCGGCAGGGCCAAGGACGTGATCGTGCTGCTTAACGGCGAAAATGTCGAGCCGCAGCCGCTGGAAGATGCCTGCCTGCAATCCCCCTACATCAGCCAGATCGTGATCGTCGGGCAAGACCAAAAGAAACTGGCCGCCCTCATCTACCCCAACCTCGATGTCCTTAAGGCTTGGGCCGCTGAGCAAGGGATCCCGGCTGCGGAGGCCGAGCTCTTGGGCCACCCGCAGGTGCGCACGTTGATTTTGCAGGAGGTGCGGGCCCGCATCCAAGAGCGTCCTGGCTACCGGCCCCACGAGCAAATTGCCGACTTCCGCTTTTTGCCAGAGCCCCTGAGCGTGGAAAACGGCCTCATGACCCAGACGCTGAAAATTAAGCGTAACCCGGTGGCCGAGCGCTACGCCCACCTCATCCAGGAGATGTATCCGACAGGGAGCTAAGTTTGGGATCCCCGCTGTTGCTCCAGGTAGCGCCGGAAGGTCTCCGGGGGAATGGCCCCCCGGTAGGCGCCGCAGTAGTAGAGGGTGAGCACCGCCTTGTAGGCCCAATCGGTCGGCACCACGTCTGGGAAGGGGCTGGGCAAGGTGTCTGCCTGGTTGGCGGCGCAGGCTTGCAAGATCTGCTCTGTAGTGAGCTGTTCGGCCAGATCGGGGGGCAGCTCCCGCAGGTTGGCCTGGGCAAAAGCCGCTCCAGATAGGCTCAAACTGGAGAGAGCTGCCCCCACAAGAGCTGGGGTGAAGAGGTGTTGCACTTTCATTGGGAAATGAACGACGAGGAGAAATCGGCCGGGTATGTCCCTTCTCTAGGGTAGTACGGACGAAAAGAGCGTTTGGATCTGGATAGAAGTCTCAGACGCTCTGTTCCCAGATTAAGATGCAAAAAACCCCGGAAGCAAAAGGAGGGGACAGGATCCCCGAACGGCCAATTCTCTCTTTACGGGGGTGATGAAGTGTTGAAAGCGCGATAGGTCGAGGCCGATGAGCTCATCCAAAAGGCCGAGTTTTGACAGCCTGGATCCGCCGGATCCAAAGCTAATCGATGCCTGTGTGCACTGTGGGTTTTGTCTGACCACCTGCCCCAGCTACCGCGTCCTCGGCAAGGAGACAGACTCGCCGCGGGGGCGCATCTACCAGATGGACGCCCTCAATCAAGGCCAAATCTCTCTCTCGGCAGCAGTGGTTTCCCATTTCGATACCTGCCTGGGCTGTCTGGCCTGCGTTACCGCCTGTCCTTCGGGGGTGCGCTACGACCGGCTGATCGCCGCCACCCGCCCGCAGATCGAGCGCAACCACCGCCGCAACCTTTGGGATTGGCTGTACCGCCAGTTCATCTTCTGGCTCTTCCCCTACCCGGCGCGGCTGCGGCCTCTGCTCTGGTCCCTTTGGCTCTACCAAAAAATGGGGGTCGGCGCCTGGATTCGCCAAGGGCTGGCGAAGGTCTCCCCGCGCCTGGCGGCCATGGAATCCCTCTTGCCCCCTCTTGAGGTGGGGCAACTGCTGCCCAAGCGCTACCCGGAGCGGATCCCGGCGGTGGGCGAACGCCGCTTTCGCGTGGGGCTGCTCCTCGGCTGCGTGCAGCGCCTGTTTGCCCCGCAGGTGAATGAGGCCAGCATTCGCGTCTTGACCCACAACGGCTGTGAGGTGGTGATCCCGCCCGCCCAGGGCTGTTGTGCGGCCTTGCCCCACCACCAAGGGCAACTGCAGCAGGCAGAAGCCCTGGCCCGCCAGATGGTGGATGCTTTTGCCGGCTACGAGTTGGATGCCATTTTGGTGACTGCCTCCGGCTGCGGCCACACCCTCAAGGAGTACGGCCACCTTTTGGCCAGGGATCCCGACTACCAAGAGAAAGGGGCTCAGTTTGCGGCCAAAGTCAAGGATATCCAGGAGTTTCTGGCGCAGGTAGGGCTGACCGCTCCCCTGTACCCCCTGCAGCCGGATCCCTTGGTGCTGGCCTATCAGGATGCCTGCCACATGCTGCACGGGCAGCGCCTCAGCCAGGAGCCGCGACAACTGCTGCGGCAAATTCCCGGGCTGGAGCTGCGGGATCCTGTCGATGCCGCCCTCTGCTGCGGCAGCTCCGGCGTCTACAACCTGCTGCAGCCCGAGGTGGCCGACGAGCTGGGATCCCAGAAGGTGGCCAACCTGCTCAACACCGGCGCCCAGGGGATCGTCTCCGCCAATATCGGCTGCCGCCTGCAGCTCCAGAAGCACCTGCGTCTGCAAGGCAAGGCCGGGATCCCCATTTATCACCCGATGGAACTCCTGGATCGCGCTCTCCGACCGCCCACTCCTCCTTCTAGCTAGAGCTTGAGGGCGGCACGGGGATCATAGGACTGAACCCGCTGCAGCTTTTCGTAGAGCTCCCGCTCCTCCTCCGAAACACGGGTGGGCAAATAGATCTGAACTACCGCGTAGAAATCGCCCCGCTCTCCATTGCCCTTGGGAAAACCCCTCTCTGCCAAGCGCAACTTTCGCCCCGGCTGCATGCCGGGTGGGATCCGCAGCTTCACCACTCCATCCAAGGTGGGCACCTCCACCTGGGCGCCCAAGACGGCCTCGCTGGGGCTGATGGGCAAATCGCAGTAGACGTCAAACCCCTCAAGGCGGTAGAAGGGGTGCTCCTTCAGCTCGATCTTGAGGTACAGGTCGCCGGCGCCGCCGTTGGGTTTGGGGTGGCCTTGGCCGCGCAGGCGAATCCGCTTCCCTGGCGTCATCCCTGCTGGGATGTTGACCTCGAGCACGCGATCCCCGCCCACCCGTAGGCGGCGTCTGCCCCCTTCAAAAGCTTCGGGAATGGTGAGCTGGATGGTGGCCTCCGCATCGTAGTTGGCGTTGCCAGCGGAGCTACTGCTGCGATCCGCACCTGAGTTGCGCACCCGGCCCAGCAGTTGATCGATGAAGTCTTGAAAATCCTCAAATTGGCTGAAATCGACGCCACTGCCAAAACCGCTTCCCCCAAAGTCTTCGCTGAAGGAGCTGTCGCCAAAAGGGCTGCTGCTGTAAGGCTGGCTGTAGGTATCCCGCCGGTAGCGGAACCCGCCCTGCTGGTGGTACTGGCCAAATTGGTCGTATTGCCTGCGTTTGCCGGGATCCGAGAGAACTTCGTAGGCTTCGTTGATCTCCTTAAACTTCTCTTCGGCAGCTTTGTTGTTCGGGTTAACATCCGGGTGATATTTTCGGGCCAGGCGCCGATAGGCCTGCTTGATCTCGTCGGCGGTGGCCGTCTGGCTGACCCCCAAAATCTTGTAGTAGTCCTTGAAATTTTGCATGGAGGCGTCCGCAGGCAAGTCACTGAGAAGGGTCAGAAAACCAAGAGGCCAGGCATCAAGGGATCCCTCCCTCTGACCTGTTGACGAAAAGAGAAAGAGGCGGGCTAGACGCTATCGCCCATCCCGTCCCTCCCCATTATCGATGCTCCAGACAAAGGCGGGATCCGCCCTGCGGGCCCCAGGGGGATCCCATTGTCGTTACTTGCTCTCGGTGAAGTCGGCGTCGATGACGTCGTCGCTGCCGCCGGAGGTTGTCCCAGAGGTGGAGCTGGAAGCGGCGCCGGGCTGCTGATAGAGCTCGCTGCTCATGGCGTAGAGGGCCTCTTGCAGCTCCCGCTCTTTGCTCTGGATGGCGCTGTCGTCGTCCCGCTGGATGGCCTCCCGCAGCTCTCGCACCAGGGTCTCGATTTGGCTGCGCTTGCTGGCGGAGACCTTGTCTCCCAGCTCCTTCAACTGCCGCTCAGCCTGGTAGGCCAGCGAGTCGGCCTTGTTGCGGCGCTCGATTTTCTCGCGGCGGGCGCGGTCTTCGGCAGCGTATTTTTCCGCCTCGGCGATCATCCGCTCCACCTCTTTGCTATCCAGCGTGGAGGCGCCGGTAATGGAAATGCTCTGCTCCTTGCCGCTGCCCTTGTCTCTGGCCGTCACTTTGAGGATGCCGTTGGCGTCGATGTCGAAGGTCACCTCGATCTGCGGCACACCGCGGGGAGCCGGCGGGATCCCGTCCAGCTTGAAGCGGCCCAGGGACTTGTTGTCGCGAGCCAACTCCCGCTCCCCTTGCACCACGTGGATTTCCACCGAGGTCTGCCCATCTTCGGCGGTGGAGAAAATCTCCGACTTGCGGGTGGGGATGGTGGTGTTGCGCGGGATCAGCTTGGTGGCGATACCGCCCAGGGTTTCCACCCCCAAAGACAAGGGGGTGACATCCAGCAACAGCACGTCTTTGACCTCGCCCGCCAGCACGCCAGCTTGGATGGCAGCACCCACGGCCACCACCTCGTCGGGGTTGACAGTTTGGTTGGGCTCTTTGCCCAGCAGCTCCTTCACCAGCCGCTGCACCGCCGGGATGCGGGTGGAGCCGCCCACCAGCACCACTTCGTTGATGTCGGCCTTGGTGAGCTTGGCATCCCGCAGGGCCTGCTCCACCGGCCCTTTGCAGCGCTCCAGCAAGTCGGCGCAGAGGTGTTCAAACTGGGCGCGGGAGAGCTTCAACTCCAGGTGCTTCGGACCATCGGCCGTGGCGGTGATGAAGGGCAGGTTGATGGTAGTCTCGGAGACGCTGGACAGCTCGATCTTGGCCTTCTCGGCGGCTTCCGTCAGCCGCTGCAGGGCCTGCCGGTCTTGCCGCAGGTCGATCCCTTCCATTCGCTTGAACTCTTCGGCCATCCAGTCGACGATCTTCTTGTCGAAGTCGTCGCCACCCAACTGGGTATCGCCGCTGGTGGCCTTCACCTCGAAGACGCCATCCCCCACCTCCAGAATGGAGACGTCGAAGGTGCCACCGCCCAAGTCGAAGACGAGGATGGTCTCGTTGTTGCGCTTGTCCAAGCCATAGGCCAAGGAAGCCGCCGTCGGCTCGTTGATGATGCGCAGCACTTCCAAGCCGGCGATCCTCCCGGCATCTTTGGTGGCCTGCCGCTGCGAGTCGTTAAAGTAGGCCGGGACAGTAATGACGGCTTGGGTGACCGGTTGGCCTAGGTAGCGGCTGGCGTCTTCTACCAGCTTGCGCAGCACCATGGCCGAGATCTCTTCGGGGGCAAATTCCTTGTTCATGCGGGGTGAGTACAACTTGACATTGCCCCGCTCATCCCGCCGCACCTGGTAGGAGACCCGCTTGGCATCGACGTTCAGCTCATCGTACTTGCGCCCGATGAACCGCTTGACCGAGTAAAAAGTGTTCTCGGGGTTGAGCACCGCTTGGCGACGGGCCATCTGGCCCACCAGGCGCTCCCCATCTTTGGTGAAAGCGACCACTGAGGGTGTAGTGCGGCTCCCCTCGGCATTGGGAATGACAGTGGGGACGCCCCCTTCCATTACGGCGACAACCGAGTTGGTTGTGCCCAAGTCAATTCCTACAACTTTTCCCATCGGCTCCTTGTTCTCCTTTTGTTCAAGACGTGACCTCGGCTACCGCCGCCAGGCTGTATGAAGTAGCTTGGGCAGCCAATCCGTGAAAATTCAGCAGGTATTTAGCCGTTTCCTAGGTCGATCCTAACCAGCAGGGCATCTGGGTCAGGGCGAGAATGCCGCCCATTTCTGGCGACTGGAAGGCAGAACAGTTACGGATCTCCGTACCTGCCGCGGCCTTGCTTCCAGGACCGGTTGGGGCAAGGGCGGCTAGCTCTGGATAAGCTGCAGGGCTTCCAGGCTGCGGGCTACAACGGTTTCGGCCAAGGGCAGGTAGCCCATCTCTGCGGCCAGAGCTTGTCCCTCGCTGAGGGCCCAGCGCAGCACTGCCCGCAGGGCGTTGGCCATGGCGGGATCCCGATACTGGCGGTAGGCCAGGATCCAGGTGTAGGTGACGATGGGGTAGGCCCCCGCGCCGGCGGGATCGGGCACAAAAGCCCGCAGGTTGTCGGGCAGCTCGATTTCGCTCAGGGCCAGGGCCGAGGCTTCCGGGGTGGGGAGGACGAACTCGCCGCGGCGGTTTTCCAGGGCCGCCACCGACAGATCCAGGTCGCGGGCATAGACCGATTCCACATAGCCGATCACCCCTTCGCTGAGGAGCATCTGGGCGCTCATGCCTTCGTTGCCTTTCACCCCAATGCCCACCGGCCACTCCAGGGACATGCCGACGCCGATCTCGGAGGCCCAGGTGGGGTCGATGGCGGCCAGGTGGCGGGTAAAGGTGTCGGTGGTGCCGCTGCCGTCGGAGCGGTAGCAGACGGCGATGGGCAGGTCGGGGATCTCCAGGTCGGGGTTGAGGGCCAAAATCTGCGGATCCCGCCACTGGGTAATTTGGCCGCGGAAGATCTGCACCAACACCGAGCGGGACAGTTTGAGGCCGGAGCGGATCCCGGGCAGGTTGTAGCCGACGGCAATGCTGCCTGCCGTCATCGGGATCATGACCACGCCCCGCTTGACTTCGGCAATTTCGGCATCGGTCATGGCCACGTCGCTGGCGGCAAAGTCCACCGTCTGGTCGATAAATTGGCGGATGCCGGCGGCGCTGCCCACCGGCTGGAAGTTGATTTCGACTTTGGGATCCACCTGGCGGTAGTCGGAAAACCAGCGCAAATACAGGGGAGCCGGGAAGGTGGCCCCGGCCCCGTTGATCAACAAGGTCTCAGCGGCAAGCTGGCTGTCGGCAACAGGGCCAGCCTGCCCAGAACGGGATCCCCTTCGGCAGGCGCTCAGGCCAGCAGCAGCCAGCAACGACAGCAGCATTTCTCGGCGGCGAAGGCGGGGCAGTTGCACCATAGCTGAGGCGCTCCAAGCTCTCCGCCCCGATCCTTGTCTTGCCTACGGAGCCCTGTCAAGGGTGGCCATCCTGAGCTCTGGGAAGCACCAGAGGGGACAACCTTCCGCAAAAGGCAGCTTCTTCCCTCCACCAACTTGTCGCCGATCCTTGCAGGATTCGCTGCGCTCTTGGGCAACAGTTGGGATCCCAACCCCGCTTCTGGATCCAGAGTAAAAAACGAAGCCTGAGCGAGAAAAACAAAGAAAAACAGCGAAAAAAAGAGAACGAGAGAGTTGAGTTCTGCAGCAACTGCAGAGGGATCCTCAGGCCAAAGCCTTATCTGGCAAGGCTTAGCCGGTTTGGGGCCGGATCCCCCCTGCCTTGGAAAAATCTTGACATATCTTGGAATAGGGCAATATATTGTGGATTCTGTGCAGAAATCCTGCGCTGTTCACATCTCGGTATCTGGGGGACTACTATGCCGACTTTGACTCGTTCTCCCTGGACACTGCGAGACAGCGAAAAGCTCTATCGCATCTCAGGTTGGGGGGATCCCTACTTCCGTATCAACGCCGCCGGTCATGTGGAGGTAACCCCACAGGGCTCACAGCAGCAGGAAGGGGGCATCGACCTGTACCACCTGGTAACGGATCTGGTGGCGCGGGGTTTGCAGTTGCCTTTGTTGATTCGCTTTCCCGAGATCGTGGCCGACCGCATGCGGCGGATTTGTGAGAGCTTTCAGCAGGCCATCGAGCGCTTTGGCTACCCCAACGTCTACCGAGGGGTTTACCCGGTCAAGGTGAACCAGCAGCGCCACCTGGTGGAAGAGGTGGTCAAGCACGGCCGTGCCTACCACTTTGGCCTGGAGGCGGGATCCAAGCCGGAGCTGTTGATCGCCCTGGCTCTGCTGGATACACCTGGGGCTTTGTTGATCTGCAACGGCTACAAAGACCGCGACTTTATGGAAACGGCCCTCTTGGCCCAGCGGCTGGGGCGCACCCCCATCATCGTCCTGGAACGGCTGCAAGAGCTGGAGCTGGTGCTGCAAGCTGCCGAGCACCTGGGGATTGATCCCCTGCTGGGGGTGCGGGCCAAGCTGTCCGCCCAGGGCAGTGGCCGCTGGGGCACCTCGGCTGGGGATCGGGGCAAGTTCGGCCTCACGGCCACCGAGATGTTGCAGGTGGTGGAGCGGCTGCGGGAAGTCGGCAAGCTGCACTGTCTGCGCCTGTTGCACTACCACATCGGCTCGCAGATCTCGATGGTGAGCGTGCATGGGCGGGCCGTGCGGGAGGCCAGCCAGATCTACATCGAGCTGGTCAAGCTGGGGGCGCCGATGGGCTATCTGGATGTCGGCGGCGGCTTGGGGGTCGATTACGACGGATCCCAGTCCACCAGCCACTTTTCCCAGAGCTACAGCCTGGAAGATTACGCCGCCACCGTGGTGCAGACGGTGCTGACCGCCCTGCAGCCGCACGGGATCCAGCCGCCGGTGCTGGTGACCGAAAGCGGGCGGGCCCTGATGTCCCACCAGTCGGTGCTGGTCTTCGACATCCAGGATGTCAACGCCGCCAGCCCCTACCCCATGCCCACCCAGCTCACCTCCGATGCTGAGGTGATCCAAAAGCTGAACCAGCTCTACTACGAGATCCGGCCCGAGACCCTGGTGGCCGACTATCGCCGCTGCCAGGAGCTGAAAGAGGCCGCCCTGCGCCAATTTACCGAGGGATCCCTCAGCTTGCGGGAGCGGGCCGAGGTGGAGCGGCTGTTTTGGAACTGCTCCGACAAGATCTGCACGCTGGCCTACGAGCAGCACCAGGCGGGGCAGCCGGTGGCCGTAGATCTCCTGGATCTGGACGAGATGCTGGCCAGCATCTACTACGGCAACTTCTCCCTCTTCCAATCCCTGCCGGATAGCTGGGCCATCGACCAGGTGTTCCCCATCATGCCCATCCACCGTCTGGACGAGGAGCCGCGCCAGTGGGCCACCCTGGCCGATCTGACCTGCGACAGCGACGGCAAGATCAACCGCTTCTTTGGCGAAGACGGGCAGATCACCTCGGTTTTGCCGCTGCACGATCCCAACGGGCAGCCCTACCTGCTGGGGGTGTTTCTGGGGGGCGCCTACCAAGAAATCCTGGGGGATCTGCACAACCTGTTTGGAGACACCAACGCGGTGCACATCCGCACCCGTCCCGGCGGCTACCAAGTCACCCAAGTCATCAAGGGGGACACCATCGGCGAAGTGCTGAGCTGGGTGCAGTACAACAGCGAAGACCTGGTGGAAACCCTCCACCACGCCACCGAAGCCGCGCTACAAAGGGGGCAGATCACTCTAGAGCAGGCTAGGGCGCTGCAGCAGCACTTTGAAGACAACCTGCGGGCCTACACTTACCTGCACCGCTAGCTGCCCCTCTGCCATCCCGGCTTTAGCTCGTGGGGGTGGTGGGGGTGGCTGAGCCCTGCGCTGTACTCAGTGCCGGGAGTAGGTCACGGAAGGGGTGGGCTCTATGGCCCCCTTTTTCTAATGACAGCTTCCGGCCTGAGCAGAGGTGCTCCTTACCCGGCAATCTGAACCAGACACGGGTTTGATCCACAGCCAACCAAAAAAAGCAGCGTCACGTCAGCCATCCCTGCCCGCTGGCGACGTACCCCCCTTGGAGAAGTTAAGCCCGGCGAAGAAAGTTGACCAACGCCAACAAAACCAGAGCCCCAACGGTTGCCATCACCAAGTTCCCCAGCAGACCTGTAGCCCATAAGCCGAGCAAGTTGAAAAGGTATTCTCCCACAACTGCTCCGCAAATGCCGACAATGATGTTACCAATCAGGCCAAAACCGTAGCCGCGCTGGATAGACCCTGCCAGCCAACCGGCAATTGCCCCGATCACTAGAGACCTTAGTACGCTTTCCATGCCCTTTGCTCCTTCTTTTCTCGAGACAAATCCACTCCACCTCCAGCTTCTTTCGAAGTCGAGACAGATCCTGGCAGTGACATGATAACTACAGGGATCCCTTGCTTTCCACGGCTCCCCAGCTCTACAAAAGGAAAGACTGGCAGGGTGAGATCTGCCAGCCTAGGTTAGTTCCCTGGAAGTGAGCTGAGAGCGTCGTTGCCAACGACTTCAACCCAGTTCCAGTCTCTGCCGTTTCCCCCCCCTCCCGAAGTGATCCGGATCACGCGGCAAAGGTTCTTTAGAAGCGGCCCTGCTCCCCACCTCTGACCGACAAAGGTCAAAGCAATGGAGGCAGAGCCCTAGAACAAGGGCAATTGCTGCTCTTCCCCTTCAGCAAGGCTTGCAGGATCTGCCTCCTCCCTGTTGGCATTTCCCTCTGACAAGGGATCTGCTGCTTCCGCCAACAACTGACGAGCAGCGGCTAGCAACTCGTTGCGCAAGGGGGCCAGATCGCTGCGGTCGGCCAGATAGTGCTCCAGGGCCGTCAGGGGCTCTAGACAACTGGGATCCAGGGCCGGCAGGCGAATGCGGCTGGGGCTGACCACGTCTGGGACGAGAGTATAGCTGAAGGCAGGGGCGAGGGCCTGGTGCAGGGTCCGCTCGTCAACGCAATCGAGCTGGTCAGGGCGGAGGCGGTAGATCAGGCGCAGGATGGAGCCGGGTACAGGGGCCTTGGCAATGGCCTCCAGCAGTTTGGCCTGCACCTCTTGGGGGGGATAGGGGGTGAGATCAAGGCGGATGGAGTGAAAGGTGCGGGTGGGCAAGGGCAAAAATTCGTAGCTCGCCCCCGTGGCCGTCACCTCTGCCAACACACAACCTTTTTCCTCTTGTTCCTCCCCAAAGTCGACTCGCTCAATGCTGCCGGGATAGATTACCAAGGGATCCCGACACAACACCTGGTGACGGTGCACATGACCCAAAGCCACGTATTGGTAGGCGGGCCGCGCCAGCAGCGACAGGGGCACCGTCACTCCCTTGCCCACCGAAAGATGCCGCTCCGTCCCGTAGCGGGCTGTATCCACCATCACATGGGCCAACAAAATCGCCGGGATCCCTGGCTGCAAAGTGCGGATCTCCCCTTCCAGAGCCAGATCGAGGCGCTGCAGGAGCTGCTGAGTGAATACTTCGGCATTGAGATCCAGGCTCTCCTGGCGGGCAAGCAGGGTGGAGCGGTTTAGCCAAGGCAAGGTGGTCACCTGCACCGGGCCGCTGCGAGTTTCAATCCAATGGGTCTGCAGCCGATCCCCCACAACGAATCCCGCCACCCCCAGAGCGCGGTAGATGGCCAAGCTGTTGCCCTCTTGCCCCTGCCCGTACTGGTCGTGGTTGCCCACCAAGAGAACGGTCGGGATCCGGGCATCGGCCAGGCGGCGAAATTGTTGGGCAAAGAGCTCTTGGTGCAGCGGCGGCGGCGTCGCGTCGGGAAAGGCATCGCCCCCAAACAGCACCAGATCCACAGCCTGATCGAGGGCATGATCAATGCATAGGCGCAAAGAAGCGACAAAATCCTCCAAACGCGTGTTCAGCCCCGTAGCTGGGTTGATGGAGCCGTAGGCCAAGCCACTGCCCAAATGAATATCGGAAAAATGCAGCAGCTTCACCATCTCAAGCAGCCTTGAAGCCCTTCCATCCGTTGCCCTCACTCCTGCCCGCCGTTTGCCTGCCTTGCCAACTTTTGGATTGGCACCCCACTCGGAGTCAGATGAGGAATCCCCGCTGAAGCTAAGCCTGTCGGCGAGGCCTGGCTCGATCCAAACGCAAAGGTCGGCCCATAAATTCCTGGCCGTTGGCGACGTCGATGGCCTCCTCTTCCTCGGCCTCCGTGGCCAAATCCACAAACGCGAAGCCCCGTGTCTGGCCCGTTTCTCGGTCTATCGGGATTGTAACCGACTTAACGTTCCACCTCTGCTGGAAGAAAGCTGCTAGCTCTTCTGTTGAGGCTTTATAGTTTAGGTTTCCCACAAAAATGGTCATGGCAATTCAAGCAAAGCAAGGCGCGAATCGGAAAGAGCGGCAACCAAAGCTCAAGGTACTTCACTTTTATCACGGGGCCCCGCCTAATCGCACAACATGACAGGATGTAAAGGGATCGCCGCTCAAAAATCTTCGCACTTTCCCATCCAAAATGTGCTTTTGTCAAACTTTACGGGCGTGTACTTTTCCCGCTCCTTTGTTGAGTTTCCCCTCCAGCTCTGGCTCGACCGGTATCCGGAGGCCCTTGTCGTTTTGTTGCAACTTGTTAAACTAGATTGTTAAGATATGTATTGTCCTGCTTGCAGTGCTTGTTGGGAGCAGCGCTGGGATATCCTAGCGCGAGTCTCTCACCTACCCTAAGAGTCTCAAGGTGACGACAATGGAGGAAACGCTAGGTCTCTCTCTGGAGCAAGAATTTCGCCAGCGGGCTTTCGAGACGCTGGTAGCTCGCATGAGCCCTGAGCAGGCCAAGGACATCCTGGTCAAGCTGCACAAGCAAATGCTGTTGCAGGAGGCCACCTACCGCCAGTTGCTGCGCCATTCTCTTGAGGTTTGATGCACGCCCTTTCGTTTCCCACCTGGTGGATTCACATTGCCAGCGTCTTGGAATGGCTGGCGGCCATTGTTTGCGTGTGGCAGTTTGGGGAGCGAACGGGCCGGCCAGAGTGGCGCGGCTTGAGCTGGGCGATGTTGCCTGCTCTGGTGGGGGCAATGTGTGCCATTACCTGGCACTGGTTTGACAACGATCCCGCCCTCAACTGGGTGGTAACTGCCCAGGCGAGCTTGACACTTCTGGGCAATTGCACTCTGGCCTGGGCTGCCTACCGCATTTGGCGGGCGGAGCAGGCGGATCAGTCCCTTGGGAGGAGGGATCCAAGCTAGGCGATGGACAGTTTGTTTGCCCTTTCTCTATTTCCCTATTTGGCCTTCTTGTTTTTCCTGTCGCGGCTCCGCCGGATCCCGCGCCTGGCTTTGATCGGGTTTTGGCTGCTGCTACTGTTTGTGGCCGTCAGCATCCCGGCAGGGTTGTATGCCCAACTGCATTACGGCACTTCCCTGGCCAATGTGGATCCCTTGCATGGGGGAGCAGAGGCTTTCCTCACCCTCTCCAACATTCTGGTGGCCCTGGGCTTCAAGCAAGCCATTGACCAACAGGGATCCCCAGAGGTCGAGGAAGACAGCTCCGAGTTGTATTGACCTTCTCCCCAGTCCAGATTCTTTCTCGCTTGTCGCGAGCTACAGGGGCGGGAGACTGCCATATGTTTGTGGGGGAGGCCATAACCCCAACCTGGACCTAAGCCCAGATACTGACAACGCTGCACCCTCCCCAAACGGGGTGGGGCTGGCGAACATGGCATAGAAGGCGGCTGATCCCCAGCCCCCCTTGCATCCTCCCGTATACGGGGGGAAAGGGGGAGGACGGGGCCTGCGCCGCCAAGGTTTTGGTGATTGCAAACAAGCCCGAGCCAGTCCTTCGGCCCTACCCGCTGCCGAGCCCAAGCACTCCGTGCTGCTGACGCAACTATTCCCAGCTTCTCTGGCAGAGGCAGAGGGGAGCTGAACAGCAGACGCATCGCTTCGGCACGGCTTGGACTGAATGTAGAATGGAAGTCCAGACGGGATGTCTGCTGTTGTTTATTCTGAGAGACCTGCCGGATGGTGGCCACCCTTTCTGTCCCCAAAGCCAAGCTGAAAAACCCGCCTCTGCGCATCCATCGCATGGGTGACAAGGTGCTGCGGCAGCCGGCCAAGCGCGTCAGCCAGGTCAACGACGAGATCCGCCAGTTGGCGCGACACATGCTGCAGACGATGTACAGCGCCGATGGCATTGGCCTGGCAGCTCCCCAGGTGGGCATTCCCAAGCGCTTGATTGTGGTAGATCTCTATCCCGATAAGCCGGAAGTGCCACCGCTGGTGCTGATCAACCCGGAGATCCGCGAGTACCTCGGCGAAGTTGTAGCCGGCCAGGAAGGCTGCCTTAGCATTCCGGGCGTCTTCTGCGAGGTCATGCGGCCGCAGGGGGTGGTGGTTTCGTTTAAGGACGAAACCGGGCGGCCCCGCACCCTCCAAGCCGACGACCTGCTGGCGCGGGTTATCCAACACGAAATCGATCACCTCAACGGTGTGCTGTTTGTGGATCACGTGGAAAACGAGCTGCTGTTGGATCAGGAGCTGCGCAAGCACGGCTTCCAGATGCAAGATGTGCAGCGCAAAAACAGCACACTTGCCACCCCTCCACCGAAACCTCGCTAGGTCATTGCCGCAGGCGCTGCGCCAAGAGCTGTTCTTCTAGAGCAGCAATGCGGTTGTAGGCAGCGGTTAGCTGGGCGCTCAGGCGCTGGATCTGGGCTTCAGGAGCAAGTTCATACGCCGGGCTGCGGTTGCTTACTACAGGGGGATCCTCCTCCAGCAAAAAGTTGTGGCTCCCATCTTCGACCAAGTCTGAGGTGAGAACGCTGTAACGGGAGGGGGCGGGGGCATTTTTTTTAGCCTCCTGCTTTGCCAGGAGAGCAGCCGCCACCTGCTCCGGCATCCGCTCGATGGCAGCTTTCAGCTCCTGAATTTGCAACTCCAGACGCTCAAAATAGTGCTGCAAGGTTTCGCTCATAGCTGCCCCGGTTCTGACTCTTTACTTTCATTGAAAGAGATAAGTTCTCGCTCCTCCCCTTCTTCCCCCAGATCATTTAACGATTACGCGGTTGGAGCACTAAAGTCGGCTTCAGGAGTTTGCCCTATCAAGCCAGTCCTGCTGGCTGGCGTCGGCCACAATTGAGACAGGCTCTCTCCAAAGTTTTTTCCAGAGCAGGTTCCTCTCTATTTCCAGGCAAAAAATGCAGGATGCGGTTCCCCCCTCGTCACAACAGGGCTATACCTTGCCCGTGTTTGCGGTGGCTGCTGCTAAAGCCGCTCTCCGCCGCCTTCTGGGGATCCCTTTGGAGCAGGACGGCGCTCATCCTGTCATTGCAGTGCAGGTGGAGCCCCAGTTCCCTGATGTTTGCATCCGGATCCCAGTGGAGCAGGTGGCTGCTCTCTCGGAGAACACCGCTTTGGCCATTACCCGTTCGGATCCCGGCCCTCATCTGGATCTCACCCGCAACACGCCGGTCTGGGCCTGGGTGGGCTTGGAGGAACGGGATCCCGCCACTCCGCCTTTGCTCCTGGAAGCGGGAGAGGGGCTGGGGCGGCATGCTGATGGCAGCCCGGCCATCTATGCTTACGCTCGGCGCCTGTTTGAGATCAATCTTTCGCCTGGGATCCCGGATGGGTATCGCCTGCGGGTGCGCATCATCTTGCCGGAGGGAAAACTCTTGGCGGAGCGGACTTCCAATGCGGCGTTTGGGGTGCTGGAGGGACTGGCTCTCTTGGGAACGCGGGCCGAGGTGGAGCCTTCTGCCAGTGCCGAGAGCCTGGAGCGGGCCCGCCGCGAATTGCAACAGAAATTGGCCAACCACCGGCATCTGGCCTTTTGCGTGGGCAGCCATGGGCAGCAGGTGGCCTTGCGGCAAGGGATCCCAGCAGAACAAATTCTACTGGTGGCCAATTGGATCGGGCCGCTGCTGGTGGAAGCGGCATTGCGAGGGGCAGACTCGATTCATTTGATCGGCTACCACGGCAAGTTGATCAAGCTGGCGGGGGGCATTTTCACCACTTCCAGCCATGTGGCCGATGCCCGCCTGGAGATCTTGGCGGCAGCCCTCATCCGCTGCGGGGGAACAGCCGAGCAGGCGCGGCAGGTGCTGGAGCTGAGGACGGTAGAGGCAGCGGTGCAGTATCTGAAGGATCTGGGCTGGGCAGAGCCGGTGCTGCAGGAGCTTTCCCGACAAATCCGCCAGCGGGCGACAGCCTATGTGCAAAAGTATGCCGCTCGATCCCTGCCGGTGCAGGTAACCCTGTTCGATCGCCAGGGCCAGGTCTGCGCTCAGGCGGGGATCCCAGGTCGTCTCGATTGAGACAAGGACGCCGCCACCCTACCCCAATCCTGATATGGCTCCCTTTTCAGGGAAAAAAGCGAGCAAAAGAAAGCTGGAGAAGCAAAGCCGCTCCCCCAGCTCCTGCCCATCGAAGTCAGTTTGGCACTTGGATCCCAGTCCTAATTCCCGGCAATCCTAACCGTATCCACCCGCCAGCGAGTGGCTCTGCCAGAAGTTGTGCCAGAAGACCGATAGCGGAAGGCAATGTAAACACGGCCAGGAGGTTGGATCCCAGATAGAGAAATGTTTCCAGAATCCACAAATTGGCCTGTAGAGGGATTGGGAATCGTCAGGGCCGTCCAAGTGGCTGCCTGCACCGCCGCCGGAGTGCCCGCACCGTTGTAATCGGTGGAGTAAAGAACGCTTAGTTGCGGAAAAGGAACGCCGCTATCGGTAAAGGAACTCTGATTGCGGAAGGTCAGAACCGGGTTGTTGGCCGAAGCCAGGTTCAGAGGCGGAGTAATCAGCCAATCATCACCCGGTTGCTGGCCGCCGAAGGCGTTGGCCTCGGCATAGGAATTGACGCAGCGCCAAGAGCGGGTGGTGTCGCCATCCACATCCACAATCTGCCAGCCAGCGGGAGCGGGGTTGCAGTTGTCAAAGTCTTCGGTTAGAGGCAGGTTAACTGGAGGAGGTGTTGGTGTTGGAGTTGGCGTGGGCGTTGGGGTCGGCGTGGGTGTCGGGGTCGGGGTTGGCGTTGGGGTCGGTGTGGGTGTTGGCGTCGGGGTTGACGTTGGCGTCGGCGTCAGGTTCAAGCCGACGATCACCGGGTCGTGATCGGAAGAACGGAAGGGATCCGGGGCGTAAAAGAGGCTCTGCTGTGAGGCGCTCTTGAAGCTCGTGGTGTAGTCCAGGCTCACTGGCTCGTCGGCGTTGATGTGCCACTTGGCCGACCCGGTCACTTGCGGCCTCAAGCTGGCGTTGGCCAAGGCGTGATCCAGGGATCCCCACTGACCTTGGAAGCTGAAGGAATAGCTGTTGGGGCCGTTGAGGTTGGTAAATCCGCCCTCCTCCAAGACTTTGATCGGGTCTTCCTTGGCGTAGGCGTTGAGATCCCCGATAATCAGCACATCCGGATCGGTGGAGCCGGTGGGGTTGGTGGACAACCAGTTCAGGATTTCCTGGGCAGCCCGCCTGCGGTTGCCGTTGCAATTGCCCTGGAAGGGATCGTTGTCGACAGGATCACAGGGGGATCCCTTCGACTTCAAGTGGTTGACCACCACCGTGAAGATGGCGTTGTTGCTCTTCTGCCGGAAGGTGACGGCCAAGGGAGGGCGGTGGCGACGAAGCGAGGGATCTTGGGTGAGTTCCCCGGTATCCAGAAAGGCGGGGTTGGTGCCAGGCGCAATTTCAACCGTAGCCGGCTTATAGATGAAACCATTGGTAATGGCATCACCGCCTAGGTTGGCTACCCCTACATCCACAAAAGCGTAGGTTCCCGGCCCCATGACCTGGTTGAGACCGTTCACCAAATCTTGGATGGAGCTGTTCGGGCCATAGCCGTCGTTTTCCAGCTCGTTCAGGCCCACAATATCGGCGTCCATGCGGCGAATCGCCTCGATGATCTTGTCCCGCTGGCGGGTGAACTCTGCGGCGTTCCTGGCCCCTCGACACTCGGAATTGTTGGGGAAGCAAATGTTGCCGAAGGTGTTGAAGTAGTTGAACAGATTGAAGCTGGCCACCTTCAGGGATCCGCCTACCGCGGGTGGAGTTTGCGGGCGAGGGTTGACGGACTGAAACGTCGGCAAGTTGCTGGGATCGTTGGGGTGGATGCGGTAGTCGATGGTGGCATCCACGTCGCCAGCGACGTTCCGGCCCCGTAACTGAGTCATGATCCCAACGATGTTGCTGACGCGATCCCCGCCCCGCACCGTGTTGGCAGCGCTGAGACCGCCAGGAGTGGGATAGATAACCGGATCCGGGTTTTGGGTGAGCAGCCGGTCATCGATGCGGATCCGTTTGCGGTTGTTCTCTTCCTGGAGGGCGGCCGCTTGGCTGGGATCCGCAATTTGCGTGGGGGTGAACAACCGCCCCGCCTTCAGGCGGTGGGAGTGTCAAGACTGCGGTCGCCTCCGTCGATAGTCTCGATGGGCCAGATTGAAGTAATCCTGAGTTGGATGCTGAGGAGTAAATCGGTGGGGATTCACAAGCAATGGCTCAAATAGCCCGCTAAAAGGTTCGGATCCCTGCCCTCTGCTGTCTAAGGAAAGAGCATACAATTGAGGAAGACTAGCCCCGTGATGGACACGTGAACATGCTGAAACGAATCAGTCGAAGCTGCCGGCCCCTGCTGGCCATTGCCCTGGCTTTGATCTTGGCCTTGGCCCCCGTCAGTGCCGTCTGGGCGCGCAGTGGTGGTCGCATTGGCGGTGGCTCTTTCCGCTCTCCGACCTTCTCTGCCCCCCGCTCCGTTGGCCCCCGCTCGGCTCCGGTGTACCCCAGCTATGGAGGGGGGTTCGGCTTTCCCCTGGTGGTGCCCTTTTTCTGGGGTGGTGGTGGCGGCCTGCTGACACTGCTGCTGCTCATCGGGGCAGGTAGCTTTCTGGTGCGCAGCCTGCGCTCGGCTGTTTCCGAAGATGGCGACGAGGGGGTTGCTGACCCGCCAGTAACCCTGGCTCAGGTGAAAGTGGGCCTGCTGGCCAGCGCCCGGCAACTGCAAAAAGACATGAACGCCCTGGCTCTGGAAGCGGATACCCAATCGCCGGAAGGGCTGAGCCAACTCCTGCAAGAGGTCACCCTCGGCTTGATGCGCTACAGCGACTACTGGGCCTATGGCCATGCCCAAGCAGAGAAGCTGCCTCTCTCCCGCGCCGAGTCTCTGTTCTACCAAGCCTCTTTGCAAGAGCGCAGCAAGTTTAGCGCCGAAACCCTCAGCAACCGCAACAACCAAATCCAACAGGTTCCCCAAGCGGTCCTTAAACGCGCTGCTGCCGGGATCCCGGATGTCGGCGAGTATCTGGTCGTTACTCTACTAGTTGCGTATCGCGGCAACTTAGGTACACTACCTGTAGTTAAATCTGCGGCGGATCTGCGGCAGTGCCTGCTGCAGTTGGCCTCCATTCCGGCGGAGCGAATTGTGGCGATCGAAGTGCTGTGGACGCCGCAGTTGGAAGGAGACACCCTGTCGGCAGAGGCGCTGTTGACCGAGTACCCGGAAATGCGGCTCCTGTGAGAGCGCTGGAGTGAGGAGACGGCTGCTGTCGGCTAGGGGTCTCGCCGCCAAGGGAGGTTCTATGTCCGGGTTTGATGCTTCGGCAGACAGGAGCCGTCGTTCTCCTTGGGCTGTATTGCGTTACAAGAGTCAAGCAGATTCCCTGCTGGATGAGCTGCTTGAGGATTTGGAGCACAGCCTTGAAGAAGGGCTGGTGGAAGAGTACCCCTATTGGGGCACGCGCCCGCCGCTGCCTTTGCGGCGCTCTTCTATGGCCTCAGGGATCCTACTGGGTTTGGCCTTGGCGGCCACTCTGGTAGCAGGGCTAGCCTTCTGGACGACCCTGCGCCGCCGGGCGGGAGTCTTTTCTCAGGCCAATTCTCCTTGGCTGAGGGATCCTGTGACTGAGGCCTCCGATTCTCCCAACTCGGATTTCCGGCTGGCCCAGGAACAGGAACCATCTCGGCCCCCAGAGGCGGGAGGTAAAACTCCTCGAGATCCCTCTGAGGAAGTTTCGTCTCAGGAGCCACCTAGGATCACCTTAGCCGAGCCAGAGGCGAAAACAACCCCCGTAAGGCCGCCAGCGGCCACCGCTCCTACCCCTGCAGCGGCAACCAGCGCTTCTCCTCCCTCCCTCAGGTCTGCGCCGGTGCGGATCCCGCCTCAACCGCCGCCGCAGATGAAGCTGGTGGGGTTGATCCACGATCCGGGCGATCCCAAGGCTCTGATTCTGATCGACAACGTGG
The DNA here is from genome assembly GCF_000013205.1 of Synechococcus sp. JA-3-3Ab. NCBI lineage: Bacteria > Bacillati > Cyanobacteriota > Cyanophyceae > Synechococcales > Synechococcaceae > Synechococcus > Synechococcus sp. JA-3-3Ab. The sequence goes on along the minus strand of NC_007775.1, from coordinate 109,572 downwards.
TGCGACAGGTGCCGGTTGGCCAGGCGGTGAAAGCAGAGTGGCGGGTCACCTCCATCAGCCCCTACGGGGTGAGGGTAAGCAATGGCGCTCAAAGCGTCACCTTGCAATTGGGGTTGTCGCAACGGCTCTAGATATCTCTCTTGACATCTGGAGAGGGATCCCTGTGGAAAGTTGGATCAAATCGAAAAAGGGAGAAGGGGCAGATGCAATTTACCAAGCTGGGGCGAATGAGCCGCTGCAGAGTGGGGTTGGGCTTGGCTTTGGGGTACCTCTGTCTTGGTCTGTTCGCTTGTCGCCGTGCGCTCCCCTCCTCTGGCTCTCCATCGGGGATCCCACCGGCCTACGCCCATCGCCCGCAACTGCAGGGCAAGGCGCTGGTGGAGCTAGAGGTGCAAACTGCTGAGGGAGCGGGCAAGGTGATCTTGGAGATTCACGGGGAGGAGGCGCCCCTCACGGCTGGCCAGTTTGTGGATTTGGTGCAGCGGGGCTTTTACAACGGTCTCACCTTCCATCGAGTGGAGAAAGATCCCCAACCTTTTGTGGTGCAAGGAGGGGATCCGCGGGGAGATGGCACCGGTGGCGCTACCGAGCCGGGCAGCAACCGCCTGCGCACCATCCCTTTGGAGATTCAGGTGCGTGGGGAGCCTCACCCCCGCTACAACACCTTGATTGAGGATCCCATCGCCCTGAGCAAGCTGGCCTTGCCCCATCGCTTGGGCGCGGTGGCCATGGCCCGTTCTAGCCCGCTGGATTCGGCCTCTTCCCAGTTTTACATCGCCCTCTCTGCTCTGCCGATCCTGGATGGGCGCTATGCGGTGTTCGGCTATGTCACCAGTGGCATGGAGTGGGTGGAGCGCCTGCAGGTGGGGGATGTGATCCGCTCGGCGCGGGTGCTGGAAGGAGCGGACTTGCTGCAGGTTCCCGGATCTCCAGATTCAACTGCAAACTAGGGACCTCGGCGGCTTATGATGGGCTGCAGCCAGGATTTGCTTGCTTGGCTGCTTTTTCCGCCTTCATTCTGGCCTTTTGCCTGGGGAGAAGAGATTTTCGTGCTCCTGCCCTCCCCGCCAACGGCACCAATCTGCCCGCGCCCCTTCATGTACCAAGATGCCTTTTCTCCCCTAGACGAGCTGCCACCTCACTCGCCGCCGGAGGTAGATGTGGAGCGGATGCTGCAGCAGTTGCAGGATCCGGATCCCCGTTTGCGGATGCAGGCGGCCCGCGCCTTCTGTGAGATCGAAGAGCCCCGTGCCGTGCCGTCCCTGTTGGCTCTGCTCAGGGATCCCTGCCCATTGGTGCGGGTAGGGGCGGCCTATGCCCTAGGTCGAAATTCGGATCCCTGTGAGGTGGAGCTGCTGATCGACAGCTTGCGCCGGGATTGGAATGGCTATGTGCGCAAAGGGTTGGTGTGGGCCCTGGGCAATGCCAAGGATCCGCGGGCCTATCCGGTGTTGCTGGAAGTATTGGCCGGAGATATCACAGCCGTGCGACTGTGGGCGGCCAGCGCCCTCGGACAATTGGCCCAAGCTCAGGTGTTGCCCGGCCCGGCCTTGCAAGAGGTGGCGGCAGCCCTCTGTCGGGGCTTGGCCCACGATCCGGTGGCGGCAGTCCGCGGCAACTGCGCCTGGAGCCTAGGGATCCTAGGGCAACATCTGAAGCCGGCGACGCCCTATACAGCTCTCTATCAAATGCTCACCAAGCAGTTGCTGGCCAGCGCCAGCGGCGACCCTGACTGGGGAGTCCAGGATGATGCGCGACTTGCCCTGCAAAAGCTGGCAGATCCGGATTTGCTGGAAAAACTGGGTAACTTCGACTGACCTGGTCGAGCCCAGGCAGCTCGGCCCCAGAGCAAGCTAGGAGCGACGGCTTCAGCGAACCAGGTCAAGCAGCCAGGCAAAGTAGAAGCGGCTTCGAATGGTTCGGCGTTGTTGCACTTTCCAGCCCCACTCGGCCAGGTGGCCCACCAACGTCGCCTCGCGGTGTTGATAGGCGCGGGTGGTTTTGCTGGGGCCAGGGAAGAACTCCCCTACTTTCTTCAGCAGCGTCAGCCAGGGGGTTTTGGGAGCAAAACTGAAGATCAGGCGAGAGCGGGCCAGGCAAGTTAGGTGGTTGAGCATGCGCAGGGCGTCGGCTTCGGGATAGTGGATCATCACATCCAGGCAGACGACGACATCGTACTCCCCCGTCAGTTCCTCCAAATCCAAAACCTGAAACTGGGGGTTGTCTGTGGATCCCAGCTCCATCTGTTGGCGGCGACGCGCTTCGTTGACCATTTGCTCGGAAATGTCGCTGGCAAACACCTGCGCCCCTCGGGCGGCCAAAGGCAAGCTAAGGCTGCCCACTCCGCAGCCGGCATCGCAAATGCGCAGACCGGAGGGATCCCCCAGCCATTGCAACACCGTCTCGACTGTGCGGGCATGGCCCAGTCGAATATCTTTCTGGACAAAATTGACTTCCTCGTTGCCGTAGATGCGCCGCCAGCGCTCGAAACCGACGGTGTTGAAGTAATTGCGGACAATGGCTTTTTCTTGCATAGAACTTCCAGCTACACGACCTCCTCAGGGGCCTTCCTTGCCGATGCGGATACATTCTACCCCGAAGCCGCTGCCGCCACTCCCAGCGCCTGTCCCATGGCTGTATTAGAATTAACTTGCCTTCACTGGAATAAAACTCGATGACGGAAGCTGAGATTGCCCAGGCGTTGCAGGCTCGCTTGGCCGTCCCTGTCAAGATCGCCGTCAAGCGTCGCCAGGCTCACCTGCACGTTCTCCTCAACCGCTCCCCGCAAACCCAGCTCGACTATCCCCATCTCACCCAACAGGTGCGAGCCGCGCTGGAGGCGTTGGGCCTATCCGGCCTGGAGCAGGTGACGGTCTATGGGCGAGCGTCAGGACATTCCGAATACGAGTGGCAGCAAACCCAGCCGCTGCGGGATCCTCTCTTGAGCGCTGAGGAGACCACGCTCGTGCTGGAAAAGCAAGGCAACCGGCTGCTGCAGGATCTAACGCTGGTTGCTCCCGATTCCGCCGGCCCCCAGCCTGAGCCCAAAGAAAAGGGTCCCGGCCAAAAAGCTGCTGGCAAAGGCGGATCCCCTATTGCCTGGCTGTGGCCGGCAGGAGCAGTGCTGATGGTCGGGATGGCGGTGGCGGTTTTGCTTCTTTTCTTTCTCTAGAAAGCAGTCTGGCTGGGGATCAGGCCGGCTGTGGCGAAGGCCGGGATCCAGACGGGGCCGAGCGAGTCAATGCCGCCCTCTGCAGGGCATCCTGCAGCATCCGCTCCACCAGCTCCGTAAACGTCCAGCCCAGAGCTGCCGCCGCCTCTGGGCAAAGCGAAGTGGGGGTCATCCCGGGCAGGGTGTTCACCTCCAGCACCCAAGGGTTCTCGTCGGCATCCACCCGCAGATCCACCCGCGCCAGACCTTCACATCCCAACACCCGATAGGCCCTTAGCCCTGCCGCCTCGCAGCGGGCCAGCCCTGCCGCGCTGAGGGAACAGGGGATCAAATGCCGTGAGCCGCCGGGGGCGTACTTGGCTTCGTAATCGTAAAAATCTCCCTGGGCAGGGATGATCTCAATGGCCGGGAGAACCTGGCCGGAGAGAATGGAGAGGGTGATCTCCTTGCCGGGAATGTAGCGCTCCAGGAAGACCCGCGAGGAGACCGAGCTGGCCAACGCCAGCCCCTGAGCCAACGACACCTCATCCCGCGCAAGGCTAATCCCCACCGTCGAGCCGCTGTTGCTGGGCTTCACCACCAGCGGGGATCCCAAACGCGCCACACACTCGGCCCAGGAGAGCGGCTGCGCTTCATCCCAGACCAGCCACTCAGGAGTGGGAATCCCTTCGGCCCGAAAGATCTGCTTGGAGACCAGCTTGTCCATGGCCAGAGCGCTGGCCAACGGCCCGGATCCCTGATAGGGCAAGCCCAGCCACTCCAGCATCCCCTGCACCACCCCATCCTCACCGCCGGGGCCATGCAGGGCAATCCAGACGAAGTCGCAGCCTGCCTGCCGTTCCTGCCAAAGGCGCAGCGGCAGATCCTCCTCGGGGTCGATCAACTTCGCCCGATGCCCCAGATCCTCCAGCGCCCGCTTACAGGCTTTGCCCGTTACCAAAGAAACCTGACGTTCTGCCGAACGACCCCCTGCCAAGATAACAATGTTCATGGCTTAACCCCAAAGCACTCCCCACTCCCAGCAACCGGCACCAGGATAGCCGCATTCCCTCACTCTAACCTACGAAGGAGGACGGCGGCGGCGCAAAAACTCGGGAATGTCCAAGCCCCCGGATGCAGGGGGCTCAGGCTCAGGGGGCTGTCGAGGCGGTGGCTCAGAGCCAGAGGCAGTGGTCCTACGCGTCCCCACCCCCCCCTTGTTGGCGACCGAGGCTTTGGATCCAGAAGCGGCAGCCGACCGCGATCCGTCAAAACCGGTGGCGATGACGGTGATGCGCACCTCCCCTTGCATGCGCTCGTCCTGGACGGTGCCGAAGATGATGTTGGCTTCTGGATCCACTGCCTCAGCGATAATCTCAGCGGCTACCGTGACCTCGTGCAACGACAGATCCAGCCCGCCGGTGATGTTGAAGAGCACGCCCTTGGCCCCTTCGATGGAAGTTTCCAAAAGGGGAGAGGAGACGGCGGTAATGGCAGCTTCGCGGGCGCGGGACTTGCCGGATCCCATGCCAATGCCCATCAAGGCAGTGCCGGCATCGGCCATCACGCTGCGCACGTCGGCAAAATCCACGTTGATCATGCCGGGGATGAGGATGATATCCGAAATGCCCTGCACCCCCTGACGCAAGACATCGTCCGCGACGCGAAAAGCCTCGTGCACAGGAGTTTGCTCAGAGATCACCGAGAGCAGCTTGTCGTTGGGGATCACGATCAGGGTATCGACCGCCTCCTGCAGCGCTTGGATCCCTTCTTCGGCCTGCTTGGTGCGCCGCTTGCCCTCAAAGGAAAAAGGCCGCGTCACCACCCCCACCGTCAGGGCACCGCTGGCCTTGGCAATCTGGGCGACGATAGGGGCTCCACCGGTGCCCGTGCCCCCTCCCATGCCGGCGGCAATAAAGACCAAATCTGCCCCTTTGAGAGCCGCTGCAATTTCTTCGCTGGACTCTTCGGCGGCTTTCTGACCAATGGCCGGGTTGCCGCCTGCCCCCAGCCCGCGGGTTAACTTTTGCCCGATTTGCAGGCGGTTCACCGTTGATGTCGAGCACTGCGCAAGGGCCTGAGCATCCGTGTTGATACTCCAAAACTCAACACCCTTGAGGTTGCTGGCCGCCATCCGACTGACCGCGTTGCCACCTCCACCCCCCACGCCCACCACCTTAATTTTCGCGGCATTGCTCAGCATGTTCTCCTCTGGATGAGCCGCTGCCTTGGTCTGGGCTCCGTTTCTTTCATACTCGACCTGAGAGTCCTCCCCCGTGTAGCGCTCACTCCAATGGGAAGGCGTTGACTGAGTTTGCTCCAAGCCTTGCCCAGGACTGGGAGGATGAAAGTCTGACCAATGGTTAGATGGCATGTCAGCCCTCAAGATAGCTTAATTCTGGCAAATATCGAACATGCTAGCTGATTTAATATAAGGCAACTCTCTTCAGATGCCAACGGTGAAGACGTTTGCGGATCTTCTAGCTAGGCGGATGCGGCCCCCAAAAAGAGCCTCATCCGGATAATCTGGGCGCTTTCATGTTTCGTACTTTGCCTATGAATCTTCTCTCGCAGTTAAGCTTCCTCTTTTGTACAAGCGAGGTTCCTATCGAAGGGTACGTATTCCCGAACACCTAGTAGATAGAGCCCAAATTAGGACGAACTGTTGCCCCCAGCGCGCTTCGGTCGGAGCTGAGCTTGCGCTTGCCTAAAAGCTAACTTTGCGTTTTCTTTTCGGAGTATTCGAGAATACTCACCCCTCCCAATTCGAGCCTGGCAGACCAACCGCCAATTTTTGCCGATTTTTAATGCTGAGGTTTGGGTATTCTGCAAACTACCCCACGGCTAAAGCCGAAGGCTTCTGCGCCGAAAGAGCCGGTGGGGGGGTGCCGTCGGGGATCCGCGCCATGGGCTTAGAGCGGCTGCAAATGGATCTCGGCGTTCAGCCGCTGGCACAGGGATCCCCCTGATCCTGCGCCGTCGTCCTGCTGGCCAGGGCCTCTACCACTTCGTCGGAGTTGGCAGTCAGCACCACAACGGGGCGCTCGCAGGCGAGGGGGAAAGCGTGCCAGGTGCCGCGGTGCAGCAGCAGCCCGTGCCCAGGGGGGAAGCGCAGGGCTTGCACTTTGTCTAGGTCGGGGAGGGTTTTGGGGGGAGCCATGACCATGATGAATGGCTCCTGTCCCAAGGCCATAAACACATACGCAGGTGGCGCTCCGGCAGAGCACGGCCGGGTAGCTGGGCAGGATCTTGGCGGTGCGGATGACGGCTTTGCCGGTGTACCAGCAGTCGATCCTAGTTTTTTTCGGGGCAGCCGAAGAAAGGGAGGAGCAGGCAACGGTTTTCTCACCCCAGTCTGAGTCTCTGCGGGCCTTATTCTGGTGAGCTGGGCGAGTTAAACTGCCTCTCGATGATGTGGCAAATTTGCCTGGCAGCGGTGCCGTCGCCGAAGGGGTTTTGAGCCTGGGCCATGCGGGCGTAGGCCTGGGGATCCGTGAGCAATTCTCGGGCCGCCTCCAGGATCTTTTCGGGATGGGCGCCCACCAGGCGGGCGGTGCCGGCAGCAATCGCCTCAGGGCGCTCGGTGGTCTGCCGCAGCACCAGCACCGGTTTGCCCAAAGCTGGCGCCTCTTCTTGAATGCCGCCGGAATCGCTGAGGATGAGAGTGCAGCGCTGCATGGCGCTGACCCAGCAGGGATAGTCCAAGGGCTCGGTAAGAAAAACTCGCTCCCGGGATCCCAACAGGGCCTGCAGGGGCTCTCGCACCGCGGGGTTGGGGTGGAGAGGCAAGAGGAGGGCCGTGTCGGGGAACTCCGCCAAAATCTGCAGCAGAGCCTGGCCGATGGCTATTAAGGGATCCCCCCAGTTTTCCCGCCGGTGCACAGTAACCAACAAAACCCGATAGCGCCCCCAGTCCAAGCCAGGGATGGGGCAGGGGATCCCAAGCGCAGCTACCTGTAGCAGGGCATCGATGACGGTGTTGCCCGTGCAATAGATAGAGCCGATCACGCGGCTTTGCTTCAGGTTATCCACCGCTTGCGGCGTGGGAGCAAAGTGCAGGCTGGCCAACTGAGAAATGAGACGGCGATTGGCCTCTTCGGGAAAAGGGTGGTAGAGATCGTCGGTGCGCAGGCCGGCTTCCACATGGCCTACTGGAATGCGTTGGTAAAAAGCAGCCAGGGCAGCGGCAAAGGCGGTGGTGGTATCGCCCTGCACCAAAACCAGTTGGGGCCGCTGCGCCTGCAAGTAGGGTTCTAGACCCCGCAGGGTGGCTTCGGTGATGTCGGTCAGGCTTTGGCGGGGACGCATGATCTCCAGATCCCGATCCGCCCGTAGGCCGAAGAGCCGCATCACCTGATCCACCATCTCCCGGTGTTGCCCTGTCAGGATCACCTCGGTGCGCAGGTGGGGACTGGCCCGCAGGGCCTGGATTACCGGAGCCAGCTTAATGGCTTCGGGCCGCGTGCCCAAGATCACAGAAACCAGAGGAAGGGAGGTCATAGGCTCAAGGGCATCGGCGCCTGGGGGAAGCGAGCAACTCTGGCCCCGCTCCAGACAGATCGGCCGTCAAATCGGGTTTTGGAAAGGCCCTGACTGGGATCGGAGGCTCCCGCCTGCCTGGTTCTCAAGTTACGGCAGCACAGCCTCTGTAGATGGGGATGTTTCCGGGGCCAACTATAGGCAAAGAGAAACCAGCAGAGGGCGCTCCCCCCGATCTTAACCCCCGATTGCTCTACCTTTTGCTTCGCCGAAGCCAGCCCTGGGCAGGGATCCGGCAAAAAACATCAAAACCAAACAGCGCTGCTCGCTCCCTGCCCACCTCGCCCAAGTGGGCCCAGAGGCTGCCGGGCCGGGGACAGTTACCAGGGCCTCTAGATCCAGCCAAAAGCCTCGAGAGACAGGAATCCGTATCCGCCCTCTTCTACTGCCCTCCAATAGCTTGCCGAGGGCTATGGCTCGCCGAAACAAATTGCGCAGGGGCGGAGAGACTCTTAGCGGCGTTTGATCCGTGGGTATCTTGCATGTCGTTCGATGGTTGCCTCAGAGGGGCTGAGAGCCCAAAGCTGACCCCGAGCCTATATCCAGCCCATCTCATCACAAACGAGGGTAAACACCGTTGCACAACTGGCCACTAGCAGCGATATAAAGGGCGGCTGGCCATGAGCCATGCAAACAGCCGCTGCCAGCGAAGCGCCCACAGCAGCAGAAAAAGTGCGACCTGCCCAGTTGCCTTTGGAGGGTTTGTCAGAGGGATTAAATTTGTTAAACATTTTGACGCAAGCAATGGGGTACAAAAGGAATGATTCACAAGGATTTCGCCTCAGGCTATCACTCTCAGATGAAATTTCGGCGGGATTCAGGACTATTCTCAATACTTCTTCGCTTAGGCTTCAATCTTTCGTAAAATTGCGCTAAGGTATTCGTAGTCGTCCCGCAACAGCGAGCTCAACTGCCGCCCTGCTTGCACCAACCAGTGGCGATCCCGGTTCAAGATCCGGTAAGTCTGACGGATGACAGCGGCCACCAACTCGTCGCTGGGGATCCCGTTGACACGCAGCAGGGTGCGCAAAAACTCAAAAGAGCGGCAAAACTCCCTTACCTCGCTTTCAGAGCAGGGGTAAACTGGCTGGTGGATCTGGGGCGGACGCGGCGGCAGATACTGATAAACCCGCCCCCCGCCAACGAAGCCGACAATGGCAGCGCGGAAATCGCTGCGCAACATGGCGAAAATCTGGGGTTGCTGCTCCCGCAGTTCCCGGGGGGAGAGGCCCAAGGCCCTGGGACGGTGAACGGTGTCGATGGGAGTGATGGCGGCATAGCAGACCACTCCATAGATCCAGTTGCCGGTCTCCTCGTCTTGCGAGCGGATCCAACTGCCGAGGGCGGGCAGGGGCGGGAAGCTCAGGCGTTCTGGCTCTAGGCACTGGGCCACAAGGGTGGTGGTGTTGGCCTCCACCACTTCTCCCAGGGCAGAGGGGGGTGGGGAGATGGCTTGGGATCGCATCCTTCCTCCGCTTTCTCAAGGCCAATGGCTGGGAGGTCGCTCTGGGGTCGCGGACAGAGGGGGCAAGCGGGAATGGAGGCAGGGCCGCTGCTCAGCTCTCCAAGGGCAGCCCAGAGCCAGGTGAGGAGGGGGGCAGCGGGGGTTCTTCTGCCGGCTCTGTCTGTTGGTAGCGGGCCTGGGCCCGTTGCAAGGCTTCCCGCACCACCGCAAAGCCAGTGCCTCCAGCGCTGAGCCGCGCGGCCACCACCTGGCGGGGATCGATGGCCGCAAAGATATCCTCCTCAAAGGCTCGATGAAAGCTTTTCCACCGCTCCAGGGGCAGATCTTTGAGCAGAATTCCCTCTGCCACACAGGTACGCACGATCTGACCCACCAGATCGTGGGCGGCGCGAAAGGGGATCCCTTTTCGCACCAGATAGTCGGCCACGTCGGTGGCGTTGGAGAAGTCTTCCTGCACCGCGGCCTCCATGCGTTGGGTTTGGAATTGGATCCCTTCCCGCAGCAGGATGGTCATCGCCTCCAAGCAAGCCTTCACAGTATCGACGGTATCGAAGAGCCCCTCTTTGTCCTCTTGCAAATCTTTGTTGTAGGCCAGGGGCAGCCCCTTCAAGGTGACCAGCAGAGCTTGGAGATGGCCGAACACCCGCCCTGTCTTGCCCCGCACCAATTCCAGCACATCGGGATTCTTCTTCTGGGGCATGAGGCTGGAGCCCGTGGCACAGGCATCGGTGAGGGCGACAAAGCCAAACTCCTGGGTGGCCCAGAGGATGAGCTCTTCCGAGAGACGGCTGAGATGCACCAAGATCAGGCTGGCGGCAGCGTGGAACTCCACCAGGTAGTCCCGGTCGCTGACGGCGTCTAGGCTGTTGGCACTGATGCGCTCAAAGCCCAGCAGATGAGCAACCAGTTGCCGGTCGATGGGCAAGGAAGTGCCGGCCAAGGCCCCGGAGCCCAGGGGACAGACGTTGACCTCTTCCCGCACCCGTCCCAACCGTTGCCAGTCCCGCCAGAGCATTTCTTCATAGGCCAAAAGGTGGTGGGCCAAGCTGATGGGCTGGGCCCGCTGCAGGTGGGTGTAGCCGGGCAGGATTGTCTCCACATGCTGGCTGGCCAAGTCCAACAAAACCCCCCGCAGCTCCCAGAGAGCCTGCCGGATGGTGTCGATTTCATCCCGCAGGTAGAGGCGCAGGTCGGTGGCCACTTGGTCGTTGCGGGAGCGCCCCGTGTGCAGTTTTTTGCCCACTTCCCCCACCAAGGCCACCAGACGGCGCTCGACGGCGTAGTGGACATCTTCCGCCTCAGGGTCAGGCTGGAAGATGCCCTCGGCAACTTCCTTCTCGATCTGCTCCAGCCCCTGCCGAATTTGCTCTGCCTCTTCGCGGCTCAAGATGCCGCAGGCCCCCAGCATCTGCACATGGGCCAGGGATCCGGCCACATCGTAGGGCAAAAGGCGAATGTCGAAGCCAATGCTGGCGTTGAAGCGGGCAATCCTAGGGTGGAGGGATCCCGCAAAGCGTCCGCTCCAGGGGCGCGGGGTGGAAGGTGCCGTCGGCTTAGCCATGGGCTTGGAACGGGGAGAGAGATGACCACCACAGAAAGACTTGGCTGCAGTTGAGGCGGAAAAGAGCAAGCAAGGCAACGACAGCCAAAACGCCGCCACCTTGGGGCCAGGGAATCCGGGCGCCACCGCCTTTAGTGAGAGCTGGTGATGCTCTTGAGCATGTAGCCTGCCACGATCCCTATCAAAAGGGCCCAAATTTGGCCCGATTCCACGAAGTTGTTCCAGCCCTTGCGGATATCGCCCAGCACGTCCTGCCGGAACACCTGGGCGACGATCGCTTCCGTCTGCAAGGCCGGCGAGGTCGGCAAGTAAACTAAGGAGGGCTCAGAGCCAGAAGCAGTGGAGTGCATGCATGTACCTCAGGCAAAGGTCAACTGGGAAAGCGGGCCGCCACCTAAGTGGCCTCCCTAGCTAGAGGGTACCCTTAGTTTGAACCTTCGTAGCTAGGTTGGCTCAGAATCGGGCAGTACTTTCAACACCACCAGCGTCGTATCGTCCACCGGCTCAGGCCGCAGGGAAATCTCATCCTGAAACAAGAGCCCTGCATCCACTGGCGGCCCTGGGACAACAGGGTGGGATCCCTGGCGGCCCCGGAAGGCGTCCATCTGCTCAAAAAGGTTCTCCAGGATCTCCTCGGGCGACTCGTAGCGACTGGCAGCCCGCTGGATGGCCTCCATCAGACCTGAAGTCTCCAGCCGCTCCCCGCGGGTATTGGCGGCCTCGACATAGCCATCGGTATAATAAACTACAACATCTCCCGGCTGCAGGTGCACGCAGCTTTCCGAGTATTGGCTGTGTTCCTCCAAGCCGATCAGCGCTCCCTCTGTGTCGAGGGGCTGGATGTCGCGGCTGCGGGCCCGCCACCAGAGGGTGGGGTTGTGGGCGGCGTTGCTGAAACAGAGGCGACGGGAGCGGGGATCGTACTCTGAGTAGAACAGGCTGATAAAGCGATTGGAGTTCTCCAGATCGCTGTACATGGCCCGGTTGAGATGTTGGAGAACGCGGGCCGGCGAGTGGCGGTTGAGGGCTTCTGCCCGTACCATGGCGCGGGTCATGCTCATCAACATGCCGGCAGGGACACCTTTGCCCATCACGTCCCCAATTACGATGGCCAGGCGAAAGTCTTCGGATGGCTCAGGGGAAGGGGCCAGGGATCCAACCGGCTCATCGGCGGCGGCCCTAGAGTTTTCCGGTCGCTCGCTGGGTATCTTAATGAAATCGTAGTAATCGCCCCCCACCTTGCTGGCCACACGGCAGCGGGCTGCCAGCCGAATGCCCGGAACCTGGGGGTACTGGCGGGGCAACAGTTGGGTCTGGATGTAGGAGCCGATCTCCATTTCTTTTTCCAGGGCCATTTTGCGGCGCAAGGCCGCCGTCAAGCGCTCGTTCTCGATGGCCACGCCCGCTTGGTCAGCCACCAACCGCAGCAGTTGTTGGCGACGTTCATTCCACTGGTAGCCGGGCTGACGGCTGAAGACGTACAGGCGCCCCTGGACGGAGCTGCGAATCAACAGCGGCGTCCCGAACAGGCGGACATCTGGCCCCAGACTCTGGCGCAGGCGCTCGTCCAAGAGATGTTCCAGGGCTGGGATCTTCACAGACAGGGATCCCTCGGTTTTTAAAATGGGCTCCTGCGCAGACAGAGCTTGGGCGATCTGCTCCATCTCGGCGCGAATCTGCTCGCGGCGGTCGAGGTCCGAACAATGCAGTTGATCTAGCTGGATGGTGCCGTTGGGGTTGAACAACACCAGCGCGCCGCCGTCGGCAGCGGTGAGTTGGCTGGCCACAAAAGCCGTGAGCTCTAGGATCTGGTTCAGGTTGTTGAAGGAGCGCAGGGCAAAGGCCAATCCCCCCAGCAAATACAGCATCGGCTGCTGGTCTGTCCCCAGCTCTGCCACCGGCTCCGGCTTCGGCGGGGCGGGCAAGATGGCCGGTTTCACTTCCGTCAGCTTTCTCTCCTCCGAGGCCGCCTTGGGCGCACCGGCGGGATCCCCATCTGGGCCAGCTTGGGCCGAGCGCAGATCGCCCTGCTCGTCGGTGGGCGGCAGCGACGCAGCCGGAACGTTGGCGGGAAAGGAGTTTCTGTCCGCGCCTTGGGCAAGCAAAGACTCCGTCCAGGACGAACCCGACAGCCCGGCAGGGGGCTGCGCCGGAAAGGCTTTTTGCGGGCCGTACTCATCCATCGGGAACTTAGAGGCAATCCCTTGGAAACATAACGATGCAGTTTAGCAAAAATATCAAAAGCTTTGTCGCAAAAGTTTCAGCCCAATCCCAATAGTCTTCCTTACGCGCGGCGGCGCTGACGGGATCCCCGGCACAGCTCCTGGTAGAGCTGCTCCAACCGGCTGAGGTTGTGGCTGAGGGTGTAGCGCTCCAGCACCCGCTGGCGGGCTTTCATCCCCAGCAGTTGCGTAAATTCCCGTTGATCCCGCAGCAGGGGCAGCAGCGTTTGCAGCTCCACCGTCACCCGAGCCGGATCCAACAGGATCCCGGCTCCATCGGCCAAAACCTCGCCGTCGGCCCCGACGTCGGTGGCCACCGCCGCCACCCCACAGGCCATCGCCTCCAGCAACGACAAAGAGAGCCCCTCGATTAAAGAGGGCAGGATAAACACGTCGGATCCGCGCAGGATCTCGATGCGCTGCTGCTCGTCGGCAACGTAGCCCAGCCAGTGGATCCCGTGCTGGCGGGTGTAGAAGGGCTTGAGGGTATTGAGCAGCGGCCCATCCCCCACAATGAGCAGGCCGCACTTCTCGCCCATTTGAGCTTGCTTCCAGGCTTTGAGCAAGGCCTCCACATTTTTTTCCGGCGAGATCCGCCCTTGGTAAACGAAGATCCGCTCCAGCCCCAACCGTTGCTTAAGGGTGGAGGGCCCCGGCGAATACTTATCCACGTCGACGCCGTTGGGAATGACCACCACCTGCTCGCGGCTCACCCCTAGCCTGACCAAGATCTGCCGCTGTGTTTCCGAGAAGACGATGGTGCGGTCGTAGTGGGCCAAACAAGGAGCATAGAGCTGGTAGGCCAGGTATTGGGTGCGGGAGGCAATGTTGCGCCGCCGCCGGTCGAAGGCCGGGTGGAAGGTGGCCACCAGCGGCTGGTTGAGCTCCGCACAGATCTCCGGCAAGACAAAGTCGATGGGAGAAATCGTCAGCGAGGCATGCACCAGATCCGGCTGCAACTCCCGCAGCGCCTGGGTGAGCAGCCGCCTGGCGTTGGGAGCTGGGATCGTATAAATCTGCGACTTGTACAGACAGGGCAGGGAGACATCCCGCCCCGCCAGCTCAGCACGCCAACGGCTCCCCGGACGGGATCCCTCTACAGCAGGCGCCTCCAGGCTGGGGGAGGGGCTTTCGTTGGTGAAATGGAAAAAGCTCACCTGATGTCCCCGCTCCAAGAGGCCGTTGGTCACCTCACGGCCATAGGTGACGTTGCCACAGAAAGGTGCCTTCTTGCCTATCCAGGCGATGTGCATGGGCGGATCCCTACGGCGCCAGAACGCTGATCTACAAGGGGATGTGCGATTCCAAAGCCTCTATAAGGGTAGCAGACTCGCATCCCACCTCGGCCCGCTCCTCCCCTCTCAGGGGAGAAACCCAGACCGACAAGGCATTGACAGATACCCAGCCCTACGTCGCAGCTATCCAGCAGAAAAACTTATCTGTGCCCCTCTCTGCCCAGCAGACCCCAGAGGTACAGCCCCGCCGACCCGGTCAGGGCCGCCAGGCCGAGAAACGTCCAGGCAAGGCCGAAATAGGTTTCCGCCACCCCCGCCAAAACCAGCGGCAAACTGAGAGCAATGTTGACCGCATTGTTCTGCAGTCCAAAAACCTTGCCGCGCAGATGTTCGGGGGTCTCCTCCTGGAGCAGGGTTTGCATGGGCACCGCCACCAACGCCCCTCCACAGCCCAGCAGGGCAATCCAAGCCAAGCTGGGAAACAGCTTCCCCTCCGTCCAGGACAAGGCCGCCAAGGACAGACACAGCAACAGGGATCCCAGCCCACTCCAGGCGCGACGGCTCACCTGCCGGCCCGTATGCCCCACCCAAAAGGCCCCAATGGCCATGCCCAGGCCGGCAGCCGCCAGCAACACCCCAAACTGATCTGCCTCCAGCTCCGCCGTCACCTCGGCCATGCGCACCGCCAAGACCGCCAGCGCCGCAAACAGCGAGTAGAGCACCACCATTTGCAGCAGGGCCGCGCGGATCAAGGGCATTTGCCCGATGTATTCCAGGCCCAGCTTGAGATCTTCCCAGAGATGGGGAGCCTCCCAAGGTCTGGGCTCCAGCTTCTCGTGGGGTTGCAACAGCAGCAGCAGGGCTCCCGCCGACAGGTAGGCTCCCCCCACCAACAGCTCTGGCCCCACCTCCCAGCCGGGCAACCACGCACGCCCCCAACGATCCGCCAGCGTTAGCAGCGGCTCGCCGATGGCAAAGCCGGCGATCAGCGAAGCCATCATCGTCGTGGTGTAGAGGGAGTTGGCCGCTAACAGCTCCCGCCTGGGCAGGATCAGGGGCAGAGTGGCCTGTTCGGCAGGGGCAAAAAACTGGGTCAAAACAGACACGGCAAAGCTAATCAACAGCAGCCCGCCAAAGCCCAAAGGGATCCCTGGCCAAAAGTTGCGCCCCGCCGTCAGCCAGAGCAGCGGCGGCAACAGCAGCACCAGGATCCCGCGCACCACGTTGGAGAGCACCAGCACCCCCTTCTTGGGCCAGCGATCCACAAATACCCCCGCCAGGCTGCCCAACAACACCGCCGGCAGCGTAAAAGCCAGCATGATCGCCGCCACCCAGCCGCTGATGGAGGCCCCTTCCGGCTGAAACTGCCTCGAGATCAACCCAATCAGCAGCACCAACAACACCTTGTCGGCCAACTGGGAAAACACCTGCCCTATCCACAGCAGCAGGAAATTGCGTCGGCGCAGCACGGCCAGGAAATTTCTCAGGCCTGGCCCGGCCAGAGCAGCATCCTCCTGCTTCAGCTTCTCGGTTGGGCCGTCGTCTTTGGGATCCTCAGGGAGCGGCTCCGGCAAGGGATTCCCGGACGAACACGCCAGCGAGCCGGAGGGAGGACTTGCCGGCGGCTCAAGTGGGGGGGCCTCCGACTTTAGCACCTCAGTTGAAGGAAATGTGGGAGGAAGATCCCGAAGATGAGGAGTCCGCTGGCAGACCTCCGCCTCCCCTTCCGGCCAGTCCCCTCGTCGCTCCAAAGTCATAGTGCCCCGTGTAACCTTTCTCCCTCCCCCGCCTTGGCCCTGACAGGTGCTTTTCATGCCGGCTCGTGCCGCCACTGCTGCTGGACGGAGAGAGGTGCCCTGATCTTAATCTTGGCCCATCCCGCAATCAAACTTGCGCGCCCGTCTCGAGGAGGGGGCGACACCTCCCATCGGTCGCGCCGGCAGGATCTCATCAACCCTCTGCCAAGGACAGGGAGCGCAAGGGATCCGGGATCGACTCGCTGGGGGCCACGAAGCTGCCCTTTTCCACAAAAGTGAGGCGCACCGCCAGCCAACGGATGAAATCCTCATTGGTCGAGACCACTGCCCCCAGCGGCTCCTTTAACTTGTGGCGCAGGGGACGCAGCTCTGGAGCTTCCATGAAAGCCGGCTGGGGCACCCAAAAGAAATCGATGGAGCGATGGTGCTCCTCGTAGTGTCGGCGACGCTCCTCCAGCACTTCCTCCAGAGGTTCAGAGCGCAAAAAAGACAGACTGGCAACAATAAAGTGGTAGGTGGTGGGCTCAGCAGCAGGCATACTCTACGATTAACATGTGAGACTCGAACACCTAGAGGCGCGCTCCTGGCGAAAACACAACTTCTCCTGTCGGCTCTTCACCCAGAGTTGCCAACTTCAGCCTACTGGCAGGATTAGTTGGCAGACTTGAGTAAATGCGGGGCGGGATCGCGGGAGCTACACAGGGTCTGACAGTCTTCCAACTGCCGGGGGACGGGCAGCCGCGCCATCACCTCCTCAGGCGGCATAGACTGCTCTGAAGCCTGCCTGAGGGTGGGCAGAGCTTGAGCTGCCCATTCCTGCGCCCAGAGGGGTGTTGTTGAGGAGGGTTCCCCCTGCTCCAACAGCTCCTGACAGAGCGCGGTCGAGCGCTCCAAGTCGCCGCTGCCCTGATAGGCCATGACCAGGGCTACCCGCGCCAAAGCGCATTCCTCAGGGTTTATCCTGGAACCGTTGCGCTCCTTCTGGCGGGGCGAGCTCTCGTGAATCGAGCAGCAGTAGCAGAAAGACTCAAGGAGGTTGATCGCCTCTAAGTAGCGCTCCTGCTTGAGAGCAGTGATGCCGGCACGAAGGGATCCATACGGAGGGGACATGAGCCTAAGTATAGAAAAGATTCTGACGCCTTGCACTTAAGGGCGTTGATGACCTAGCTTTTTATCCGAGGTTTCGTGTCTGATACTACTATACAGCCTTTGGCCAGGCGACCGCGAATCTCCTTACCCTCTTAAGCTTTTGGCAAGGGCGCTCAACTCTTACGGGCCAAGATATAAGTGCTGACGTAGTGGGTTTCTCGGCGCAACACCTCACAGCCTGCCTGCTGCAGGCGCACCCCCAGGTCGTCGCGGATGTAGTCCCGGTAGTAGGGTTCGTGGAAGGTTTGCACAAAAGCTTCCATCGTCTCCTCCAGCTCGGGCGAGTCCAGCAGTTGCACCGAGTCGCAGATGACAATGGCGCCCCCCGGCTTCACCACCCGGCTCATCTCGTTGATGACATTTTGGCGGGCCGGGCCGGGCAGCTCGTGGAAGAGAAACACGCTGACAACCGCATCAAAGGTGGCGTCGGCGTAGGGCATGGCCTCGGCATTGGCGCGGATGAGCTGGGGCAGCTCCCCGGGCAACTCCTGCAACAGCCGGTTGGCCTTGCGCAGATAGGCAGGGGAAAGATCCAGGCCGTACAACGCCGCTTTGGGCAGGGATCCCCGCAGCAGGCGCAGCGTGCGCCCGGTGCCACAAGCTACGTCGAGGATGTGGGGGTCGGATAGAGCAGGATCGAGACCATCCTTGAGCAGGCGGATCACCCGTCGCCGCATCGCATCTGCCGCGCCACCAAACAGCAGTTCCACCTGCAGGTCGTAGAGCTCAGCCGAGCTGTCGCTCAGGTAACCGTTGGTTTGGTAATGAAAATTTTGCAGGTAGTATTTTGGATAGCCCTCGGTGGAGATGTCTGGAGAAAACTCTTGGTAGCGCCGGCTGTGTACCCGCTGAGTGATCTGCGGCAGATCCAGCCATACCTGCGGGTAGTAGCGGGCAAAGTCCAGCCAGGGGTTATCGAAAAGAAGGGCGTGAGGGTAGTAACCTGCCTCGGCGTCTTGCCAATCGACCTGTAGCAGCCGTTCGTAACGAGCCCGCAACTCTTGCAAAGTAGCTGGGCTGACCTTCACCCGCTCCCGCGGCGGTAGGGGCTTCCCAGAGGAAAAACTTTGCAGCTCCCTGAGCACAGAGAGCATCAGCTCCAAAGCCTGGGTGGAGAGAGCCTTGTGGGCAAAGCCAAAGAGATTTTTGCCCCACTGAAAAGCGCGGTAAGCAGCTTCTCCGACTGGAGATGGGATCGGCAGCGACAGCTCGGAGCTCAACTGTAAGCTCATAACCCTGCAAGGTGCGAATGCTTAATGTTTGTTTACGTTAGATTATAGCAAGGCAGCGATGCGAAACCGGCAAGTTCTGGGCCTTGGGAGAGCCGGCGAAATTGGAGCTGTAAACACTCCACTTCCCTGAGAGGGAGAGTACTCTATTGGTGTCCCAGGAAGGACGCCTCTGATGCTTCATGCGCTGGAGGAAGAGGCTGAGCAGGTCGAGTAGATTGGGAAAAGGGGGCGCCCGAGCATGACAGCCAAGACGGTGTTGGTCATTGACGATAGCATCATGATCCGCAAGATGGTGGCCAGCATCTTGGCTGACCAGTTTCAGGTGCTGGAGGCCAAAGACGGCCTAGCGGGCCTGGAGGCTGCCAAAAAACATCACCCCGACCTGATCTTGCTGGATTTTGTCATGCCCAAGATGGACGGCTATGACACATTGCAGGCCATCCGGCAGGAAGAGAGCCTGAAGAATACCCCTGTCATCATCATGTCGGGGATGAAAGAGCAGGTAACAGCCCGCGTCCCTGAGCCTTTTGTCGATTTCGATTTTATTGAAAAGCCGTTTGAGGCGGAGGCTCTTCTGGCTCGCATTCAAAAGGCCCTGCAAGTAGCTCCTGCGGCGGCAGCAGAGCCGGGATCGGAAACCAACACTCAGTTGCTCTTGAACAAGCTCACCGCCATCGAGACGCTGCTCATCCAAGGTACGGAAAACCTTATCCAGCGGGAAGTGGTGACGCGGCTTTCTGATCTCAACCAGCGCCTGGAGCGTCAGGAATCCCACAGCGCTAACCTGGAAGAGCAGATCCGTAAACTCACCAGCGAGGTGGAACGGCACAGCCAGGGCTTGGCCTTGATCGTCAAGGAGCTAAAGCACATCCGCAAGCTGTTGGGGGGATCCTGATGTCTGAGAGGGTTTTTGAGCGCGCCTATCGGCACCTGGATGCGGTGACGGCCCTGTTTGTGGCTGTGCTGCTGATCTCCAACATCGCCTCCACCAAGATCGTGCTCTTGGGGCCGTTTACGTTCGATGGCGGCACCGTCCTTTTTCCCCTCAGCTACATTTTCGGCGACATCCTCACGGAGGTCTACGGCTATGCCCGCTCGCGGCGGGTGATCTGGCTGGGATTTATCTCGGCGGCCCTGATGTCGGCGACCTTGATGATCGTGGGATCCCTGCCGGCAGCCCCCGACTGGCCCTACCAGGAAGCCTACAAACAGATTCTCGGCCTTACCCCGCGCATTGTACTGGCCAGCCTAATTGCCTACTGGAGCGGCAGCTTTGCCAATGCCTATGTGCTGGCCCGCCTGAAGGTGTGGACGCGGGGACGCTGGCTGTGGACACGCACCATCAGCTCCACCCTGGTGGGCCAGGCGGTGGATACGGGCCTGTTTATTCTCATCGCCTTCTGGGGGGTGTTTCCCGGTCTGATGAGCCTCATTGTCTCCAACTACGTGTTCAAGTGTGCCGTTGAGGCGGTCTGTACGCCCCTGACCTATGTCATCACCGGCTGGCTGAAGCAGCAAGAACAGGAAGACTACTTTGACGTGGCAACCGACTTCAACCCTTTCCGAATGCAGTCCGTATCTGGGTAGTTCATTCGTCCATGGCTGCCCCGACGGATATGGCCAAAAGAGGGATCCCAGTTTTGGTATAGTCAGCTAGAAACCGCAGGAGCCCCGCCCTGTACCCCCCTATATCCCCCCGTATACGGGGGGACTGGGGGGCCGGGGGCCGTGCCGGTCAGGGTCGGGAGGAATGCGGACGACGTATAATCGTGACATGGCCCAAGTCCTGACTATCTCCTGCAAACTCAAGGTGTCTGTGTCGCAAGCCGCCAAGCTGGATGCGACCCTGGATGCCTTCGCAAAGGCACTGAACTGCGTGAATGAGAACACACCAGAGAAGATAGTCAACGCCGTCAAGCTCCAATCTCTCTGCTACCGCGAGATTCGTACCCGCTTCGGACTATCCAGCAACCTGGCACAACAGGTGTGCAGAAGGTTAGCCGGTGCCCGCAAGGTTGCCCAGCAGAAAAACCGTCCAGTCAAGGCGTTCAAGTCTGGCTTTGTTACCTACGATGCCCGCATCTTCTCGTTCCGTGAGAAGGACTGGACGGTGTCGCTGACCACCGTTGAGGGACGGGAACGCTTTGAACTGGATATAGGTCACTACCAGCGCGGCCTGCTAGCGGGTTCAAATCCCAAAGCAGCCACGTTGGTCAAGCGCCAAGGCGGCTCCTACTCCATCCAGATTGGCGTGGAGTCTGAGGTGCCGGAGCCGGAGCACGCCGTCAAGGCCATTGGTGTGGACTTGGGTAGGAGAGATATTGCCCACACCTCTGAGGGAGATAACTGGAATGGACAGCAGTTGAACCAGGTCAGAGACCACTACTCCCGTTTGAGAGGGGTTCTCCAACGCAAGGCCAGCAAGGGCACACGCAGTACACGACGTCGGTGTCAGCAACTGCTGCAACGGCTGTCTGGTCGGGAGAGACGCTTTCAAACTTGGGTGAACCACTGCATCTCCAAGTCGATTGTTGCTAGGGCACTGGCCACTCACCGTTTTATTGCCTTGGAAGACCTGACCGGGATCCGGGAGCGGGTCAACCGGCAGCCGCGCAGCAAGACGGAGCGGCGGCGGGCAAACAGTTGGGCGTTCTACCAGTTGCGGCAGTTTGTGCACTACAAGGCGATGCGGGCAGGGGTGAAGGTTGTGGTGGTTTCGCCGGCCTACAGCTCGCAGACCTGCCACCAGTGCCTGTGGATTGGGCAACGGGAAGGGAAGCATTTTCGCTGTGTGAACCCGGCTTGTGGTTGGGAAGGGGATGCAGATTTGAACGGTGCCAACGGGATTGCACTTTTGGGGGTTGCTGTAAACCAGCCCCCCTCAATCCCCCCGCCCCCCTGCCCCCGTATACGGGGGGTTGGGGGGCTGGAAGGGGGGGCGGTCGGAGCCGGGTAGTTTACAGCGTTATCCTATCTACCCTGCCGCCGGTGCGCAGCGAGCCGGATCAGGTTGGGCAGCCCGGTGTTGTCGGGAGCTTTTATCCAAGACAAGACTTTTGTGAGGGATCCAGACCATGATGCTCATTTTCCAAATTGCTTTGTTGGTGTTGGTGCTTTACAGCTTGCTGTTGGTGGTGGCGGTGCCGGTGCTCTTCAGCTCGGCCAGCGACTGGAGCCGGGCCAAGAATGTGATTTTGGTGGGATCCCTGCTCTGGGTGCTGATGGTGATCGGGGTGGGGGTACTTAGTTTCTTTAAGTGATATCCTTCGACGCCCATCCCCCAGGCTCCTGGACGTTGCAGAGCATCAGGGTTGCGACTGCAAGGTTCTGGGGGCGGGGAAAACTGCGCATCTCCGCACCCGCGTGGGCCTTGAGCGCTCTCGGTAGAAGGGATCCCACCCCTTACAATGGATAGCAATTTAATTTAATCTCATGGCCTTGCTGCTCCCTAGGTCAGCGGCAAGTTGTGCCTATACTGATGTCTTTTGGGAGGTTTGGGTGTTGAGAGCAGTGAAGCGTTCGTGGAGCCTCCGCTTGGCCCGGCTGGGGACGAGGCTGATTTTGGCAGGCTTGTTGGTAGGGGTGCTGTCCCCTTCGGCAGCGGCGCAGTCGGGCCTGGTGATCACCGGCAGCGAAGGGGTACCTGTCCTCAGCTACCGGCTGGATTTTCGCGGCATTCGCGGTCGGTTGGATCGCTATCGCCTGACGATCCCGCCTCAGAACGTGGCGGTGGCAGAGGTGCAGATCAACGGGGATAGAAATTTCGATGCCGTCATCGACCCGGAGAACGTGCGCCTAGAGGTGGAGGGCAAGCCGGTGGAGCTGGCGGAAGTGTACTGGAACGAGGAGTTTCGCTCTTTGGAGGTGGTGGCCCGTCAGCCCATTGCCGCCGGCCAGGAGATCCGCTTGGTGCTCTCCAATGTGCGCAATCCTTCCGCTGCCGGCATCTACCGGGTAGAGGCGCGGGTACGGGGGACAGAGCCCAACCCCCTCTTCCGCAATGTGGGCAACTGGCTCATCACCATCGACGATCCGGAGCGGCTCACTTTCTAAGGGCAGCTCCCTTCGAGCGGGGGAGAGTTTTGAGAGTGGATCCCTGAACAGGGGGTTTCGGGCGTAGCCCTTTTCAGAGACAGGGCAAGGCTGGTGAGGTACTGCGGCATCTCTATCTCCCCTCTCCCTAAGGGAGAGGGGTTGGGGGTGAGGGAAACTCCCCTCCAGACAGTAGCCTGGCGTACTGGGAGAGGCTTTCTTTGGTGCTGGCCGATATCTGGTATCCCAACTGGTGGCAGGCCCTGGTCTTGGGCATGGTGCAAGGGATCACGGAATTTCTGCCCATCAGCAGCACGGCGCACCTGCGGGTGTTTCCAGCTTTGCTGGGCTGGCCGGATGCGGGGGCTTCCTTTGCGGCGGTGATCCAATTGGGCAGCCTGGGAGCGGTGTTGATCTACTTTGCTTCTGACCTGCGCCAGTTGCTCCTCGGCTCCTGGAAGGCTTGGCAGAAGCGAGATTTCCAGGAGGAGTCTTGGCGGCTGCTCATGGGGATCCTGGTGGGAACGCTGCCGATTGTCATAGCGGGCTGGGCCGTCAAGGCCATCTGGG
Source organism: Synechococcus sp. JA-3-3Ab (assembly GCF_000013205.1). Taxonomy (NCBI): domain Bacteria; kingdom Bacillati; phylum Cyanobacteriota; class Cyanophyceae; order Synechococcales; family Synechococcaceae; genus Synechococcus; species Synechococcus sp. JA-3-3Ab. Next base: position 86,659 of record NC_007775.1, on the reverse strand, counting down.
GATCCCCGCCCCGGCAGTTGTGGGTGGTTGCCGCCGCCGCCATCGGCTTGGCCCTGGCTTTGGGCTGGGCAGAACGGGTGGGGAAGCGCCGGCGCGATCTGCACAGCCTGGGCATTGGGGATGGGCTCTGGGTGGGGCTGGCCCAGGCTTTGGCCCTGATCCCAGGGGTATCCCGCTCTGGTGTGACGCTGACGGCGGCTCTGTTGCTCGATTTGCAGCGCTCGGCTGCCGCCCGCTACTCCTTTTTGCTGGGGATCCCGGCCCTCTTTTTGGCCGGGGTGGCGGAGTTTATCGCCGAGTTCAGGGCAGAGGCGCTGCTGTCGCAGGGGCTGGGGACGCTCTCGGCCTTTGTCTTCTCCTACGGGTCCATCGACTGGCTAATTCGATTTTTGCAGCGCAGCAGCACCTGGGTGTTCATTGTCTATCGGATTGGTTTTGGCCTGTTCATTTTCCTGGGGCTGGCCCTGGGGTTTTTGCAACCTTAAGTGGGCTTTTGTTGCCGCAGAATCCGCAGCGCTTTCGGCAGGTGCTCCGCCAGGTGGGCCGGATCCACGCCCGTTAGACCCCGTTCCCCCGCCAAATGGATGGCTGCTTGAGCATGCCACCACACCCCCGCACAGGCGCAACTGAGCAGCTCCGCGATCCCCATCGACTGACCCAGTTGAGCCCTTCTGCGCGCCACCAGGCCGCCGATCAGGCCGGTCAGAACATCGCCGCTGCCGCCGCGGGCCAAAGCCGGTGTGCTTTCCGGGTTGACCCAGCATTCCCCCGTAGGAGAGGCGATGACCGTCCGCGCCCCCTTCAAGACCACTACTGCCCCGCTCTGGGCTGCTGCTCTCTGGGCTGCCTCCATGCGATCTGAAAGCGGGAGGTGCGGAAAAAGCCGGCGAAACTCCCCCAGGTGCGGGGTGAGGATGGCTTGGATCCTGTGTTCTGGCAAGCGCTCCACCCCTATTTCCGCCAAGGCGTTGAGGCCATCGGCGTCGATCACCCAAGGGATCCCGGCCCAATCCTGCAGCAGGATCTCCAGCAGCAGACGGCGGGTTTCTCCCACGCCCGGCCCCACCGCCACTGCCTGAAAGGGTTTCTCGGCCAGCAGGGAGGGGATCCCTTCCCAGGCGTGAACCAAGACTTCCGGCAAAGCGCTGTGGACGAGCCCTTTCAATTCTGCCGGCACCGCCAGGGTTACCATGCCCACGCCGCTGGCGCGGGATCCCAGCCCGGCCAACACCGCCGCCCCGGCATAGGTTGTCGATCCCGCCACCAGCAACAGGGATCCCTGGCGGTATTTGTGGGTATCCAAAGGCGGATCGGGGGGGAAATGGGGCCAGGGGTGCAGCAACACCTGGGGAACTTCCACCTCCGGCCAGGCCCAAGGGGGAATGCCGAAATCGAGGCGGCGCAGACGTCCCACCCAAGGCAGAGCCGCCTCCTGCCACAGGCCCCGCTTCCAGAGGCCCAGGGCATAGGTGTAGCTGGCGCGGATGCAGCAGCCCCAGATCTCGCCTGTCTGGTCGTTGAGGCCGGAGGGCAGGTCCAGGCTGAGGATGGGAATGCCGCTGCCGTTGGCCCACTCCACCGCCTCCGCCCAGGGATCCCCCAGGGGCCGGTTTAGGCCAATGCCAAAGAGGGCGTCGATGAGCAGGTCGCAGTCGGCCAACGCCTCCACCCGCTCCACAAACTCCGCCCCCAGGGCCCTGAGGTAGCGGGCGTGCTCGGCGGTCAGGGGTTTGAGATCTGGCTTGCCCAGCCACACCTTCACCGACCTTTGGGCCAGCCGCAGCTCTCGTCCGACCACCAAGCCGTCGCCGCCATTGTGCCCTGTCCCGCAGAGGATGCCGATGCGCTGGGCCTGGGGAAAATCCTGTTGCAACTGGGCAAAAGCGGCCAGCCCTACCTTTTCCATCAGGGCGGCCACGGGCATGCCGGCAGCGAAGATCTCCTCCTCAAGGCGCTGCATCTGCGCCGCGCTGACCAGGGCGGTGGCCGGGTCGAACTGGCAGCGGGGATCCCTATCGCCACGCCGCGCTGGTGTTACAGGCGGTATCGCTGGGGGGAGAGGGTTCATGGCTCAGTTGCGCCAATGGCGCTTAGCTCGATTACATTCCCATCCGGATCGCGGACAAACACAGCCGCCCGCCCGGAAGCGCTGGGCTGCACCTCATAGCCTGCCTGCAGCAGGCGGGCTTTCACCGCCTCCAGATCTTCCACTCCCAGCGCCACGTGGGGAAGGCGCCCCCACTTCGCCCTGCTGCCACGACTGGCTTGCTGCCCCTGGTCAAGCGGCTCCTCAGTGACGATCAAGTGAATCTGCGAAGACCCCACCTGGTACCAGGCGCCGGGAAAGTCAAAGGGAAACCGTTCTGCCTTGGGGATCCCGAGCACCGTGCCGTAGAAATGCTCGGCCCTGGCCAGATCGCTGACCCAAAGGGCGGTGTGCAGGTGCTGGTAGGCGGGCTTTGGGGAGGCGGTCATGACATTGCTCCGGGAAAGTGCTTGCATCTGTCGAGGGAAACCATATTTTCTCCAAGAGCCTGCTCCGCCTGTGCGCTAAGTTGGAGCTAGGGCAGCGGCGAGGAACGTACCTTTGTCCTATCTTGGTTCTTACCCAGGAGTTGGTCTATGGGATCCCGCACCAAGTTTTTCGGCACCGTCTTGGCCATGCTGGCTGTCAACAGCATCTATATGCAGTTGCAGCAGCTGGCCCTGCGGCTGGAAGAAGAGGTGAACCCGGCTCCCTCAGAGCAGGCTGCTCCAGAGCCTCAGAGCAACGCGCAGCCACCGGATCTCTGGGGACATCTGGCCTAAGTTTTCCGGGGATGGCGGTGGGTCGAGGCCAGTGCTGGCTCCACCTCTCCCCTGCAACCCTAGGCTCCGAGCCAAGAGGCAGTTTGCAAAGGGGATCAAACTCCGTACCATAGAGGAGCGAGCTCCCCTATTTTGCGGTTTACAACTTGGATACTCACCATGACTCAGCCGTCAGCAGCTTCTGGGCAAAAGCCGATCGTCGTCGCCCCCTCCATCCTTTCAGCCGATTTTAGCCGCTTGGGGGAAGAAGTGCGGGCGGTGGACGAGGCAGGGGCCGACTGGATCCACGTGGATGTGATGGATGGCCGCTTTGTGCCCAACATCACCATCGGCCCGCTGGTGGTAGAAGCCCTGCGCCCGGTTACGGCCAAGCCTCTGGATGTCCACCTGATGATTGTGGAGCCGGAAAAGTATGTGGCCGACTTTGCCAAGGCGGGGGCCGATATCATCTCCGTTCACGCCGAGTCCAGCTCCACCATTCACCTGCACCGCACCCTCGGACAAATCAAGGATCTGGGCAAGCAAGCAGGCGTGGTGCTCAACCCCGCCAGCCCCCTGGAGCTGATCCAGTACGTGCTGGATCTGGTGGATCTGGTGTTGATCATGAGTGTCAACCCTGGCTTTGGCGGGCAGAGCTTCATCCCGGCGGTGGTGCCCAAGATTCGCCAGTTGCGAGCCCTGTGCGACGAGCGCGGCTTGGATCCCTGGATTGAAGTAGATGGCGGCATCAAGGCCAGCAACGCCTGGCAGGTGATCGAGGCGGGGGCCAACGCCATCGTGGCTGGCTCAGCCGTGTTCAAGGCCAAGGACTACGGGGAAGCCATTCGTGCCATTCGCCACAGCCGCCGCCCCGAGCTGGTAACGGTTTGATTTGAGCTGATCTGGGAAAACCCTGCCCTTGGACTCCTCTCAGGCCAAGGCGCAAAAGAGAGGGGAGAAGGCCTGGCGCTCCTCACCCTCAGCCCATTGGGAAGGGCCACGGCTCAGCGGCAGGGATCCCTTCTGGTGGGAGGATGGGCTCGAAATTCTAGCGCAGAGCGTTGGTCTTCTTCTGGGCAGCCAAAGGCACGGTACCGTCCTCACCGGCGGCCTGGACTAGGCAATGGGGAGGTGTGGAAGGAGGCGTGATGGGCTGGGGCGAAGTGGGGCTGAAAAAGGTCTGGCAGAAGGGCAGGCGGCTGTTGCGCTGAATGGTGGCAAGGTAAGGGGGAGGGACAGTGCCCCAGTAGGCGCCCAGCACCTGCTGGTCCGGATCCTCCGGCAGCACCTGGTAGTACACCATCAGGCGATTATCGGGGAACCAGGCGCGAACAAGCCTTTGCAGTTGCCTTAAATTGAAGCCCGGCTCTTCTGGATTGTCAATTAGGTGCATCCCCGCCAGCCGCCCGCCCATGAAGTAGGCCTCTACATAAAACCCACGGGCATAGAGGGGGGGCTCTGAGGGATCCCGCGACGAAGGGGCATCCGGCAGGTAAAGGGCCTCACCGCCCGGGCGCAGTTGCCAGCGGCTCCAGCGGGGATCCTCCCGGTCGCTGGAAATCGTCTCCCAATTGTTGGCGCGGGCGTAGCTCAAGAAGCGCTCCTCCACCATGCCCAAATAGAGCATTTCCATCTGCAGGGGCAGCCGGGCACTTGTTTGCAATAGGGGCAAAGTTCGCACTTCTCCCTGCTTGAGCACCAAAACTTCTGCCAAGGCAGGGCGCGGTTCCCACGCCAGCAACGCCGCCAGGATTCCTGCTCCGAGGGCTCTGCCAAGGCCGGCCAGACCTAGCCGTGCCGAGGCCCGCAGCAACAGGAAAAGCAGTTTGACAAGGGGCAGTTTAAACCGAGGCCGTGCCCCGCCCCACATGGCAACGGAAGCAGGGACATAAGATGAGATCACGGGGAAATTCGAAGAGCTGGGAAGACGATAGAGACTACGGATGTTCTATTCTAGCCACAGCGCTAAGGTTCTTTGAAAATTTTAATCTGCTGCCCTGGGTGAACTTTCTTGCCGGCGGATGGATCAAAACCGGTCTCCAAATGGGCGCGACTGTCGAGAACCTCCCTCCCCCTCCTCGACTGCAAGGCCGGGGCTTGTCGTCATCGCTGGCCCCACGGCCACCGGCAAGTCGCGCCAGGCGCTGCTGTTGGCCCAGCGGCTGGGATCCCCCCTGTTGAACGCCGACTCTCGTCAGGTGTACCGGGAGTTCGACATCGGCACTGCCAAGCCCACTCCCGCCGAGCGGGCCCTCTGGCCCCACGAGTTGATTGACTTTGTGGATCCCCGCCACACCTATACAGTGGCCGAGTTTCAGCAGGCGGCCCAGGCGCGCATTGCCGCAGCCCATCGGCAGGGACAGACTCCTATTCTGGTGGGGGGCACAGGGCTCTACATTCAGTCGATCACGGCAGGCTTAGGGATCCCGGCAGTTCCCCCCCAGCCTCAGTTGCGCGCTCAACTGGAGACGTGGCCGCCCGAGATCCGCTACGCCTGGCTGCAGCAGTTGGATCCTGTGGCAGCGGGGCAGATTCACCCTCATGATGAAGTGCGCACCCTGCGGGCTTTGGAGATCATCTACACCACTGGGAAGCCGGCTTCCTACCTGCGGCAGGCCCATCCTCCTGACTACCCCATTTTGCTCTTGGGGTTGCACTGCCCAATGCCCCGTCTGGAACAACGCATTGCCCGGCGCACAGCAGAAATGCTGGCGGCAGGCTGGATTGAGGAGGTAAAAACGCTGCGGCAGCGCTACGGCCCAGACCTGCCCCTCTTGCAGACCTTGGGCTATGCGGAGATCGGCGCTTACCTGGAAGGGCGGATCCCGGCAGCCGAGCTGCAGCCTCTGATTGTGCGGCGCACCCGCCAGTTTGCCAAGCGGCAGATGACCTGGTTTCGGGCCATGCCAGGGATCCAGTGGCTGGACTGCGAGGCCGAGGATCTGCCCGAACAGATCTGGAAGCGGGTTACAGCGTGGATGGCAGCTCAGACCAGCGCCGGAACCACTCCTGCCGTCGCCGCGCGTCCGCCCGCCGATCCGTAAGGATCTCCAACACCCGCACCCCTTGGGCGGGCAAGGGATCCAAAGCCTGGGCCAGCTCTTCCCAGGTCTCTATCCGCCGGTGGGGGATGCCATGGGCCTGGCAGAGGAGGGCAAAATCCACCGCCTGGGGAGTCGCAAAGTAGGGCTCAAAGGGTGGGCCCGCCTCGGCAATGGGCAGCAGCTCGAAGATGCCGCCCCCCTGGTTGTTGATGAGAAGAATGGTCAGGGATCCCTGGAGGCATTGGGCAAGACGCAGGCCGCCGCAGTCGTGCAGAAAGGCCAGATCCCCAGTCAGCAGCACTGTTGGCCGATGGCGGTAGGCCACCCCAAAGGCAGTCGAGAGGATGCCGTCGATGCCGTTGGTGCCGCGGTTGAAGTAGGGCCGGATGCGGCGATCGTTGGGCGGCCAAAACCACTCCACATCCCGCACCGGCGTGCTGTTGGCAATAAATAGCGGCGTCTCCGGCGGCAGGTGGTGGGCCAGCCACCAGGCAAGCTTGCCCTCAAACCACTCCGGCAGGTCAGCCAGCAGCCGATCCAGCTCAGCCCGAGCTTTGGCTTCCGCCCGCAGCCAGGTTTGTAGAAAAGCGGTTGCTTTGGCCTTGCCTGCCGGGATCCCTGCCGCCACCTCCTCCACGACAAAGGGCAAGTGGGTGGTGGGGTTGTGGAGGGGATCGGCGTTCTGGGCCCGGGGATCGAGCAGCCAGGTGCGGGGTCGGGCTTGGGCTAGGGTTTGCCGCAGCGCCTTGCTGGTGGGCAAGGATCCCAGTTGGATCACTTGCTCTGGCCAAAGAGGAGGTTGCTCTCCCTGGAGGAGAAAATCGTAGGTGGTGATGAGGTAGGGGTTGAGGGAAGCGTAGTTGCGCAAAGGGGAGAGTCCCTCCGCCAACACCGGCCAGCCCAGGGCCAGCGCCAAGCGGGCCACCGCCTCTGCATAACGCTGGGGGTCTGCCGGTTGGGCCGGCCCTGCCAAGATCACCCCCCGCTCACAGCCACACCACTCCCGCCAAAAGGAAGCTGTTGACGCGAATGCAGAACCGCCAGCCGGGGTGACCAGGCCAGATGGGGAGATAACCCCGCGGAAAAAGGTCTTCTCAAACTCCGGATCTTCCTGCAAATGAACCAGCGGCGCCGTGCTGCCATCGGCAACGGGAGCTAGGGGATCCCGCAAAGGCACGTTGAGATGCACCGGACCCGGGAAAGGGTAGAGAGCACGCTCCCAGGCGTGGATGATCATTTGGCGCAGGTAGGCCAGAGCTTCCAGGTCGGCGCTGGGCAGGGCCAGCTCCGCCTGCCAGTTGGGGTAGTGGCCGTAGAGCTTCACCTGGTCGATGGTCTGCCCGGCGCGGCAGTGGCGCAGCTCCGGCGGCCGATCCGCCGTCAACACCAAAAGGGGCCAACCACTTTCTGCCGCCTCGATGAGAGCAGGGAAAAAATGGGCGCCGGCGCTGCCGGAAGTACACACCAGAGGGATGGGCTGCCGAGTTTGCTGGGCCAAGCCGAGGGCAAAAAAGGCCGCCGACCGCTCGTCCACCGCTGGAATGGCCTCGATCTCAGGGTGCTGGGCTAGGGCATAGGTGAGGGGGGCAGAACGGGATCCTGGACAGACCACGGCCACCCGACAACCCAGCCGGCTCAAGGTCTCGGCCAAAATGGATCCCCAGAGGGTGTTGAGGTTGCGCCAGTCCAGCCGTTGAAGGGAGTTTGCGCCAGTCACTCCAGCTATCCCAGCCAGCGGGGAGATCGAGCAAGTTGGGTAGGAAGCCCAAAATAGGCACATCCTAGTAATCTATAGCCATCCCCAATCGCAGGGGAACCACTTGCTTTGGCCTTCCTTCGCCTTTCCTCTCTTTTTGGGAGGGGAGCTGTGGGCCGGGGAGGCGCCCGGGAAACTGCCTCAAGTCGGTTGGTCGCGCCGCAACTCCAGATTTCCTGGCGGGGGCAAGGGTTGGCCAGGCCTCTCCGATGGGGGAATAATGTTCATGAGAACGCCCCTTATCGACCTTCGCTGCACCCAATAGGAGCACCCATGGCCAGAAAACCCGATGGATACCTTGTCCACATCATGCTCGAAGGTGGACAAACCATGCAGGTACGGGTCAAGGAAGCTAGAGAATACACAGAGCTGATCAACCAACTGATGGTGGGTGGGGACGAGTTCATCACATTGCCCAAGCAAATGGACAACGAGTACATGATCGTGCGTCCGCAGCGGGTGTCCGGCGTGTCGGTGGAGGCGATCTACACTTCCAGCGTCGGCATCGACCTGTAGAGCTCAAGGCCAGGGTCGCCGGGCTGGGTTGCAACGCAAAGCCCCCACCCCTGAGGGCAGGGGCCGGACTAGACCCCCCTGGGATCTAGAGCCTTAGCACCGACAAGTTAGCTTTGCGGGGGCAGGATCACCTTGTCGATGACGTGGATGACGCCGTTAGAGGCCTCAATGTCTGCTTGCGTCACTTTGGCATCGTTGACCTTGACTCCGTCGCTCAAGGAGATCTTCACAGAAGATCCTTCGACCGTCGTCACTTCACCTTCCTTTAGATCGCTGGAGAGGACTTTGCCGGGCACCACATGGTAGGTGAGAATCCGGGTCAATTTCTCGCGGTTTTCCGGCTGCAGCAGCTCCTCTAGAGTGCCTTGCGGCAGCGCCGCAAAAGCTTCATCGGTGGGAGCGAAAACGGTGAAGGGGCCTTCCCCGGAGAGCACCTTCACCAAGTCGGCAGCTTCCAAGGCTTGGATCAAGGTGGTGAAAGAGCCGGCCTCGGCAGCAACATCTACTATGGTTTTGCTGGCAGGGGCAGCGGTTTTCACGCTTTCAGAAGTCGCGCCGTGGCTGCCGGCAATGACCGCAGGGGCTGCAACCAACGTGGTGGCCGAGGCAACAGCCAAGGAGAGAGCGAAGAGATTGCGAATCATGCAATGTAACCCTCCGTGAAGAGTAGGTTCACATTTCTATGTGACGGACGGGATAGAGCTCGGGTTCCTCAAAATCGCAAAAAGTCCCCGAAAAAGATATTTCTACTACCCCAAAATACCTTTTTGACAAGGCTTACAAGGCTACTCTCCGCTGAGGTTAGATTTGCAACAATCATCGCGGGATGGCGGTGAACCATCCAAAACACGCCCGATGAGGATCCCTTGAGGCTGAGGGATCGTTACGTTTGTTTACATTGTTTGTTCAAGTTAGCGTTCCATTGGCATCGCCAAAGTGGGCACCTCTGCGGTGCTGGGCAGAGGGGTAAACGAGTTGGCGATCTCAGCAGGCATGCCTACTCTTCTTCCGCCTCGAAGTCTTCGTCGTAGTCGTCCCCGATCAAATCGTCGATGTCGTCGATGTCTTCTTCCAAAACAGCTTCAGGGACTTCAAGAGGCTGCTCGATCAGCCGGCCTTCCTGGCGCAACCAGTCGAGGATAGAAATGCTACCGGGCAGGGGCAGCACTACTGGAGGCTGATCGCGAGGTTCTTCCCGCAGAGAAGGGTTGTGGTACATGCTGTCCAGAAGAAGTGCAGCTGTGAAGAAGGTGTGGGCAAGCTTCGGGTCGATGGCCTCGATAGGGCGCCACTTATCGACTGTCCTTTAGCTTAGCTTATCCCTGCCAAGCCTGCAAAAAGCGGTGCAGCACCCGCTCCAGCTCGACGGCTCGCGCCGCCTTAAACAGCAGTCGATCCCCTGCCCGCACCTGCTGCTGCAAACCCTCCACTAAGGCAGAAGCTTCCTCAAAGCGTTCAACCTCGGCGGCTGGCTTTTCGTCAACCAGTGGCTGCATCTCCCCGTCGGGATCCAAAAGCCAGACCCGCTCCAGTCTCAAGGAGGCAGCCGCCCGACCCACCTCTGCGTAGAGCTGTGGGGCATGCTCTCCCAGTTCCCGCATTGGGCCGAGGATGGCCCAGCGCCGTTTTCCCGCAGTCTGAGCCAGCAGGTGCAAAGCCGCGATCATCGCTTCCGGCGAGGCGTTGTAGGTCTCATCCCAAATCTCCACGTCCCCAGCCAGCTTGAGATGGCGATTGCGCCCCTCCAGAGGCAGCGGTAGGTCAAGGGGCTCTTGCAGGCGCTCCCAATTCAGACCCAAGCTGCGCACAGCCGCCAGCACCCCCATCCAGTTAAGGGCGTGATGCCTTCCTGGCAGGGGCACCGGCAAGGTCAAGCCCTCCACGGTTACGGTTTGGGCTTGGGGATCCCATTCTCCTCGCAAGTCCCCTTGGGCGAGGCCATAGGTGAGGGTTTTTCCCGACCACAGGCTGGCGGCAGTGGCCAACAGCAAGGGATCCTCACCATTGAGCACAGCTATCCCCTGCCCCAACTCCTGCAGCAGCTCACACTTGGCAGCAGCAATGGCCTCGCGGGATCCCAGCCTGCCGATGTGGGCGGTGCCGATGTGGGTAATCAAGGCATGGGTGGGGCGAGCCATCTGTGCAAGGCGGCGAATCTCACCAGGGCCGCGCATGGCCATCTCCAGAACGGCAAACTGGTGTTCTGGTTGTAGCCGCAGCAGCGTTTGCGCCACCCCAATGTCGTTGTTGTGGTTGGCCTCGCTTTTGAGAACGCTGCCGTAGCGCGAAAGAGCAGCCGCCAGCATTTCCTTGGTGGTGGTTTTGCCTGCTGAGCCGGTGATGGCCACTACCGGGATGGAAAATTGCTCCCGCCAGGCTCTGGCAATGCGCTGATAGGCAGTCAAGGTATCGGGAACCTGGAAGTGGGGACCCTCCACCGGCCGCTGGCTGATGACAGCAACGGCCCCCTTGCTCAGGGCTTGCGGAATAAAATCGTGCCCGTCGAAGCGTTCTCCCCGCAGCGCCACAAAAACGGATCCTGGCTGCAACCGGCGGCTGTCGGTGCAGAGGGCCTGAACCGGCAACCCCAAGAGGTGGGGATCTCCCTGCAAAGGGGCTTGCAGCAGGTCGGCCACAGTTTGCAAGGTCAGCATGGAGCAGCAGTCGGAGCATGACTCTAGTCAATAATAAGCTCAACTATACTGAAAATAATGTATAATATGTTCAGTACGGATTACTACCAGTTGATCTTTCTGTTTACTTTCGAGTCTGCCAACATGGTAGCCAAAGCAAAGCAGAAAATTGGTAGTAAGACGACACGGAAACTGCGCTTTGGGTATTCTACTCAAAGCTTTGCGGGATACCGCCATTCTGTTTGGACTCCGTCCCGCTAACGCGAATGGAAACAAGCAGAATGCTATCGCTGCATAGTTGAACAGTGATGTTCAGCAGTGTTCAGCGTAAATGTATCAGACCGGCTATCGCGTAGGATACCAACAAAAGCCCAATCCAACGCCAGGCAACGACCCAGCCCTTGCCATCCAGGGCTCAACGGTTGCCTATGCCCGATTTCACCTGCTTGGATCCCCTTGTCCGGCACTTCCATCTGGGGGATCCGGAGCCACCCGCAGCCATTCAAGGGGGCCTTATTCATCAGCTATTCTCAAGAGGGGTTCTCCTGCTAGCATTGCGGAAGAAAGCTTGGGGTGTGAGGCAAAACTAAGGTGAAGACGGCCGGTAAGGGGATCCCAGCGGCGCGGCAGCAACTCAGGCGCAAACAAGCTCTGGGGCTGGGGATCCTGTCGCTGCTGGGCTTTGTGGCGGGGATGGGGTTTGCCGCCCTCTCCCAGCCGGAAGGGGGATCGCCCGTCGCCGCTCCAGAGCCGGAGGTGCCCCGTTTTACGGCCCACGGCTGGCCGCTGCTGGATCCCCTGCCCCAGCCGGACGAGATCTGGGAGTGCGAGCTGGTGGTGGTGGGCGGATCCCTGGGGGGCGTGGCGGCGGCAGGCCAGGCCATGCGGGGGGGCGTGCAAACCTGTCTCATCGAGCTCACCCCTTGGCTGGGGGGCCAGATCACCTCCCAGGGGGTATCAGCCATCGACGAGTCGCTCCCCATGCGGCAGCGGGGCAATTTTTCCCGCCACTGGCTGGAGTTTAAGGCCCTCATCGAAAGCCAGCCGGTGCATCTGCCCGCCTGGACAGGGATCCCGCCGGGAACCCGTGTCTCCGAAATCAACAGTTGCTGGGTAGGGGGGCTGTGTTTTCCGCCCCAGGCTGGTTTGCAGGCGGTGGAAACCTGGCTGCAACAGGCCGCCCGCAGCGCCCCCCACAGTCGCTGGGCCACCCAGACCGCTTTTAAGGGGGCCACCTTCAGCGCCGACGGCTCCCGCCTCGAGAGCATCTACGCGGTGCAGCGGCAGCCGCGGGATCCCGATTTTGTGCCGCCGGGGCGGCTGTGGCGGGAATTGGTGAGCTGGTATAGCTGGCAGGAGACGGAAGTCTTTGCCAAGCGGGTGCTGCGGCTGCAGGCGCCGCCGGGCCGCCCCTTGTTCGTGATCGACGCCACCGACACCGGCGAGCTGGTGGGCTGGGCCGGGATCCCCTACCGGCTGGGCTCAGAAGGGCGAGATCTAACCGGGGAGCCCAACGCCGCCCCGGCCAGCAACCCGGAGTGCACCCAGGCTTTCACTTTTCCCTTCGTGCTGGCCATCCACGACGACGGCGGGCGCTCCCGCGCCGAGCTGGCCCAGTTGCAGCCGGGCTACTCCCGCGCCGAGCACCGCCGCCAGTTCGACCTGGAGGGGTTTCCCACCTTCAGCGGCCAGAGCTTTTTCAACTACCGCCGCATCGTCAGCAAAGGCCGCACGGATCCCTTTTACGGCACCCCGCTTCCCGGCGATCTCAGCCTGGTGAACTGGAACCGCGGCAACGACTGGGGGATCATGAACCCACCCCTAATCCTAACGGAAGAGCGGCTGCTGGCCTCAGGGCAGCGCCACAACTGGCTGGGGGGGCTGGATGTCTCGGCCATCAAAGATGGGGAGAACCACGCCCTGCTGTTTGCCGAATGGCTGATGGAAACCCAGTCCCGCGCCGGCTATCCCCTCTCCTTGCTGTTTGGCGAAGAGTCTTTGCTGGGCACCCGCTCCGGCCTCAGCCTCTACCCCTACATCCGGGAGGGGCGGCGTATCCTGGGGCGGGCTGCCTACGGCCAGGCGGAATTCCTGATGCTGGAGCAGGATATTCGCGTCGGCGCCAGCGGGGGACGGGACTTTAGCCCCACAGCAGTTGGGATCACCCACTACGCCATCGACATGCACGGCTGTCGCTACCGCAACTGGGAGCCTTCCCTGTCGGCCAGCTCGGCGCCGGTCAACGAGTTTTCCGTCCGCCCCATCGTCATCCCCCTAGAGGCCCTGATCCCCCAGAAGGTGGATAACCTGCTCATCGGCGGCAAGGGGATCGCCGCCAGCCACATTGTCAACGCCGCCACCCGCACCCATTACGGCGAGTGGACCATTGGCTCGGCAGCGGGGCTGACCGTGGCTTGGCTCCGCAGCCAGGATCCCGGCTTGACCCCAGCCCAGATCGTGCCCCAGGGCAAAATGGCCGATTTGCAGCGCTACCTGGTTGCCTACGGCCAGCGACTGCACTGGTAGGCCGTTGCCGCCGCTTTACCCCTGGGCTAGGGAAGATCCTACCCCTCTGCGCCGGAAGGCAGGGGATTGGGATCCCTGTTGGCGCCATAGCGCCGCTGCCGCCACCACACCAGCAGGGGGCTGGCGATGAAGATGCTGGAATAAACCCCCAAGCTGAAGCCGATGAGCAAAGCAATGGCAAACCCCTTCAGGGTGGCTCCCCCAAAAATGGCAATGGCCACCAGGGGCAGCATCGTCGTCAGGGTGGTGTTCAAAGAGCGGGCAAAAGTCTGGTTCAACGACAGGTTCACCACCTCGGCAAAGCTGACCTTGCGGCTGACCAGACGCAGATTTTCCCGGATGCGGTCGTAGATAACCACTGTGTCGTTGACGGAAAAGCCAATGATGGTTAGCAGCGCCACCAAAAACAGGCTGTCCACCTCCATGCCCACCGTCAGGCCCAAAAGGGCAAACAGACCTGTTGTCAGCACCACATCGTGCAGCAAGGCCACAATGGCAAACACTGCGTAATCCCACTGGAAGCGCAGGGCCAGATACACCACAATGAGCCCAAAGGAGATGAGCACCGCCACAAGGCCGGAGCGCAAGAGCAGACGCCCCACCGTCGGGCCTACCGTCTCCACCAGCTTGCGCTCAAAAGGGCCTATCTGTTGCCGCAGCGTGGCTTCTACCGCCAGGCGCTCCTGCTCCGTCAAAGGGGGCATGCGGATCAGGGCTTCTTGGCCCGTCTGGGTGTCCAGTTGGATGATGCTGGTTCCCAGGTCATGTTCCTGCAGAGCCCGCCGCAGCTCGTCGGTGGTGACAGGCTGCTCAAAACGCAGATCCAACAAGGTGCCGCCGGCAAAATCCAGCCCCAGCCGCAGGGGGGTTCCCAGAGAGGCCAGGGAAAAAGCCATGCTGACCAGCCCCACCAGCAACACTGCCAGAGACAAGCTAAACCACAGCCTGCTGCGACCCACGATGTCGAAGCGGTAGTCAAGCGACCGCCGGGATCCCACTGCCGGATCGGTGGGGGATAGCTCTTGAGCTGTCATGATTGAGCCGCCTCCATGCGAACGCCGTAAAACTCAGGTTTGCGCAGGGCGGGGATCCCCATTGCCGCCAAAAGCAGCGTGCGGGTGCAGGTGATGGCCGTGAAAAAGCTCACCAAAATGCCAATGGCCAGGGTTACCGCAAAGCCTTTCACCAGCCCCATCCCCAGCCAGAAAAGTACGCCACAGACCAAAAGGGTGGTGACATTGCTGTCGAGGATGCTGCTGAAGGCGCGGTTAAACCCTTCCGAGATGGACTTGTAGATGGACTTGCCGGCCCGCAGCTCCTCTTTGATGCGCTCGAAAATCAGCACATTGGCATCCACCGCCATGCCGATGCTGAGGATGAAGCCGGCGATCCCGGGCAGGGTCATGGTCACCCCCAGCAGTTGGAACAGAGCAAACGTACAGAGGGCGTAGATGAGGAGGGCGATATCGGCAACAAGCCCCGGCAGGCGGTAGTAGGCCACCATGAAGACGAAAACCAGCACCAGGCCGGCAATGCCAGCATAGAGGCTGCGGCGCACGCTCTCTTCCCCCAACGTGGCCCCGACGGTGCGGTTTTCAATGACGCGAATGGGAACGGGAAGCGCCCCCGCCTTGAGCTTCACCGCCAGATCGGTGGCGGTTTCCACTGTGAAATTGCCCGTGATCACCGCCGTCCCGCCGGTAATGCCGGTGCGGGCAAACTCCGGCCCCACAATTGGCGCGCTGATCAGCACGTCGTCCAGAAAAATGCCAATCGGGCGCCCTGTTCCGGCCAACTCGCGGGTGAGCTGAGTAAACTTCTCTGCCCCTGCCGGCTTAAACTCCAGCAACACTTCCCAAGTCTGGGATCCGCGGCGGGGGGCTTGGGGATAGGCGTTGCGCAGCAGATCGCCGGTGAGGCCGACCCGTTCAAACAGGGCGTCGGGATCCTCCCCCGCCGTTATCTCTCCCCGCTCGTTGCGGGGCAGGGCACTGACCGGCACCAGGCCCTTGCGAAACTCCAACCGGGCCGTATCGCCCAAAAGAGCAATGGCCCGATCGGGATCTGCCACCCCCGGCAGCTGCACGAACAGGCGATCTTGGCCGCTGATCTGCACCAGAGGCTCGGCCACCCCCAGGCCGTCGATCCGCTGCTGGATCACCGCCTCTACCCCCTGCATCACCTCAGAGGTAATCTCAGGCACCTCTTCCGTGGGCAAAGCCTGCAGGGTGAGCTGCGTCCCCCCTTTGAGGTCAAGGCCAAGACGAACTTCGCGGCTGAAGCCCAAGTAGACGAGAGCAACCACCACCGCCAAGATAAAGATCAGCCCTCGCAGAACAGCGAGGCGACTGAGCCACAAAGCTGGAGATCTGGCCATACTGCTGAAAGGGTGAGGAACACGGGCGCACTCGATCCGAGGCTTTCAGGATTTTGGCACCTTTTGATCCTATCGCACACGGGATCCCTCACCTGACAAGTCGGAAAACGGCAGCGGCAGGAGCGTCCAAGTAGGGTCTCTGGGGAGCTGCTGCAGAGACAACCGCGAGTTTCTCAGAAGATGGGCGCTCGGCTGCCGAGCCGAGTAAGGAGAAGGTTGAAAGCCGTTAAACCAACGCTGTCTCCTCTTGGTTTGTGCTAGCCCTGGGGCTAGGCTATTGCCATCTCGGGGCAGCAGGCAACATCTGGGTGCGGTTTGGCTCTACCCCGACATCTGCGAGTTCAAGGAGGGAAAGTTGAGGTGAATTGGAGACGGACTTACTATCTCCCTGGATTGCTCTCGGCCCTAGCTTTATGGGGATCCCCCGCCTGGGCCGGAGAGTATTTCACCGAGGAAGTGACCAGCCCTAGCCTGGAGATCATCCACGGCTGGCGGCAGGAAGTGGACGGCATTAACGTCACCATCACCAACACCAGCCTGGGATCTTTTCGGGTGCCGCTGGAAATCGATATGGAGGATCGAACTAGCTGTGAGCGAGCCGACTTAGTGCTGACGAACAATCGCGTTATGCCAATGGGATCCTTTCAAGACTGCATTCTCAACATCTTTCCCTACTTGGATAAATTCATCAACCAAGAAGTCGCCAGCATTCGGGTCGCCCTCAAAGGGCCGGCCCCCCTCCTGGAGATCCCCCTGGAAGAGTCGGATCGGCTGATCTTGGCCCAGGTGGCCAACCAATCGCGGGAAGCCTTTGTCTTCTTTCAGCAGGAGCTGGCCCGCGTCTTGGCGCTCTTGAAGCAGCCCGATCCCGGCCAGGCCGAGACGGCCCCACCGACGGCCAGCCCAACGCCGACTGCTGCCGCCGAATCTGCACCCAACCCGGGAGATTTCGTGATCGTGGGCTCGATTCAGGAAGAACGGGTGGGGGCTGGCAGCCGCCTGAGCGTAGAGGCGATCAACCGCAGCACCCGCACCGTCCTCAACGCTCGTGCTCGCTTCACGTTCTACCGGGGAGAGGAGGTGGTGGAGACGCGGGTGGTCGCGTTTGAACCCAGCGACGTGCCGCCGGGACAACGCGCCTCTGCTAGGGTTCTGAAAACCGATGCCAATTGGGATCGGGTCACCGTCACCTTCCAGTGGCAGTAGGGATCCCTAAGGTGCCAGGGCGTTCCCTCGCAGCAGGCTGCCTAGAGTCTTAACCGTGATCTTGAACTGCACCCAAGGGTTCATGGGCACCACCGTCTTGTAGAGGTAGCTGTCAAAGGTCATCCGCTGCACATCCCGGTCAGCGCACATCTCCACAAAGGCCTCGCGGGTGGCGTTGGAACGGTAGAACACCCGTTGCAAAATGTCCAAAACCTTGTAGGTTAGGCCGTATTGGCGATCCCAGCGCTTGAGGTACAGCTTGAGATCTTCTTCGCTGGGGATGCGCTTCCCGCCCTCGGAGGTCTCGACGATGGTCTCGGCGCACATGCGGCCCGACTTGGCGGCAAAATAGATCCCCTCGCCGCTGGACTTGGTTACATAGCCTGCCGCATCTCCCACCAGGGCTGCCCGACCCACCACACGGCGCGGACGCGGATGCTCTGGGATCGGATGGGCTTCCACCTTGATCACCTGGCCGCCCCGAATCCGCTCGGCAGCGCGGGCGCGGATCCCGGCCTGCAACTTTTGGATCTGGGCTTGGTTGGCCTTCATGGTGCCGGTGCCCACCGCCACGTGGTCGCACTTGGGGAACACCCAGGCATAGAAGTCCGGAGAAACATCGTCCCCCACGTACATCTCTGCCCGCTCCTCGTAGTAGGCCATTTTGTCGTCCGGGAGCCGAATCCGCTCCTGAAAGGCCAGAGCATAGTTGTAGTCGCCGGCACCGATGGCTTCTGCCACCTTGGAGTGAAAGCCATCTGCCCCGATCACCAGATCCACCCCCAGCGAACGGGGTACTCCCCGATTTGAGCCGTCGGAAAAATCGCTGTAGTGCAGGATGTAGGGATCCCGGCCATTTTGGGGGATTTCCAGATGCATCACCTTGCCGTGGATCAGCTCCGCCCCTTTTTGGCGAGCGCGGTTGCGCAAGAAGGCATCCAGGATCTCGCGGCGGCACATGCCGATATACTCATTTTCCTTTTCGAGGGCGATATCCACCTCGTAGTTGGAAGGGGAGATCATCTTCATCTTGCGCACTTTGCGGTCGATAATCTCCTCAGGGAGGTCGAACTCTGAGACCATACAGAGGGGAATAGCGCCCCCGCAGGGCTTGGCGTTGTCTAGCTTCCGCTCAAACAAAAAGGTCTCGATTCCGGCTTGGGCTAGAACTTCGGCGGCAGAGGCTCCGGCTGGGCCACCCCCAACAACAGCAACTCTCAGGCTCAAGGCGCTCTCCTCGCTGCAAGTAGATCGGCTCGTCAGACAGCAGGCATCCTACCACAGCTCCCCAAAAGCGTTGCAAACCTTGACGAAGTATTGCAGTTCGGCGAGGCTCAAGGGAACGTGCTTTGGCGATGGGAACAATAAAAAGGGGTCCGCCCCGTCTGCTTGTCCAGGGGGCGGGGAGCGGAAACCTGCCCTGCAGTCCGGGCTCAGCGCTAGAGGTTCTGAATCATGAGCTTAATTGGCAACATCATTTAGCTGATCTTCGGGGGGTTGCTGACCAGTCTGGGCTATATCTTGGGGGGGCTAAGCCTTTGCCTGACCATCATCGGCATTCCTTTTGGCTGGCAGAGCATCAAACTGGGGTTTGCAGTGCTTGCCCCCTTCGGCAAAGAAGTGGTGGAGTTGCCAACAGCCCGCTGCTGCTGATCTTCAACGTGATCTGGCTGTTGCTCTTCGGCTGGCCCCTGGTGCTCAACCACCTCTTCTGGGCTGTGATCCTGGCCGTCACCGTCGTTGGGATCCCCTTTGCCAAACAGCACCTGAAGCTGGTCATCCTGTCTTTGTTGCCTTTTGGCCGGGATCTGCGCTGAAAGAGGGCGAAGTGGGGATCCCTGCAGATTAAGATCACTGCCAAACTCTACCGCGACGGCAAGGGGAGAGGGCGAGCGGCCAGCCGTTGACTGTGATTTGGATCGCCTTCGAACCTCTCATCCGGTCACCAAGACACGGGCGGAAAAGCGAGAGATTGAACTCATCGCAGATGGGGAGAAAACCATGCGCAGCATCTGGCTCGCGGGGGTAGTCGCTGCTTTGGCTCTGCTGGCGGCTATGTCTTTGGCTCAATCGGATCCCCAGGAAGAGTGGCTGCACGGCGAGCAGTGTGGCACAGAGGGGCCGGTCATCTGTCTGGAGTGACGTTCTCCTCAGCCCGGATTTCAGAGGGGCTCTATCTGGGTCACTTCTACCCGGCTCTCTGGCCCTAGGCTGATGCGGAACTGTTTGGCACCCGTCGGCAAGGGATCCGGCGGCAACTCCGGCAGGTCGGCAAGAGGAGTTTCGGCGCGGCGTTCCCGGGCCAGCTCATTCTCCGGCTCGGCAGCCAGCAGGGATCCCGCCGCATCCACCGTTACTCGATAGATCAAGCTCTCCTGCAAATCGGGAGGAGACTGCCATTGCTGGGCCAGGGTGTTTTGCAGCCGCAGCAGAGGATCTCCAGAGGCTTCCGGCGCGGTGAGCTGCTCCTGGGCCGAGTTGAAAGCAGTGGGAGCCCTCTTCTCCGGGGTGCGGCTGGCCCAGATCCCGACCCCGGCCACCAGGGCGATCCCTCCCACCAGCAGGGCAGCGATCCCGGCAGGCTGTCGATACCAAGCCCGCGTTACCGGCGTTCCCAGGCTGGCCAGTTGGGGAATGTCATCGGCCACCTGAGAGAGGTTCTCCAACAGGTCGTACAACTGGGTCATCGACAGATCCACTTGGGCAATCTGATTCTCCCCTTGGCGCACCGTGAGGCGATGAAAAATAAAATCCAGCGGACGGATGGCCACAGTACCGCTGAAGGTTCCCTTGGGCGCGCCGCTGAGCTGGGATCCGACGTAGCGGTCGATCACCGCGATCAAATCGCTGAGCCAAACACTGTCCCCCTGCAGAGTTTTGGTGGTCTCCCCCTGGCGAATTTCCAACTGACACTCGAAGTTCTGCTGGATGGCTCGCAGGGGCGGCGTTGAGGAACCCTCGGCAGCTTCGGGCAGGCCAGGTGCCTCTCCCCGCACCGTGAGGGTCGAGGTGGGCTGTTGATAGGTATGACTGATAAGGGTGAGACTGGGCATGGCAACTGGCGGGCAAACAACACAAGCAAGGAGCCTATTTCAGGAAGAGGGCAAAGCATCCGATCCGGAGCTATGGGCTACCTCCCCTTCTTCGTCGCTGCCGGCGGGCAGATCCATCTCAGGGCGGTTGAGCAGGGCTTTCCATAGACGCTGGGCCCCTCTTGGGCTGCTGTAAAACATCAGCTCGATCAAGATGCGCAGAGCCAGCTCGGCGAGGCTGTTCTCGTCACGCACATCCCCATCCACCATGCGGCTGCGGTAGTGGGAGATAAACTCATCTAGATAGTCGCCCACCAGTGGCTGACGGAAAGGGCTGAGCTCCTGTTCAACAGCAGCTTCCAGTTGCTCCAAGGTGCTGCGGATACGGGCCTGCTGCTGAGCAGCCAGATGAGCAATCACCAGCACCAGGGCGCGCGCCTCTTCGATATCGACTTCTTTTCGCCCACCGCTGCTGCGGCGCAGAGGGTTGGCGTTGCGCAGCCGCCAGAGAGCCACCCGATCGCCGATCTGCTTTTCCAAGTTCAGGGCTTTGGCTGCAGCCAGAACCGCCTCGGAAATTTCTCCGCTCAGGGACTCCAGCCCCAGCAACAGCAAATCCAACTGGGCTTTGATGGTTCCGGTAGCTGTGGTGAGGCCGGCGGGCCGAGGGTCTAGCTGAGTCTGCTTAGGTTCCACCGTCACGCTGTCAATGGGAGCTTTTTGCTTTGATAGGACTCTATGATCTCCTGTCTGGGGCAAACCTGCAACCGGATCCCTCCTGCGCTTGATTCTGACCCTTGCCAAGGGCTTGGATGACGACATCCGGCAGGCGCTGGGCATTGTCCCGCTCTTTCTCGCTTCTTGAGAGTTCCCCAACCAGATTAGAAGTCAGACCGAGTTGTTCTGGGTCAGTTGTTGTTTTTGCAACGAACCCATCAGAACCTCCGGGGTACTCCCGCCACAGCGCAGCTTGGCGGGATGGAGGATAGGCGGTGAGACGAAGGGGTTCAATGCCCCTGAGTCTCACAATCTGGGCGTTGCCTGCTGCTCGACATACTTCTTCAACTCCTCAACGGTGACCCCACCACAAGAGGCAACAAAATAGGCCCCTGTCCAAAATACAGGCTTGCTGTAGAACCGTGCCACCTCTGTGGCGAACTCTTTGCGAATCAACCGGCTGGAGACTGTTTTCAGGTTGTTCACCAGCTTCGAGACCTGAACATCCGGCGGAAAACTCACCAACAGATGCACATGATCCGCCTCACCGTTGAACTCCACCAAGGAACAGCGCCACTTTTGGCAGGTCGCTCGAAATATATCTTCCAGCCTCTGCAACATTGGAGCAGTTATCACCCGACGACGGTACTTTGTCACCAGCACCAAGTGGATTTGTAGGCTGTAAACAGAACGATGGCCTATGTTGTAGCTCATTGCGCTAAATGCTAGAACCGTCTCATGATTATCACCCACGAGTACCGGATCCTGCCCAGCGACGACCAAGCCGCTCTGATGACCGAGTGGCTGGAATTGTTGCGGCGGCAGTGGAACGACGCTCTGGGGCAGAGACTGGACTGGCTGACCGCAACCCGTTGCCCAATTGACCGTTGCAGCCTTGTCTCGTGCCCGTTGCCTGTGTCAGAACCCCCGCTGGAGCCGAATTATTATCGGCAGGCGGGATCCCTCAAACAAATCAAGCAACTATTCCCGGCCTACCGGGGCATTTACGCCGAGGTGCTGCAGCAAAACTTGATGCGGCTGGACAAGGCGTGGAAAGCGTGGCAGGTGCCGGATAGCACAGGCAAGCGGCGGGGGCGGCCCCGCTTCAAAAAAGCGGGGGAGTTGAGATCCTTCACATTCCCCCGCATCAACTGCCCCGGCCCCCCGCCCCCCCTGCCCCCCGTATACGGGGGGTTGGGGGGCCAGCAGGGGGGCGGGAGCGCATCTGGAAGGGGAGACTCTGCGGCTGAGCAAGATTGGCTCGATGCCTGTGGTGCTGCACCGCCCCTTGCCAGAGGGGTTCGTGCCCAAAACCTGCACAGTGGTGCGCAAGGCCGATGGGTGGTATGTCTGCATTACTTTGGAGGACAAAAGCGTTCCTCTCCCAGAGCCTGTGCCGGTCAAAAGGGCGGTGGGTATTGATGTGGGATTGGATAGGTTTCTCACCACCAGCGATGGGGAGGTGGTGCCTATCCCGCGGTACTACCGCCAAGCTCAAAAGCACTTGGCTCGACAGCAGCGGCAACTGAGCCGCAAAGTGAAGGGGTCCGCCAACTGGAAGAGACAAGCCACGAAAGTTGCTTGTTTGCAGTTGCACGTTGCCCGACAACGCAAAGCGTTCCACTACCAAGTGGCGCACTGGCTGGTGGGGCAATACGACCTGTTGGTGGTGGAGGATCTCAACGTCCGAGGGCTGGCACGGACTCGGTTGGCTAAATCGATTTTGGATGCGGCTTGGGGACAATTTCTTGACATTCTGACAGCAGTGGCGGTCAAACGCGGCAAACAGGTGTTGAGAGTGGATCCCCCTGGTACGTCCCAAAATTGTTGTGTTTGTGAGGAGCGTGTTCCCAAGACCTTGTCGGAACGGGTGCATGATTGCCCCCGTTGCGGGTCGTGGGACAGAGACTTGAACGCTGCTATCGAGATTTTGAAGCGAGGACTCAGGGCGGTGGGACTGCCGCTCTCTGGCTGTGGAGGATCCTGGTTTACCAGTCCGTTGAAGCAGCAACTCCGGGAAGTGATTCTCGGAAGCTCCCGTCTACAGCCCGTCAGGGCTTAGCGGGAGAGGATGTCACTTTCTCAGCCTGTTTGCCCTTGAGAAAAAGAGGGGGTAGGAGGCGCTGTCGGTATGGGTTGACCTAGGATAGTGTATGATTCAAGCCTATGGCGGGTGAGAAGAGAGGGGGATCCGCATTTTGCGGCTTGATTGCCTGACTGTTCCCAGTCTGCCCTTTCTGACCACCTCAGCTCCGGGCGTATCCACAGATGAGCATGAGCGCTCCTGCTGCCCAACCCAGCCCTCCTCACTTGGTCTTGATCTTCACGGATCGGATGGGTCGGCGCGGCGTTGTCTTAGACAAGATTTACTACTCGGTGGGCCGGGCAGCCAGCAACCACATCCGCCTCTACGACTCTTGTGTTTCCCGCGAACACGCCCTGATCATCCGCATCCCGGAAGAGAACCGGGCTGGGTACGGCTATATGATCTTTGACGGCAGTTCCGCATCCCGCCGCAGCACCAATGGTTTGTTCGTCAACGGCAAGCGGGTTTTGTCTCATCGGCTACAGCTTTTGGACAAGATAGGGTTTGGGCCCAATGTAACCGCCATCGTGGAGAGCACCGACCGCCTCAGCCCGGAGACGCTGGCAGCCCTGTTGAGGCCGCCGGCCCTCGGCGACAATGTAACCCCAACCGGATCCCAGAGAGAAACCTTGAAAGAGACGCCCAGAGAGAACGACGACTTCACCGCCGCTTGATGGCGTGAATGGTTTTCAATCCAACCCCCTGCCGAGTTTTGGGTTCCCGTGACTCCCACTCCCCCTGCCCTGAGCGGCTACTGGCAAAATGGCTTCGACCTGGAAGCTCACTTGGGATCCTTTCTCGGCCTCAAGGCCGCCGAGCTGCGGGAGAAGCTGCGGCTTGGCCAGCAACAGTTGGCAGAGCTGGGCCGGCGCGACTTCATCTGGGATCAGGCGGAGATCTTTTACCGGGATCGGGTGGGATCCGCCTATTTGCTGGACTTGGCAGCTTGGCACCTGAGCAGCACCGACTACATCGGCGATACCCTGCGCCTGGTGGCCGACCATGCCCGTGGGCGGGTGTTGGATTTTGGCGGCGGCATCGGCACCCACGCCATTGGGGCGGCCCTCTGCCCGGCGGTGGAGCAGGTGATCTTCTGGGATATCAACCCCATCCATCGGCAGTTTGTGCAACTGCGGGCGGAAAAGCTGGGCCTAAGCGAACGCATCCACTGTCCAGACACCTTCCCGGAAGGGATCCGTTTTGACACCGTCATCTGCTTCGATGTGGTGGAACATTTGCCGGATCCGGCGGCGCAGTTGCGGCAATTTGACGACTGGCTCCAGCCGGCAGGTAAGCTCTTGATTAACTGGTATTTTTTCAAGGGGTTTAAAGGCGAATTTCCCTTTCATCTCGACGATTCACAGCGGATCGAGGAGTTCTTTCAGGTGTTACAAAGCCATTTCTTAGAAGTGTTTCACCCCTATTTGATTACTGCCCGCTGCTACCGCAAGTGGAATGAACGCTGAGATGGGAGAAAACCCAAGTGCTGCGCTATTTGCAGGTGTTGTGGTTGTTTTGGAGCACTTCTGTAGCTGCAGAAATGGAGTACCGGGCCAATTTTGTCTTTGCCAGCCTCAGCAGCTTGGGCGGCCTGGGGTCAGCTTTGTTTGGGCTGTCGCTGTTCTACCAGCAGGGGCACCGCCTGGGGGGCTGGAGCTGGCCGGAGGCGCTCATCGTCTTGGGGGTGTTCACCATTTTGCAGGGGGTGTCGGCCAGCCTTTTTAACGTCAACTTAAACCGCATCGTGCAACAAGTTCAGGAAGGCACCCTGGATTTTGTGTTGCTCAAGCCCATCAGCAGTCAGTTTTGGCTGTCAACGCGGGTGTTTTCTCCCTGGGGCCTGGTGGATATTGGCTGTGGCCTGTTGTTGATTCTCTACGCCGGGATCCAGTTGCGGCTGCCGGCCTGGGCCTATGTTCTGGGTCTAGTGCCCCTTTTGCTGGGGTTGGTCATCCTCTACAGCCTCTGGTTTATGCTGGGGGCCACCAGCATCTGGTTTGTCAAGATCTACAACGTCACCGAGGTGTTGCGGGGCTTGGTGGAGGCGGGGCGATTCCCGCTGGTGGCCTATCCGGTGGCCTATCGGTTGTTTTTTACCTTCGTCGTGCCGGTGGCTTTCTTGACCACCGTGCCGGCAGAAGCCTTGCTGGGTCGGATCCAGTGGCCCTGGCTTGTGGGATCCGCCCTGCTGGCGGCGGGGCTGCTGTGGGGATCCCATTTGTTCTGGCGCTTTGCCCTGCGCTTTTACACCAGCGCCTCTAGTTAAAATCTCCGTCCAAACCTTTCCATCCTGAGCATCCAAGCAGGGAGGATGGGAGTAATTGCTACAGAAGCGCCCCACGCGCTCCCCTTTGGGAAGAACAATTGGCCTTCCCCCTCAATGGAAGGGCAAAAGCGGATTCTCGGCTGGGGGATGGGATCCCTCTAGCCTGCCTTTCTAGCGGCAAAAGAGAGTGCTGCTTGCCGCAGCAATCTGCAACCACCTGTCTTGTGGCGCAGAGGGGTGTTTTGTTGTCAACAATCCTGACACCGACTGAGACAATTTGTCAATTTTTTAAGGAGCATTTTCCATGCGCAAGCACCTGCAGTGTGTGGCCGTATCTGTGGCAGCCGGTAGCTTAGCTCTGCTGGGCTGCAGCAACAGCAATGCTTCTCCGATGGCGATGATCCCCTCCCAAGCAGATTTGGTGGCCCTGGGCAGCGGCAACCGCCTCACCTTCATCCGCTCCACCGATGCCTCGGTACAGGGATCCCTGACGGTGACGGGGGTGAGTGGTAGTTTGATCGGTATTGATGTGCGTCCTGCCAATCGCCTGCTCTACGGCCTCACCGACGCCAACATCCTCTACACCATTAACTTGCAGACCGGCGCCGCTACGGTGGCCAGTACCCTGTCGGTTCCCTTTACGGCGGGTACGCTGTCCGGCATAGATTTCAACCCCGTTCCGGATCGGCTGCGCCTGGTGGGAGCCAACGGCCAGAACTTCCGCATCAATGTGGACACGGGCGAAGTGATCCAAGATAGACCTTTGGCCTTTGGCCCAATGGAACTGCAGGGATCCCGACCGGCTGTTACCGCCGCCGCCTACACCAACAACGTGGCCGGCACCCAATCCACACGGCTGTTGAACATCGACGGCGAGCGCAACCTGCTGCTGTTCCAGAATCCGCCCAACGAGGGGGTGCAAATGCCGATTGGCCCCCTGGGCGTGAACTTCGGCCCGGTGGGCGGGTTTGACATCCGCACGGTCGGCGGGGTGGATACCGGCTTTGCCATCGGCGGCTCCACCCTGTATCGAATTGACCTGAATACAGGTCGCGCCACCTCTGTGGGCACGCTGCCGGGTGGGCCGTTCTTTGGCTTGGCTGCCTTCTAGATCGGCCAGGTTGTTACAATTCCAGTCATTTTTCTGGCCAATTGTTGCTGTTTTGTTTCGGCCCGATTCCAGCTCGGGATTGGGCCTTCTGTACTTCTTCAAGTAGGGTTGACCTCCATCTATGCAGGCGATAGATTATGGGAGCCGCTGTCCTTTCTGGCTTGCCTTAGGCAAGGCCTGCTTCTTACTAAGTGCTTTCTCGTCGCCGTTTTGTTTTCTCCTTCCCCCCATGAAGATCGAGGATGACAAAGCCGAGGGATCTCTGCAGGAGAGAAGCGATGCAGAGGTATTTTCAGCCCTCAAGGCAGGCCAGTCGCAAGCTTTGGCTATCCTCTACGACCGCCACGCCGGTTTGGTATACGGAATCGCCTGCAAGATGCTGGGCAACTCTGCCGAGGCCGAAGATCTGACGCAGGACATTTTTTTGAGTTTGGCCCGTTCTTCCTTCGATCCCAAGCGGGGATCCCTGCGCACTTACCTGGGCATTTTGGCCCGCTCCCGCTGTTTGGATCGGCTGCGCTCTTGGCGCAATCGACAGCGATCCCTGGAACGGGGCAGAGTGGAATTACAGGGCGATGCCGCCGAGGATCCGGCCCTGGAGCAGTTGGCCGGGGCAGAGCAGGCGGTCGAGGTGCAAACGGCTTTGGCCCAGCTATCTGAACATCAACGCCAAATCCTCAAAATGGCCTATTACGAAGGCATGAGCCAAACAGAAATTGCCAAGCAATTGAATCTGCCTTTGGGAACGGTTAAAGCCAGAGCCCGCCGAGGCTTGCTGCGGCTGCGCGAGTTGCTGGGAGGCGCCCCATGAAAGCCGAGTCTGTGTCTCCCGAAGAACTGCAACTGTGGCTGGCCGGCTACGTGCTGGGGGATCTCTCCCCGGAAGAGGCCGACCGCCTGGAAGCGGTGCTCAAGCTGCGCCCGGAGCTGCAGCAGGAGCTGCAAGCCCTGCAACAGACCCTGGAAAGGGCCTACGGCGTCGAAGAGAAGCAACCTCCCCCCGCGCTGCGGGCTTCTCTGCTGCAAGCCTACACAGAGCCGGCGCCCAAACCCCTCTCCACGACAATTCAGGGATCCCCTCGCTGGCGGGGCCTGGCGGCATTGGCAGCAGGGTTAATCGTGGCTTTGGGACTGGGGAATCTCTACCTGTGGCGCAGGCTGCAACTGGCCCAGACGCAAGGGATCCCGGTCGAGGTGGTGACATATGAATTGCAACCGACGGCAGAAAACGTGACTGGCTCGGTTACGGTGGAGGTGGATCCGCAGCGCTTGCAGGGGAGGCTGGTAGCCCGCGGTTTGCCGCCGCTGCCGGAAGGCCGCGTCTATGCGCTCTGGGTGGTGCTGGAGCCGGAAGCGCCCTTCACCAAAGATAGGGCGGGGGCGATCCTCACCACAGCTTTCCGGGTGGATGCGGCGGGAAACCAAGAACAGGAGCTGCGCTTGCCACCGGTGTTCGCATCCACAGAATGGGTGCGGGCAGTGGCCATTACCGAAGAAGACGGCAGCCGGCCCCAAGAGCACCAGGGATCCCCTCTGTGGATTTCCGGCTAGCGGGAGCAGTGGCCAACCAACATAGGTTCGTCGGCGGAGGCAAGGCATGGATCTAGCCAGGATCCCTCTGCTTAAGCGACTGGCGGAGCACTCTCGCCGATGTGGATCGGCAAAACAGGGATCCCGAGCCACCCTGCCGTTGGGAAAAGTTGTGGGCGCACCGGAAGCGTAACAGCATTAAGATGATGGTCACTACCCCGGCACAGCAAAAGCCAACTTGGAGGCCACCCTATGGGCGAAGCCAAGCGCCGCAAAACCCGAAACAGACCGACTCCCGACCAAGAGCTGCTCTTTCCCCAGCTCAAAGACATTCCTCTCACCAAAGCCCAAGCCCGCACGATCTACAATTGGACAACTCGAGGCGCTTGGGCCGGCATTATTCTCCTGGCCATTGTCTGGGTGGTGGTGCGATTTGTGGGGCCTGCCCTGGGCTGGTGGCACCTGGTGGGCTAGCCGGCTGGATCCCTTGAGTCTCCTTGGAGTTTTCCTATGCGATCCTACTTGGCAGCCGCCCTGCAGATGACCAGCACCCCCGATCTGGCCGGCAACTTGCAACAGGCAGAGGAGTGGATTGACTTTGCGGCGCGCCGGGGCTGTGAGCTGGTGACCTTGCCGGAAAACTTTGCCTTCATGGGGCCGGAGGAAGAAAAAGCCCGCCTTGCGCCGGAGATTGCGCAGCGGGCCGAAGAGTTTTTGGCCAAGATGGCCCAGCGCTACCAGGTGTTTGTGCTGGGCGGGGGATACCCGGTGCCGGATGGACAGGGCAAGGTGTACAACACGGCGGCCCTCTACAGCCCCGAGGGCAAGGAGCTGGCCCGCTACCGCAAGATCCACCTCTTCGACGTCAACCTGCCCGACGGCAACACCTACCGCGAGTCGAACACGGTGGTGAGCGGCAACGAGGTGGTTGTCTGCCAGGAGGAGCGGCTAGGCACCCTTGGTTTGTCGGTCTGTTACGACGTGCGCTTTCCTGAGCTATATCGCTCCTTGGTGGATCGAGGGGCAGAAGTGTTGTTGATCCCCGCCGCCTTTACCGCCTACACGGGTCGGGATCACTGGCAGGTTTTGCTGCAGTGTCGGGCCATTGAAAACACCTGCTACGTGATCGCCCCCGCCCAGGTGGGCACCCACTACGAGCGGCGACAATGTCATGGCCACGCCATGATCGTGGATCCCTGGGGGACGATCCTGGCGGATGCCGGCGGCGAAAAACCAGGAGTGGCCATTGCCGAGATCGCCCCAGAGCGGCTACAGCTTATCCGGCGGCAGATGCCCTCGCTGCAACACCGCCGGCTGGCCTGTGCCGTTACTCCCTAGGGATCCCCTATGCCTTGGCCGCCGCTGATTCTCTACAGCAAGCCCGGATGCCACCTCTGCGAGGGCCTAGCGGAGAAATTGCGGCAGATCCCCGAAATCGGCGAGCTGGAAATCCGCGACATCACCGCCAACCCCGCCTGGTGGGAGCGCTACCACCTGGAGGTTCCCGTGCTGAAGGTGGCCGGGGATCCCGAACGGCTTTTGCCTCGCCCCTCGCCGCGGCTGACGGCGGCGCAGTTGCGCGCCTGGCTGGGACAACAGTTGGGTTGCCTATCGGGAGGCTAGCGCTTCGCTGCGGGCGGTATAGCCAGCTTGGCGCAAAGCTGCCACGGTGGCCTCGGCATCTTTAACCCAAAATTGGGATCCCAGCCTCACCCAGAGCGTGTGGGGAGGGGCGACGATGGCCGCCACAACAGGGATGCGATTTTCTTCCTTGGCTTCCGAACGTTGGCGGGCAAGCAATGTTTGCAAACGGTATCGATCCTCCAATGTCCCAGCCGAGTCCAGAGGGAGTTCCACCGTAACCCAACTCACCGATTCAATCGGCTGTAAGTCCTCGACAATCAATTGCACCTGTTCATCCCGCTGATCCACCTTGGCCCAGATAAAGAGCCGTTGATCCACCTCCAGACGATGGCGCAAACGTTCGTAAGTTTTGGGGAAGATCACCGCTTCGCAACTGCCGGTGAGATCTTCCAGTTGCAAAATGGCCATGCGATCCCCTCTCTTGGTGGTTACCGTTTTAATGGCGGTCAGCAGGGCCAGAATGCCTACAGAAGTATCGGCTGCGTAGCCGCTCAAATCGGAGAGGTTAACAGGAGCCAACAGCCGCGCCTGCTCTTGAATCCGCCGCAGCGGGTGATCCGAAACATAAAAGCCCAACAGCTCCCGTTCTAGCCTTAACTTTTCTTGCGGTGGAAAATCTTCAGTTGCAGGCCCCCGCGGAGCTTCAATAAATCCCTGGTCGTTGCCCAACAAATCAAACAGGCTGGCTTGGCCAATGGCTTTGGACTTAGCCTGCTCCGCTGCCCAATTGAGGATGGGATCCAGATCCGCCATTAGCTGTTTGCGGTTGCCGGAAATACCATCAAAAGCGCCCGCACAGATCAACGACTCGATGGCGCGGCGGTTGACCACGTGCAGATCCACCCGCTGGCAAAAATCGGCCAAAGAGGTGAAGGGGCCTCCGGCCTGGCGGGCAGCCAGAATGTTTTGAATCGCCCCCTCGCCCACATTCTTCACTGCTCCTAGACCAAACAAAATGCTGGATCCCTGAGGGGTAAAGTCCAGGCCAGAACGGTTGATATCCGGCGGCTCAATTTGGATCCCGATCGACAGGCAATAGGTGATGTAGCGCTGGACCTTGTCTTGATCCCCTCCCACAGAAGAAAGCAGCGCCGCCATGTATTCTGTTGGATAATTGGCCTTGAGATAGGCTGTCTGGAAAGTAATCAGTCCATAGGCCGTAGAGTGGGATTTGTTGAAGCAATACTCGGCAAAAGCAACCATTTGGTCAAATAGCTCCGTAGCCACTTCCTTGGCCACACCTCGCTCTACTGCCCCTCGGACGAATTGCTCCCGGTGTTTCTCCATCTCGGAAACTTTCTTTTTTCCCATCGCCCGCCGCAATAGATCAGCCTGGCCCAGGGTATAGCCGGCCATGTCCTGGGCAATGCGCATGATCTGTTCTTGGTAGAGAATGGCGCCATAGGTATCTTGAAGGATTGGCTTGAGGAGATCGTGGGCGTAGGTTACCGGCTTGCGGCCATGCTTGCGATCGATAAAGTCCGGGATCATGCCCGTATCCAATGGCCCTGGCCGGTAAAGAGCTAAGACCGAGGAAATATCTTCCAAGTTGGAAGGCTTGAGCTCTCGCACCACCTGCTTCATGCCGGAAGACTCCAGTTGGAAGATCCCTTCCAGCTCTCCTTTTTCCAAAAGTTGGTAAGTTTTCTCGTCGTCCAATGGCAGGTTATCCAGGTCGATAGTGACCCCTCTGTGCTCTCGAATCAGCTCCACGGCCCGCTGGATCATCGTCAGGTTGCGCAGCCCCAAAAAGTCCATCTTCAACAGGCCCAGAGACTCGATATCTTCCATCGAGTACTGAGTAATAATTTGGCCTTCGTTGTTGTATTGCAAGGGCACGATCTCATCTAGAGGATCTTTGGAGATGACCACGCCGGCAGCGTGAACCCCAAAGGTTTTGTTGGTGCCTTCCAACAGGCGGGCCAGCTCGATCCAGCGGTGAGTGGTTGGGTCTTTCTCGTATTTTTCTTTGAACTCTGGAGCCGGCGTGTTCTCGCCGATCATCTCCTCCAATTTTGCCGGTTTGCCCCGCGAGACCGGGATCAGCTTTGCCATTTTGTCGGCTTCGGCATAGGGAATATCCAGCACCCGACCGACATCTTTGAGAATGGCCTTAGAAGTCATGCGGTTGAAGGTGATGATCTGGGCCACTCGCTCCTGGCCGTATTTGCGGGTTACATAGTCGATCAGCTCTCCCCGCCGCTCGATACAGAAATCGGTATCGATATCCGGCATCGATTGCCGTTCTGGGTTGAGAAAGCGCTCGAAGAGCAACCCATATTTGACGGGATCGATGTTGGTAATCTGCAAAGCATAGGCCACCAGGGATCCGGCTGCCGAACCGCGGCCCGGGCCCACCGGGATCCCGTGTTCGCGAGCATAGCGAACGTAGTCCCAGACCACCAGGAAATAGCTGGAGAAGCCCTTTTGTTGGATGATATTCAGCTCAAAGCGCAGGCGCTCCTGATAGTTTTCCGGAATCTGATCTGGATAGGCGACGCCGCAGCGTTTCGCCAGGCCCTGCCAGGCCAATTCGGTGAGATAGCTATCGGCAGAATGGCCCGGCGGAACCGGATAGTCGGGCATGCGCGTTTCCCCAAATAGGTCATAGCCCTCGATCTTTTCCAGCACCTTGAGAGTGTTGGCAATGGCTTCGTCGATCACCTCCTGCTCCAGGTGATCGCGGCAGAGGCGGCGCATCTCCTCCGGGCTTTTCAAGTACTCTGTGCCGCTGTAGCGAAGGCGGTTTTTTTCGGTGAGGGATTTGCCTGTTTGGATGCAGAGCAAAGCATCATGAGCCTCCACATCCCAACAGGAGATGAAGTGGCTATCGTTGGTGAGGATGATCGGGATCCCTAATTCGCGAGCAATGCGCACCAATTGCACATTGACAAAGCGGTCTTCTCGATAGCCGTGATCCTGAATCTCGATGTAGTAATCATCTCCAAACTGTTCCTGATACCAGGCGGCAACTTGGCGGGCAATTTCTGGCCGCCCCTGCAAAATGGCCTGGGGCACCTCCCCGGCCAGGCAGCCGCTGGTAACGATCAACCCCTCTTTGTATTGCGCCAAATACTCTTTGTTGATACAGGGCCGAGCGAAGATCCCCTTGCCTTGAACGCCTTGGAGATGGGAAATGGTGGTCAGCTTGACCAAGTTTTTGTAGCCCTGGGTATTTTTGGCCAAAACCACTTGGTGATACTTGGGGTACTTGCGGCTTTTGTCTCGAATATCGCCGTTGATAACATACATCTCATTGCCGATGATCGGCTTGATCCCTTTGCTTTTACACAGTTTCACCAGCTCGATGGCCCCGTACATAACGCCGTGATCCGTCAGGGCCAGCCCCGGCAAACCCATCGCCACCACCTGCTCAATCAGAAGCGGCAATTGGCTGGCGCCATCCAAGAGGCTGTACTCGCTGTGCAAGTGCAAGGGAACAAAGGCCATGGCAAGGCTACAGATAGAAGGATCTTTCTTACCTTAACTCGGTGTGCCCATTTCCCGGCTGCCTGCAGGTGTGGCTACAGTGAGATCAATCAAGCTTGTGTTTTCTCCTTTTGCCTAAATGGACACTCCCCTTCGCCTCACCCAGTACTCCCACGGCGGCGGCTGCGGCTGTAAAATCGCCCCGGCGCTGCTGCAGCAGATTCTCAAAGAGCTGCCCCTTTTCTGGTCGGATCCGGCGCTGCTGGTGGGATCCGAGACCAGCGACGATGCCGCCGTCTACCAACTCAACGACGAGCAGACCCTGATCCTGACCACCGACTTTTTCATGCCCATTGTGGACGATCCGGTGGATTTTGGCCGCATCGCCGCCGCCAACGCCCTTTCCGATGTTTACGCGATGGGGGGCACGCCCATTCTCGCCCTGGCCATTTTGGGCATGCCGGTCGACAGGTTGCCCCTGTCGGCCATTCGGGAGATCATGGCCGGGGGAATCAAGGTCTGTCAGGAAGCCGGGATCCCTTTGGCCGGGGGGCACTCCATCGATTCGCCCGAGCCCATCTTCGGCCTGGTGGCGGCAGGGCTGGCCCACCCGCAGCACATCCGCCGCAACGCCACCGCCCGGCCCGGCGACGATCTCATCCTCACCAAGCCGCTGGGGATCGGGGTGATGACCACCGCCCTGAAAAAGGGCCAGCTCAGCGCGGCAGGCTACGCGGAAGTTTTGCAGGTGATGACTCAGCTCAACCGCATCGGCCCGCAACTGGCGCAGCGAGCCCAGGTTCGCGCCCTAACCGATGTAACGGGGTTTGGCCTTTTGGGACATCTGCTGGAAGTCTGCCGGGGCTCGGGGGTGAGCGCCGAGCTGGATTTGGCTGCCATTCCGTTTTTGACCGAAGCGCTCTCCTTAGCTGAAGCTGGGATCTTCCCCGGCGCAGCCCGGCGCAACTGGCAGGGCTATGAGGGAGTAGAGGCCAACTCTCTGCCGGAGTGGCAGCAGTTGCTCTTGTCGGATCCGCAAACCAGCGGCGGCTTGCTGGTGGCGGTGGATCCCGCCTACACCGCAGAGCTTTTGCAAGAGCTCCACAGCGCCGGCTACTCTTACGCCCGTCGCATTGGCCGCTGCCAGGCCGGCGAAGGGATCGCCATCCGGGTTGTCGGCGAGATGCCGGTAGCTTGAGTGAAGCCTATATTCGGCCCTCTCCTGCCAATATGAAGATTCGGTCAAGCAGAGCTGCGAAAGTTGAAGATCTCATGTAAGGGTAAGGGGAGCTGAGATACAGCCTTTTAATTTAAAATAGGGTACAGGTATTCAAGAGGAAGGAGAGAAAGGAATGCCGACTCATTCTTTGGATTTGCGGCAAAGAGTTGTAGCAGCCTATCAGGCAGGTAACACCTCCATCCGCCAGGTAGCTAAACGCTTCATGGTGACCAAAAGAACAGTACACCGCTGGGTGCGTCAGTACCAACAAACTCAAGATTTAGCCCCTAAGAAAGCAGGCACCAAGCGAGTGGGCATTTTGGAACAACATCGGCAGGAAGTGATGGCAATTATTACAGAACACCCAGACTTCTACCTGTGGCAGTATCAAGAACTGTTGCGCGAGCGCTTAGGAATCAATGTAAGCATCGTCACGATACATAATTTCTTGAAAAAGCAAGGAATGACTCTAAAAAAAAAGACCTACCGCAGTGCAAAAGTCAAAGAAGAGGAGGTGAAAAGGGAACGACTAGCTTATAGTCAAGAAGTCAGGAATATTCCAGCGGAGGATTTGATTGCCATCGACCAGACGGGAGTCTGGGAAGGAATGGAGCGGAGAGTATCTCGGAGTTTACGCGGTCAAAGGGCTTATCATTATCGTCAGAGATACAAGGGTGAAAAGTATACGGTTATTGGAGCTATTTCCTTGAGAGGTGTAGTTGGCTGTCGTGTCATCAAGGGTGGGATGAAGAAAGGAGATTTTTTGGAGTTTTTGAGAAGCGAGTTATGTCCGAAGCTAGATGCGAGGAAGGTTGTGATTATGGACAATTTGAATATCCACAAGAGTCGGGAAGTTGAGGAATTGATTAGGGGGACAGGAGCACGAATCCTATACCTGCCTGTGTATGCGCCGGAGTTGAATCCCATTGAGATGATGTGGTCGGTATTGAAGCATTTTATTCGGCAGCTTTGCAGAATTGGGAAGTATAGCATGGAGCAGATAGTGAAGACTTCTTTACTACTGATCAATCCATCCTCCTTCCGAAGTTGGTTTGCTAAGTGCTGCTATTGTACCCCTTGAGCCCTTAACAGGCTGTATCTTAAAGGGGTATGAACGAGCCCTCTCCCAACAGCCATAGCCTGGTTCAGTGGGTTGAGCCAGGTCAACTGATTCGCAGCCTCAGCAGTGGCCAATTGCTGATGGTGGATCCACAGCGGCCCAACGCCCTGATCATCTGCAAGACGTTTCATGCCGAGTTTGCCGGGCCGGGGGCTGCGGTCGGGGGGCCCTTGGATGTGGATTCGAGCGGCGTGCTCCCCATTGGGGATGTGGCTCTGTTGCATCCCCAGGGCTATCAAGAGCGGCAAAATGCCTATGCCAAGCGGCTGCACTGGATGCGCTGGCTGCAGCAGATCACCGATAATCCTCTGCCGGCCCAGCGGGCGCGGGTGCTGCTTTTTAGTTTGGAGGAATTTTTCTCTGCCGATTTGGTCAGCCAGTTGCCGGATGACATTTTGGCGCGGCTGGTCGGGGTGCTGCCGCAGACAATCGCCGCAGCTCGGATGGAAATGATGCCCCTCTACAGCCCCAGCTATTCCCTGGCCGGCTGAGCCGTCTTGGGGAAGAAGGGAGAGGGGAGTCTGAGTTGGGGCTGTTCGGGATCGGAGTAAGAGACCTAGACTACAGAAATCAGGCCTTCTGGCTCTCTGGATTTGATTGGAAAATAAGCGCGGTATCGCTACCCTGAAAGCTCGCCCAACCGGGATCCTGGCCTCATGCAGTGGTGGAAACGGCTTCGCCAAAATCGCTGGGCTCAAGCAGGAGCCTACATCCTCCTCGTTTTCTATACTTGCGCCATTTTTGCCGAGTTTGTCGCCCCCTACAGCCCGCTGGAATCGCAGCCGGGGGGATCCCTTCTGCCCCCCACCGCCATTCACTTTTGGGACGAGTCGGGGGCTTGGCTGGGACCCCACGTTTATCCAACTCGCCAGGGGCCGGTGGATCTGGAAACGGGCGAACGTCCGCTTTTGGTGGATACCAGCCGTCCCGCCGGGATCCGCCTGTTTGTGGCCGGCACCCCTTACCGTTGGTTGGGTTTGATCCCCTGGGATCGACACCTATTCGGCACTGTCCCTCTGCGGACGGAGGAAGGGCTGCCCGTAGCGCGGCTACACCTGCTGGGCACGGACGATCAAGGTCGCGACTACTTCAGCCGTCTGGTCTACGGTGGGCGCGTCAGCCTGTTCGTTGGCCTGGTGGGCATCGGCATCTCTTTTCCCATCGGTCTGCTGGTGGGGGCCATATCCGGCTACTTCGGCGGCTGGGTGGATACGCTGCTGATGCGGCTGACTGAGGTGTTGATGTCGATCCCGACGCTGTATTTGCTGGTGTCGT
This sequence comes from Synechococcus sp. JA-3-3Ab, assembly GCF_000013205.1. Taxonomy (NCBI): domain Bacteria; kingdom Bacillati; phylum Cyanobacteriota; class Cyanophyceae; order Synechococcales; family Synechococcaceae; genus Synechococcus; species Synechococcus sp. JA-3-3Ab. The sequence goes on along the minus strand of NC_007775.1, from coordinate 50,385 downwards.
TGGCGGCGGTGTTGCAGGTGAACCCGCTGACCGGTGTGCCCTTCAGCAATGCCGAGCGCTTTTTGGTGATTGTGGCCATCCTCTCTTTGGTGGGTTGGGCGGGCTTGGCCAGGGTGATTCGGGGGCAGGTGCTGTCCTTGCGGGAGCGAGACTTTGTGCAGGCGGCGCGGGTGGCCGGGGCCGGATCCCTGTATCTGCTGGTGCGCCATATCCTGCCCCAGACCACCACCTACGTGGTGATCTCGGCAACCTTGGCGGTGCCCGGCTATATCGTGGCAGAGTCGGTGCTGAGCTTGATCGGCCTGGGGATCCAACAGCCGGATGCCTCGTGGGGGAACATGCTGTCGCTGGCCACCAACGCTTCGGTAATCATTCTGCAGCCCTGGCTGGTGCTGGCCCCCACCCTGATGGTGGTGCTCACCTCCCTGTCTTTTAACTTGCTGGGAGATGGCCTGCGAGATGCCCTCGACCCGCGGGATCCTGATCCTCGCTGAGGAGAAGTTGCTTCCTGGTTTGCCGGCTGTAGAGGCAATGGGGCGGCCTGCCGTTCACCGTTTCCCGTCGGGATAGAGCCGGTTGAGCCCCTTGCGAGCCTTGGCATGGACGTCCAGGGTGGTATCCATCTTCAGGATCTGGCGGTAGACTTGCTCGGCCCGGGCGATTTCCCCCTCCTGCTCCAACTTCTCGGCCAGCTTGAGCAAACTTTGGGCCGAGGGATCCGCCAAAGAGCCCTGCTCCTGCAGTTGCCGCAGCTCTTCCAGGCGCTCTTGCACCATCGGTCGCAACAGCCAGGAATCGTCCAGATCCAACACTTCTCGGTAGTAGCGCTGGGCCTCTTTGAAGTTCTTTTGCTCGTCGTAGGCTTCCGCCAGTTGCAAAGCCAGCTCCGCCGTGGGCCGATCCTTAAACTGGCGATGCAGTTGGTTCAGCCGCCGCAGGAAGGGGGATCCCTGCTGCGGGTTTTTCAAATCCGGCGCGTGTTGAACCGGCAAATAGTTACTCCTCTCCGCCGATTGTTGAGGGGAAGGGGCAGGCTCCGCGGCCTGAGGTCGAAGGGGCGTTTGCCGGCTGATGCTTTTGGGGTCAATGGGGGTGGGCTTGTAAACCCAAACCGGCTGATCCGAAGAGGATGCCGGTGGGGTTGGGTGTGGGATCGGCTGCGGCAAGGGAATGGTCTTGCGATCCGGCGGTTCAGGAGATGGCTGCTTCAGCTCCTCAAGGGTGCTGGGAGGTTTGGGGGCCTGAAATTGAATCGCTTTGGGAGTCTCCCTGCGCTCTTGGGCCAATTCTCGGTACAGAGCGGCCAATTGCAGGTACCCCGCTTCTTCATAGGCGGTGGCCAGCCAACGGGCATTCTCTGGGCTGGGATCCGCACGATAAGCCCGCCGGAGCAACTGCAAAGCAGTGCCGTAGTTGCGCTCTCGAATGGCTGCCCGTCCCAAACTCGCTGAGCTGACCCCGATGGTATCGCTAGCCATAGTCCCCCATCTGTCTTGGCGCCGACAATAGAGCTAAGAGTCAAGGCTGAGCTGCTGATAATTCATGTTTTCCAAGCCAGCCACGTGGGTTGACGCTTGCTTAATATAACTGGATTCCTTGGCCATAGCATACCCTCACCAGCCGGGATGTTATCTGCTCGGACAGCTCCCTCTTGTTGAGATCTCTCGCTTTATATCAATTCAATGTCGATATTGAGGGTGGGATTGGATTGAGATCTGGATGCCAAGTTAACTTTCGGGCTAACTTGTAGTCAGAGCTTCAGCAGCAACAGGTTCTGACGCCAACATGATCCAAGACTTTCGAGAGCGGTACCCTATGGGCAGTTTGCTCACCGATCTGTTGCGGGTGGAAGAAGGGATCTACATCGTCAAAGCCCAGGTGGTGGTCAACAACACGGTTCTGGGCAGTGGTATTGCCGGCTCCAACACAGTAGAAGAAGCAGAAGATGCTGCGCTGAAGCGCGCTTTAAACCACGCAGGATTCGGTCATTCCACAACTTCCCTGAGCTTGGGGGTGGATTCTGCTGCCGCCAGGATGCCCTACCTGCCCACTCCTGACTTGGCCAATGGGCGCACCCACTCTTCTGCTGCCCCTCAAGCTCCTGAGTCGATAGGGATCCCGGCGAAGCCGACTTCCCCAGAGTTGCCCAATCTGAGCGAGCCAGGGGCCTATGGAGATGATTTATCCGACATCATTGCTCAAACAGATGTCGAGATGCAGCGTATTGGCTGGGGCCGCAAGGAAGGACAAGAGTTCTTGGAGCGTCGCTTCCAAAAAAAGTCGCGCCACCAACTAAATGAGGCCGAACTGCGGGAGTTCTTGCGCTATTTAAAACAGCAGCCGTCCCGCCTCAACAGCGAGCCCCGTTTTTGACTTTTCCAGACTCCCTCGCTCCCGGCCCCTCTCCCAGAGGGAGTCCCCCCTCACCCCCAGCCCCTCTCCCAGAGGGAGAGGGGAGTTAGACTTGACCTTGGAAAAATCCCTTGCCCAAAGACAGGAGACTGCATCAAACCGCCAGTCTCTCTGGTGTCTCGTTGTGGTCTGGAATAGCCACGGCTAGGGCGCACCCACGATCACAGTGGTGTCTTGCATTGTCTTCACGACGGTCTCGCCTCCTTCCGAGAGCACAACCCGTCGCTCCGGCACCGACACTCCGGCCACCCTGGCAGTTTGGTAGTTTTGCCCGGCCTGCACCACAGAAGGAATGACGCCTGGGCCGGAAACCAAAGCAAAGGATTCGCCACCAATCTGGATCATCCCAGAAACCTGCACGCTGCGGGCAAAGGCCGCCGGGTCACGAGTGGGGGTCGGGAGCGGCGTGGTCACTGCTACGGGCACTTCGCCACCATTGCCGGGCGGCGGCAGCTCCGGCGGCGGAGGTAGAGGTGGCAGGTTAAGGGTTGGCTCAGGGGCACGCACGTTTTGGGGCACAAAGGGATCCGCCCGTCCCGCCCCACTCAAGGCCCGCTGGGTTTCCTGCTCCCGATCCACCGGTGGGATCAGGCTGGAGGCGGCTTGAGTGGTTTGCAAGAGGGAGGGCACAAGCGGGGGCGGAGGTTGGTCGGGGGCAGTCTGGCCAAAACCTGGAGGCAGGCTCGCCGTTTGTTGCCGGGCAAGAGCCTGCATCTGGCTGGCTCCGCGGGCCAGAGTAGCGTTCATATCCTGTTCCCAACGGCCTGAGGCGTTGAGCCGCATAACTACAGGGCTGCTGCCGCCGCGCGACTCCACCCAGATCTCGGCTTCTGTGTCGCTCAGCCGACGGGAGCGGAGGATGCGGGATCCCGGGGGCAAGAGGGGCTGCAGCGCCAGCTCCGCTTCGGGAACCGCTTGTTCGTTGGCCAACGCAGAAGACAAACGAGGGGACAAGCAGACCAGGCCCCCTGCCGACAACAAGAGGATCCCAAGTGAGAACAGTTGGCGAGCAGGTAGAGATTTCAGCATAGAGACCACCGGGAGAGAGCCTCGCATCACCAAAATAGCCAAAATCTTGGGGATGGGGCTCAATCGAGCTGCTTTTTTCGACAACAATGCTAGGATTTCCAATCAAAGCCTCAGCCCCTGTCAATAGAGATCCCGACCGGCGTAGGCAAAGCCGGCCCCTATCTGAGCGCAGCCCAATTTGCCATAATGAAGAGAGACTGTAAAAATTTGTTAACGCCATGACTGTCTCTGCTTTGGATCCTGTCAACCCCGCTCGTCTGGAGGAGATTGCCGAGCGGCTGCGCAGCCCGCGCCCTGCGGATCGCATGGTGGCCTTGGCGCAATTGCGGGATGTGCCGGCAGAAGAGGCGGTGCCGCTGATTTTGCAGGTCATCGACGACGAAAACCTGCAGGTGCGCTCTTTTGCCGTGTTTGCCTTGGGGATCAAGCAGACGGACGCCTGTTTGCCCAAGCTGCTGGAGATTCTCACCCAAGACCCGGACTACGGCATTCGCGCCGATGCGGCAGGCGCCCTGGGCTACTTGGAAGATCCGCGGGCTTTTGAGGCGCTGGTGCGTGCTTTTTATGAAGATGTGGAGTGGCTGGTGCGCTTCAGCGCCGCCGTGGCCCTGGGCAACCTGAAGGATCCCCGAGCCTACGACGTATTGCTGCGGGCGTTGGAGGGGCCGGAAGAGCTGCTGCAGCAGGCGGCCATTGCTGCTCTGGGAGAACTGGGGGATTTGCGGGCGTTGGATCACATCCTGCGGTTTGCCCAGTCGGAAGATTGGCTGGTGCGGCAGCGGCTGGCCCAGGCCTTGGGAAATCTGCCTTCGCCCAAGAGCGTTTCCGCCCTCAACTATCTGGCCAAAGATCCCCACGATAGCGTTGCCGCGGCGGCTTTGGATTCGCTGCGGCGGCTGCGCCAAAGGGGCTTCCCGGAACCGGGATCCCGGCCAGCCGATTCAGAAGCAAGCTAAGCTGAAGATCTGGGTTCGGCCTGATGTAGGGACGGGGTTCTCGGAGGGCTCCGTCGAGGATTTGCCGGCCTTTGGTTTTCCTGATCCTCTGCTCTGCGATGGCTACCAGCCCCTATCCTCTCGTTGCTCCAGAAATAGCCGGCTCCCCCTCTCGGCCTCGCATTGTGGCGGCTCTCTCTGGGGGGGTAGACAGCTCCACGGTGGCGGCCATTCTCCACGAACAGGGCTATGCCGTGGAGGGGGTGACTCTCTGGCTGATGCGGGGGAAAGGCCAGTGCTGCACCGACGGCCTGGTGGACGCCGCCGCCATCTGTGAGCAATTGGGGATCCCCCACCATATTGTGGATAGCCGCGAGCTGTTCCAAGCCAACATTGTCGATTACCTGGTGGCCGGCTATGCGGACGGGATCACACCGCTGCCCTGCTCGCAATGCAACAAGCTGGTGAAGTTTGGTCCCTTGCTAACCTATGCCCGCGAGACCCTGGGCATCTCTCAGATTGCCACCGGCCACTACGCGCGGGTACGTTTCAACAGCGAGCTGGGGCGATATCAACTGCTGCGGGCGGTGGATCGGCAGAAGGATCAGTCTTATTTTCTCTACGACCTCAGCCAAGAGCACCTGGCCCACAGCCTCTTCCCCTTGGGCAACTACACCAAGGCCCAAACCCGCCAGATTGCCGCGCGCTACGGCTTGGTTACGGCAAATAAGCCCGAAAGCCAGGATCTGTGCTTGATCGAGACCTACGGCTCGATGCGCAACTTTTTGGATCAGCACCTGGGTCAAAGGCCGGGGGAAATTGTCGATACCCAGGGGCGCGTGCTGGGATCCCATCAGGGCATTCACCACTACACTGTTGGCCAGCGCAAGGGGCTGGGCATTGCCTCTTCCCGCCCGCTCTATGTAGTGCGCATCGATGCGGCCATGAACCGCGTGGTGGTGGGGGAACGGGAAGAAGCCACCCAAGCCGAGGCCTGGGTGCGGCAGGTGAACTGGGTCTCGACCCCTGCGCCGGACGAGCCCTTAGCGGTAGAAGTGCAGGTGCGCTACCGTACCCCCGCCGTGCCGGCCACCTTGATCCCGGAATCGCCGGAGCGGGTAAAGCTGCAGTTTGCCGAGCCGCAGTTTGGGGTCACTCCTGGCCAAGCCGCCGTCTGGTACCACGGGGATCTCCTGCTGGGGGGAGGGATCCTGGAGCGCCCTTCTCCCTAGGCCAACTGCAACTTCCCTCTCGCCAGGGGGGAAGGATTGGGGGTGAGGGCAAGCCAAACTACGCTGCTTGCGCTTGCAGCTGCTGCAGGGATCGGAACAGGAGCACCGTGTAGACATTGAAGATAGGCGTGACTGCCGTGAAAGCGGCAAACCCGACCACAACTGCTAAGAGAGCTACCACAGGCGCCCAAACCAGAAGCGCAAGTCCTATGATGTCGGTATTACCCCCAGTTACAACTGCAGCTAGGGTAGCTCCCAAGATCGCCACAACAAAAGGCAAAAGCAGGATTGAGATGCCGAAGATCAAAACCACGACCAGGAATGCCCAAAACACCCCCCACCAACGGCCCCTGACCAGGTTCCAACTGTAGCCCAACCCTTCTGTGGCACCCTTGTCCTCCAGGGCAATTGCGCAGAGGGTGAAAGCTAGCCTTACCCGGCAATAGATGCCGGGAAACACAAACAGCTGCATCCCTAGTGAGGAAATCAGATTCACCAGGAGGCTGCCGAATATCAGAGGCACTGCCTTAGAGAAAGCCTGATCCAAGCTATTGCCCAGCAAGGGAGTTCGCTGCTTCAAGTGCTGATCCACCAGCCAAAAGGCTGCTCCTGTCAAGATGGGCGCGCCGACTAGGACATAGGCCAGGAGGAGCAAGGAGAGGATCATCCCGAGGGAAGGTGAGGTCAGACCTACAACGAAGAACGCGATATGGCTAGAAGAGGTCAGGATCAGCAGCGGCCAGTAGATGGGACCTACCAACTCAAACGACCGCCGCAAGAGCAGAATCGGGCTAAGGGTGGCGCTTTGCATGGCAGAGGGATCCTCGTGGGCAGCCCAGTCCACCCCCTTCATACCACGGGATCTCACCTAGGACATCTTGGGTTGAGCCGAAATCCCAAAAAGGGATCCCTTCTCATCTCAAAGCTAGGCACGGGGAGCACCCTTTTTGCTATCCCCAATGGGGGCAAAAGCGGAAACTAGGAGGCTGCTTGCCCCTTCAATCGTTGCAGGGATCGGAACAGGAGAACCACATAGACCCAGAAGATGGGCATAACGGCTGTGGCAGCAGCAGCCGCAACCATTCTCACCCCAAAGTCGCCAACATCAGCCACAACTATGACAAATCCAACTATCAATACACCCGCAAAACCAAGAATCAAGCCCAGGACCAGAAGGGCCCAAAACACGCCCCACCAACGACCTTTGACGAGATTCCAACTGTAGCGCAGCCCTCCTGTAGTTCCTTGATTTTCTAGAGCAATGGCACAAGGTGTGAGGGCCAGCTTAACCCCTACATAAATGCCTGGAATGATCAGAAAGATGGAGGCAAGGCAAGAGAGGAGTGCTGCTAAGAGGGTGCTCAGAACTAGAGGCACTGCCTTCGAGACCGCTCGGTTGAGGCTGTTGCCCAGCAGGGGAGCTTGCCGCTTCAGGTGCTGATCCACTAGCCACAAGGCTGCTCCGCCTAGGATCGGTGCAACAATGCCATAGGCCGGTCGGAGGATGTCCCCGAGAAGTGGGGTCAGCTCCGTGACGATGGCCAGGATAAAGCCTGGAGAGGCCAGGATCAGCAGCGGCCAGTAGATGGGACCTACCAACTCAAACGACCGCCGCAGGAGCGGGATTGGGCTAAGGGTGGCGTTTTGCATGGCGGAGGGATCCCTGTGGGCGATTAAGTCCACCCCCTTCATACCACGGGATCCCAGCTTTGGTTCCGGGAGTAGAGTTAAGAAAGTCTACAAGGCCGATTTTTGGAGAATCCACGCCGCTGCCTGTTCGCCGCTGCGCAGGGATCCCTCGATGCTGCTCTGGTGAGTGTACTCTCCAGCCCAGAGAAGGCCTGGCAGGCCGCTATGGGTGGGAACCAAATGCTGCTGGAAGCCAGGCGGCTGCACAAACTGGGCAAAAGGGATGCGATACACCCGCAGCAGGCGCAACTGTTTCAAGGGGGCTTTGGGAAAATAGACCTGCAGCTCGGCCCGGCAGGCTTGGGCCAGCTCTTCATCGCCCAGAGGGGGATTTCCCAGCACCGTCACCGAATAGAGGTGCTGGCCAGCAGGAGCCAGCGCCGGGCTGAGGTGGGTGAGCTGCACCCAGTGGTTGATCCAGCCTTGGCCGCCGGCGTTGAGGTACAGATAAGGGCCGCGAGTTAGGGAAAAGGGGGCGCAGAAGTAAAGGCAGGTCACCGCTCGTCCCTGGGTGGGGATGGGTACAGCGGCGTGGGGGCAGAGCTCCGCTTGCCAGGCCCGCGCTTGAGGAGCATCGGTGGCGCAGACCACCCACTCGGCAGGGATCTCCTCGCCGTCGGCGGTGCGGATCCCGCGCACTTTTCCCTCTTGGACCAGGATGCGCTCCACCGGGGTTTGGTAGCGGATCTGCTCTGGGGCAAGGTGGCCGGCCAGTTGGCGGGCCAGTTCTCCCATACCCAAGGCCGGGGTGACGATGGCTCCCTCGGCCATCATCTTGAAATAGAAGGCCAAGAGGCGGGCGCTGCTGGCCAGCTCCGGATCCAAAAGAATGCCGCGGAAAAAGGGGTAGAAAAAGTGCTGGCAGATCTTGGCGGAGAACCCGTACCTTTCCAGAAACTCCCGCACCGAACAATCGGATCCCCCCAGTCCTTCTTGGAAAACCTGCTCCGGGGTGCGCCGCGCCAGCTCTGCCCGCAACTGCAGCACCTTGAGCTTGTCGCCAAAGCTGGCCAAGGGGTTGAGCAGGGAAGGAAAGATACTGGACAGATCCCGCAGGGGATCTCCCAACAGCCAGCAGCGACCGGGTTGGGCCAACATGGCTCCCGGACGGTAGGGGCGGGGATCGAGCTGGCTCAGATCCAGATGCCGCCGCACCTGGGGATAGGCCGTAAACAGCACCTGAAAGCCGCGATCCAAACGAAAGTCTTCCACCGCGTCGGTGCGCACCCGCCCGCCGGGGCTGTCGCTTTTCTCTAGGACCAGAACATCCCTTTGGCCCGCTTGGGCCAGCACCTTGGCGCAGGTCAAGCCGGCCAGCCCCGCCCCGATAATGACTACTCTGCCCATGCTCTGCCGGGATCCCTCCTCCGTCGAGTATTCTACCTGGCTTGATTCCTCAAGGCTGAGTCCCCTTCTCCGCTTCAGAGGCGGGATGTTCTGGCCCCCAGATGCGAATGGCGCCATCGGCGCCGCCGCTGAGAAGGGTCTGACCATCGGGGCCGAACAGCAGAGCGCTCACCATCCAGGTCTGGCCGCCCAGAGTGCGCAACTCTTTGCCGCTGCGCAGATCCCAGAGTTTGATCTGCTGGGCGCGGTGATCGGTGCTGCTGGCCAGCAAGCGACCATCGGGGCTGAGGGCAAGGGTGGCCAAGCCGGATAAGGGCTGGGGCAGGGTGCGCTCCCGGGATCCCGTGCCCACGTTCCAGATCCAGATGCCGGAAGCGCTGGCGGCGAGCAAGTGGCGGCCATCGGGGCTGAGGAGCACCTGCTCGATGGGGTAGTCGGCTTCGAGGGTTTTCAGCAACGCTCCACTCCTGGGATCCCAGAGATAGACGGCGGGATTCCCATTGGCAGCCACCAGGATCCAGGGCGAGCTCCCTTCTTCCGCCAACCCAGAGGGAGCAAAGGCCACTGCCGTAATGCCTGCCCCTTGGGTAACCGGGTAGGCGGCGCTGTCGATGGTGCGCACCAACTGGCCGTCCTCGGCTTGCCAAAGGCGGATGGTGCGGTCGGCGCTGCCGCTGGCGATCCAACGGCCATCGGGGCTGATGGCGACGCTGTTGATCAAGTCGGTGTGTCCTTGCAATTGCAGCCGTGGCACCCCCTCCCCCGACCGCAGGGCGGGATCCCCTAGAGCAGCCAGATCCCAGACCCGCACCGTCTTGTCTGCCCCTCCACTCACCAAAAAGGTGCCATCCGGGCTGATGGCCAGCGTCTCAATCGAGCCTTCGTGGCCTGTCCAGCTCTGCAGTAGTTGGCCGGCCTGGGGATCCCAAAAGCGGATGACGCCGTCATCCCCCCCGGCAACCAGGAGATTTCCATCCGGGCTGATGGCCAGGGCGGTGATGGCGGCGGGACCTTCCAGCTTGGCCTTGAGCCGTAAGGACTTGGCCCAATCTGCCAAGTCGAGGGCAGGGCTTCCAGTCTTGGAGGGATTGGGCGGCTGCTCTGTGAAGCTGAAGCTGTTGGGCCCAGCGGATCCCAAATTTGCCATTGTTCCCGCGGGCGGGACAGAGTCCCTAGGCACAACTGCCTTCTCTCCCCACCGGCTAAGGTTGGCCGCCAGTTGCCAGGCAGCAACTCCGAACAAAACCAGCAAAGCCGCCAGGCTGCTCCCCGCCCAAAGCGGTGGGATCCAGAAACGCGCCCGCAACGATACGGGAGAGCGCGGCGGCGTAGTCGGCTCCTGCCAGGGATCGACGGCAACAGGGTCGGGCAAGATCTCAGCGCCGGGAGAGACACCTTCTGCCAGAGACAAAGCCTGCAAGGCAGCCAGAGCTGCCGCTGCCGAAGCAAAGCGCTGCCGCGGGTCGCAACCCACCAGGCCATCCAAAAAAGCGGCGAAAGGAGCGCTGGTAGGAGCCAGATCGTGCCAGCGCAGCTCTCCCGTCAACGGATCGCGAAACAGCTTGTGGGTCGGGATCCCTGAGAGGGCTTGCAAGGCGAGGAGGCCCAAGGCATCGAGGTCGCCGCCAGCAGAGGAAGCCTCCAATCCAGAACCGGCAGAGGCCATAGCTTGGCCCAAGCCCAATACCATCCAACGGCCATCGGACTGTCGGCAGAGCAAGCAAGAGGGCCGCAAATTGCCGTGGCTCACCCCCTCACCCTGCAGAAAGGCTAGAGTCTGCAACACATCTTGCAAAAAGGCCCGCACCTCCACCTCTGACCAAAGCTGCCCTTGCTCCGTGGTCTGGCGCAGGGCCTGTTCCAGTGTCTGCCCCTGGATCCACTCTTCCACCCAGTAAAAGCCCCCTTCCTCCTCAAAATAGGCCAGCAGGCGCGGGATAGCGTCATGGGATCCCAGGCGTTCCCGCAGCGCCATTGCCTGTTGAAATCGCTGCCGGGCAGCAGAGGGCTCTTCCCCCTTGGGAGAGCGAGGTTGCCAACGCCTGATCACCACCCAGCTCTGTTCGGGGCAATGGCCATCTTGGGCCAGGTAGGTTTGCCCGCTGGATCCCAGTTCTTCTAGGATCTGATAGCGGCCAGCCAAGGTTTGCCCTACCATAAGGACTCCGGTCGCTCCAGGCAGATGTGGCTCACCCGTGGCCTATCCTCGGCCAGGCTACCAATTTTTGCTTCTGACCCATCATGCCACAGTGAGAAAACAGGGTCTAAGGTAACCCCCTCGGCAAGAGATGAGGTTTCTGGCTACTCGAGGCGGGAGAGATGGAGGTGACCTCCCTTCGGAAGAAGGAGATCTAGATCAGGCGCGAGAACCTAGGACTCAACCCTCCCACCCAATTGGCGGCCCGCCCAAGGAAAATCCTCTACACTAAATAGAGCGAGTACAGGCAAAACCGCGTCCATCCTATTGTTTGCCGGTCTGTTCTCCAGGCTGGCCTCCCTGGCACCTTATGTCTTCTGTCAACCCGGCCTTGCCCATTCAGTGGATCGATGCGGATTCGGGAGAGGTGGTGGAGGAATGCCCCTGGGAGAGCAGCCCCCATCCGGGTACCTACATCCAACTGGCCGAGCAGCACTACCTAATTTTGGAAAAGCGTCATTCCTACCAATTGCGGCAGGGCAAGTATCACCTCTGCGGCATCCGCGCCCTCATTCGCCCGGTGAGCCCACCTCCCGAAGCAGGCCAGTTTCTGGGGGATCCCTCCTGCCGCTTCAACGCCCGCTCGCCCCTGTTGCGCTGCGCCGTCAACCCCAGCGGGCCCTGCCAGGGGTGTCGCCACTACGAGCCGGCCAAAGGGCGTTAGCTTTCCAGCTCCAGCGCCAGCACCTCGGTCAGGGCGCGGTTGGTGTTTTCCCGGAACTCGGCCACGCTCACCCGTCCCAGCAAGTACACCGCCAGCAGCATCACCGCCGCCTCCACCCCAAAGACGGTGGCATAGGCCAGCACCGAGGAAGTGGGGAAGAGGAGCCGCCCCAAATCCAGCAAGGCGCCGCCAATGAGGGTAGAAAGCGCCTGCGACATCGCCTGGGCCAGGCCCCAAGCCCCAATAAAGGTGCCGGCAGTCTCAGCCGCTGTCAAATCCAACATCAAGCTGATGGCGCCGTTGGTGGTGATCCCGGAAGCTAAGCCGAACAGGATCATGCACAGTTGCAGCAGCCGCGGCTCGCCCGTAAACCCTGAGGCAATGGTTAGGCCAAAAGAAAGGGCCACCAGCAAGCAGCCCAGGCGGGTGGTGGTCTGCTTGCCCAACTTGGGCACGATGAAAAATCCGGTCACCACAATTCCCGCCAAAATGCCCAGGCTCCAGAAAGCGTTGAGCTGGGTACTTTGGGATACGGTCATGCCGAACACCTCGCCGCCATAGGGCTCTAGAATCGGCTGCTGGATAAACAGGCCCATGGTCATCAGGGCCAAAAAGCCGAAGAAGATCACGGTTTGGCGGCTGGCGGTGAGCACCTTAATGGCCGTGCCCAGGGTGATCTGGTCTTCCCGACCCACCAAGGTGGAACGGGATCCGTAGCGAGAGTAGCGTTCTTCCACCCCCCAGGTGGCGATCACCCCCAGCAGGATCACCACGGCAGGGATGATGATGAAAAGGCGGTTGATCGTGCTCTGTAAGTTCTCGGCATCCAGGCCGCGCAGCAGCACCGCCGAGCCAATCGCCCCCCCGGCGATGCCCACCATCAGCATCGACCAGACGATCCCCACCAACTGGGAGCGGTTGTGCTCATCGGAAACATCCACCAGCAGCGCCGCAAAGGGCGTGGAGCAGGCGCTCAGACACAGCCCGTAGAGAGCAAACATCAAGGCAGCCAGAGCAATCCAGCCGTAGGTAGCCGGCGACCAGCCGCTGTTGGCAAAGCTCTGCCCCAAGCCCCACACCACCTGCACCGCCAAGAAGATGCACAGGGCAAACAACACCGATCCCAGGCGCACATAGCCGCTGCGGTGCGTCCCCAACAAAGGCTTGGCATCGGAAAGCTGCCCAAACCAGACGCGGGCTGGAGACACCAACTGGTGCATGGCCAGGGATCCCCCCACCACCGTAGCCGGGATGGCCAGCAGCTCCGGGTCGATCATGACCCGGTTGAGCACCCCCAACGTCAGCAGCGACATCATCCCCAAGCCCATCTGAAATAGGCCCAGGCGAAACATAACCAGCAAAGGCAAGGGGGGCGCCGAAGGCTGAGGCTGTGAAGAAAGGGCGGTGGCCGCCGACCCGTTGACCTCAGGATCCCGCTGAATATTGGCCATGACCTGTGATGCTTCATGCAAAAGCCCTACAGCTTTTTATGGTAGCCCAGGCAGCCGGGGATCCCGGAAAAGGTATGGGATTGCCGAAAGCGAAACCGCCGCACCGGCTCTCGGTAACCGAGTTAGGGCCGGAGCATCGTTCCCTGCTAGCCTGTTGCCGCTGGTTTTGGCGGGAGCAAGTCGCAAAATCTTTCCGCGCCGGGGTTTCTCTACTACACTGACAACTGACCTGGTGCCAAGCGAAACGGGCCTTCCTGCCGCTGCGCTCGGCAAGTCAGCATTTGCAGACACAACAAACCCAATCTCGATCCTGTTTGAGACCGAGAAGCTCGTCCATAGCCAGCTTTTGCTCAAGTCGGCGAGGAATTTCTCCGGCAACCCTATGGCTGACGCAGTCCCAGTTCGGCGCTACGACCTGTTTGTGCAAGCCTCGCGGCTGCTGCAGCGTTACCGGCAGTTGACGCCGGAACTGCGTCCAATAGGAGTAGAAGTGGCCCTGGCCATCCAGTACCATCGCGCCCAGGCCGGCTCGGGATCTCTTCTGCCGGCGGTGGGATCCCCTCATGGCCTGCCTCTGCAGCAGGTGGCCCAGCGCATTTGCGACCCGTTTTACAGCAAAGTCCACCCCCTGCTGCCCACCCTGCCGGAGACGGGGGAGCCCTTGGTGTGGCCCCTGTTTAACCAAGGGGAAAACGGCCTTGTCCAACCCCTGGCGCCGAGCAAAGTGGGCGGCAAATTGGCGGAACGGCGCTGGCTTAAGGCTTGCAACAGCCAGGAGGGCATTGGTTGTCATGCTTTGGCCGCCCATCTGTGGCAGGACGAGCGTTTTCTGGCCGAAGACCGGGATCTCTGTCCTTTTCGCCTCTACGACGGGCGCTACCCCTTGAGCGTGGATCAGGGGCGGCAAACCTGTGGCTTCGACGACCACCCCTGTGGCTGGCAGGCGGGACACCCCAAAATGCTGCAGGTGGTGGGCAAGGGCAAACAGGCGGAGATTTTGCTCCCCCACTGGACTGACGCGATGTGGGCCATGCTGATCCCGCCCCATCGCCCCCTGCCCATCTATCCTCTGCTGGTGATGCTCTACTTTGGCCAGGAGACTCTGCAAAAGGGGCGCAGCAGCCTTTCGGTGGAGCAGTTTCGCCTGGATTTTCAGTTCAGCCACTCCCAACTCAAGCTGTTGTTTGACACCCACCCTGAGCACCCTCTCAATCGCCATCTGCTCGCCCTGGCTGCGCAGCCGGAGGTGGAGTGGGGATCCGCCGAGCTCCTGCCTCCTATGCCCCCCCTCTTGCATCACCCTGCTGGGGGCAAGGTGGTTTTGGATCCGGATGAGCCGCCCCAGTTTCGCAGCAGCGGGATCCCTGCCTGTGCCGGGACAGACCCGCTGATGGCAGAGCGCCGCCGTCGCCGTCAGTTGGAGCGCAGCGAACGCCACAACGAGATCTTGCACCACTTTCGCCGCTGGTTCCGCCTGGCTGGGCTGGAGGTGCGGGAAGACCAGCACACGTTTGACTTTCTGGCGGTGGCGGATGGACACCTGCTTTTGGCCGAGGTGAAATTGCTGCACCACAAAGATGCCGCAGAGGCGCTCCAGGAGGTGGTGGGGCAATTATTTTACTACGAGCGCTTTGCCCTCACCCCCTGGATCGAACAGGGCTTCTCCGTTCAGAAAGCCGCCGTTTTCGACGGGCCGCCGCCGGATCCCTACATTCGATTTCTGGAAGACCTGGGCATTGCCACCTACTGGATCAACGAGCAGCAGATGATCGACGGGCCGGAGAGCTCGCTGCGCCTGTTGCGCCAAATGGAGGTGCGGGTGCGGCCGGATCCGGAGTTGGGGGATTAGCCTCTTTTCCGGGCTCTGGCCTAATGGAGAGGGATTCTTAACCACCTCTTTACTCAGGTTCTCCCCTGAGGGTGGTACAGCCTGTTAAGGGCTCAAGGGGTACAATAGCAGCACTTAGCAAACCAACTTCGGAAGGAGGATGGATTGATCAGTAGTAAAGAAGTCTTCACTATCTGCTCCATGCTATATTTCCCAATTCTGCAAAGCTGCCGAATAAAATGCTTCAACACCGACCACATCATCTCAATGGGATTCAACTCCGGCGCATACACAGGCAGGTATAGGATTCGTGCTCCTGTCCCCCTAATCAATTCCTCAACTTCCCGACTCTTGTGGATATTTAAATCCTTCCTCGCATCTAGCTTCGGACATAGCTCGCTTCTCAAAAACTCCAAAAAGTCTCCTTTCTTCATCCCACCCTTGATGACACGACAGCCAACTACACCTCTCAAGGAAATAGCTCCAATAACCGTATACTTTTCACCCTTGTATCTCTGACGGTAATGATAAGCCCGTTGACCACGTAAACTCCGAGATACTCCCCGCTCCATTCCCTCCCAGACTCCCGTCTGGTCGATGGCAATCAAATCCTCCGCTGGAATATTCCTGACTTCTTGACTATAAGCTAGTCGTTCCCTTTGCACCTCCTCTTCTTTGACTTTTGCACTGCGGTAGGTCTTTTTTTTAGAGTCATTCCTTGCTTTTTCAAGAAATTATGTATCGTGACGATGCTTACATTGATTCCTAAGCGCTCGCGCAACAGTTCTTGATACTGCCACAGGTAGAAGTCTGGGTGTTCTGTAATAATTGCGATCACTTCCTGCCGATGTTGTTCCAAAATGCCCACTCGCTTGGTGCCTGCTTTCTTAGGGGCTAAATCTTGAGTTTGTTGGTACTGACGCACCCAGCGGTGTACTGTTCTTTTGGTCACCATGAAGCGTTTAGCTACCTGGCGGATGGAGGTGTTACCTGCCTGATAGGCTGCTACAACTCTTTGCCGCAAATCCAAAGAATGAGTCGGCATTCCTTTCTCTCCTTCCTCTTGAATACCTGTACCCTATTTTAAATTAAAAGGCTGTAAGGCTGGCCATCGACTTCTTCTTCTCGTTAAAAGTTGAAAGGGGGTTGCGCAAGCTGCCCTTTTCCTTGTTGGTATGGGATCAGCTCGCCGGATCCTGCTCCACTCTAAAGTCCTTTGGAAGTTCCCCTTTCCCAAAAGCAAGAAGACCCAACCTTGGTCGGGTACTGCCCCAGGCAAGACGGCAGCGCGTCCAGAAACAGCCGCTGTGCCAAAAAGGGAGGGATCCCTTGTCTAGCTAGGGATCCCTCTTCCGAAACCCATTGAGATGAGAACCAGTTAGTCGCGCTCAATGTACAAAAAGAGCACAGCCATGGTTACTGCCGGCAGCAGCCAACCGACAATGGGGACGAAAATCCAAGGAAGATAAGCAGCAGCGTAAGAACCGGTCATGATCTTGCTCCTCTCCAGTGCCTTGACAAGTTTGACAACTCAATTAACCTTAATTCACCAACCCTCGAAAGATGGCGTCGATCCCGGCAAAGTTCTCCAACAAGAAGTAGGCAGCAAACACGCCACCCATACCTCCCAAGAAAAATCCTGCTGTCAGATCCCCCCAGCCACGGGCCGTAGATAGAGGATTGGCGCCCGGCGTTTCCGGCTTGTTTCCAAAGGTAACGCTGCCATAGGCGGACATACAGGCGGTTCCCAGCAGCACAATCGCCATCGCCGTGACCAGCCCGCCCAAATTGGCTGCCTCAGGATAGTCGCGCAGCGGGCCCACCACGATTTCTGGCCCCACCAAAAAATAGCCATGCGCCAACCCAATCTCCAGCCCTCGCAACAGCGGCGATAGGCCAGGCCGGTTAATGGGGAGGTTGTTGATAAACAGACGGGTGAGAGAAGAGTCACTGATGGGCGTTGAAAGATGGCCCTCGCAGGGATCGTCGTTAAAGGTGCGAATGTAATCCATGTCCGAAGATCCTGGCTGGAATTTTGGGATTCATTCTACGGGGCCTCAGTTCTCCTCTCAGCAGCCGCTATCCGGATCGTTAAAAAAGTTCATGCTTGCTTAACAGAGATACAGACCCTCGCGCTTTGGTTCAACGACGCCGTGCCACCCCAGAAGATAGAATGCAACTGCGAGCCGCGCTACACAAAAGGATAGCTTGGTAGCCCCGTACTTTAGTACGCGGCGGAAAAGCCCTTGAGCCACTTTAGTTGCTTCTTTGTTATAGTTAGTACAGAGCTTCTCCAGGAAAACAACCTACTGCGGTGCAAAACCCGCGCGGCAATAACTAACCTGGAGGAACTTAAGTCCGAAGTAAGCAGAACTTTGAGGTTATGCCTCAAAGGACTGTCTAGGGGCGTCTTGACAGCGCCTTTGCGAGTCCATTTTGGGCTGCGTAAGAATCCCCTGGGTGGGAGTGTCAATTTTCCCTGGCAGGCCATCCTCGGTTCCTCCAGAGGGCTCACGCTTCCCTTGCCATTCTCGCCAGAGAACATAGCTCCCGATTGCCAGGAAGCCGAGGCCAGCCAACCATTCTAGCCAGGCTGCCGGGATCACCTGCCCCAGGGATCCCCCTAAGGCTACGCTGAGCAAACTGGCGGTCACCAGGGCGCTGGCAGAGCCGAAAAAGATCGCCCAGGGAGACTTGGACTGGGCGCTTATGAGCAAGGTGGCCAACTGAGTCTTATCGCCCATCTCCGCCACAAACACGGTTAAAAAGGTAACAAGCCAGAGCTGTAGCGGGGATCCCTCTGGCGGGTTGTTGACGGCGGAAGGCGCTTCAGGGGGGGACGGCACCGTCTGCGCTTCCAGGGCAGGAGACAGAGCCAGGTTCTGGCCGGTGGGTTGCCAGTCCACAGAGGCGGCTTCGTTCCAGGGGAGATAGTGCTGCCCAACGGCCCAAAAAACCAAACCGAGAACCAAGGATAAGGCAGTCAGCCCCAAGCCTAAAGCCAGTTGCCTCTGCCAGGAACGCGCTGATGCCATGGTCTCTGCTGTCCGCTAACCACCGACATGCAGCTTATCCTGTAGCGGGGCTCTTTTTCACCGGTTCTGGAAAGAACAAGGGCGCTAGAGTAAAAAGTAGAAGAAGAAGGGGCGTTGGCCGAGCGGTTTAGGCAGCAAACTCATAATTTGCCTTACACAGGTTCGATTCCTGTACGCCCCATCGCCGCAACCCTCTCCGGAGAAGGGCTGTAAACTACCCGACTCCGACTGCCCCCTCAATCCCCCCTATATCCCCCCGTACACGGGGGGACTGGGGGGCGGGGCTCCTGCGGCTTCTGGCTGAATTGAAACCGGCTTGCGAGGGTTTGCCATCCCCAGGCGCTTTGCTGCTGAGGCGACCCCTCCCAGGCAAACCGTCAAAGGCGAGGGCTCGACTCCCTGCGGGATCTCGTATCTAAGGGACGAGGCAGCCAGCGCTCGGGCAAGGCGGCGGGGGATCCCCAGCGGGACTGGAGCCGGCTGAGAAACTCTCCCTGCCAGGTGCGCAAGTCGGCCAAGTTGGCCCCGCCGTTCATGACGGCAAACCAGATATCGCCCCGCTCAGTTGGCAACACGCCCGCCAAGGTGCTGACGCCGCTCAGGGTGCCCGACTTGGCGATCAAGATCCCCGGCAGAAGCCGCCGCTCCAGCACGCCCACATCCTGGCCGACGACGGCAAAGGCATCCGCCAGCGACAAGCCGCGCTCTTCCAGCAACGCCTGGGTTGCCCGCAACATGGCTACATTGGCCCGCGGGGAGATGCGGTTTTCCACCCCCAATCCCGAGCCGTTGATCAGGTGCAGCTCTTCTGCCGGGATCCCTGCTGCAGCGCGGGCTATTTGGGCAACCTGGGCCGCTCCTCCCACCGCCTCTGCCAGCATCTCGGCCATGGCATTGTTGCTGTAGAGGTTCATCAGCTTGAGCAGGTGAATGAGGGGAGGCGACTCATGCCTGAGCAAGACCTGGGCCTCCGAAGGGATCTGCTGGGCAACTCGCACCGACCCCAAAATCTCCACCTGCGGCCTGGGGGTGCCGGGGGGCAAGGTCTGGAATTGCGCCTGGGCTTCCGGGGGCCAGAGGCGGGCCTCCAGCCCCTGGCGCAGCAGGGATCCCGAACGGGCCCCATCCCGGGAAAAGTTCATGTAGAAGCGGCCCACCACCACCAGATCCCCGCGCACCTGGCGGATCCCCTGGGCGTTGAGGGCGTTCCCCACCGCGAAGGCTTCCTCCCAGACAAAGAAGGGATCCTCCCCCCCCAGCACCCAGAGATCGCCCTGCAAAACTCCGTCCGTTCCCAGCGAACCGGTTGCCAAGTAGGTGGTCACAAAGCGGTGGTGCGGGCCAAACTGCTGCAGAGCAGCCAGGGTGGTGGCCACCTTGGTCAGGGAGGCCGCCGGCAAAGCCTTGGATCCCTGATGTTGCCCCAAAACCTCGTCGCCCCTCTGCAGCCAAACCCCCTGGGCCGTGGAAGCAAAGCCGCGGCCGCTCAACTGGGCCAGGTAGGTCTCCACCTGAGGTTGCAGGGATCCCTGCGCCGTCGCCTGAGCTGAGCTCAGCAGAAGGAACGCCGCCGAGAGCGTCCCCCCCCAGATCGCAACCAGCCGCCAGCCCGGCCGCTGTCGTTGGCAATAGCGTTGCGGAGCACTTTTCACCCAAAATGCCCTCTAAAAACGCCAACCCACCCCCAGAGCGGAGCCCTCAGCTTGGCAACTCCCAGCCGCTTTCTTCTAGCGGCTCCACGTCGATGGTGCCGGGGGGCGTTTGCCGATAAAAATGGCCATCGGCAACAAACAGCGGCTCGCCACAACTGGGGCAAAAGAAGCGGCTGCCCTCGATGGCCTGAGACTCGGACCCACACACCGGGCAGCGATCCGTGGCGATCCAGCGGCGCGCCCACCAGCGAAAGGCCAGCAGCACCAGCACCGGCAGAGAGAGCAAGAACAGCAACAGAGCCACCAACCCGGCGACCAGCCACCCCAGCCCGACACGGGTCAGCAAAGCTGCCAAGGCCAGGGATCCCAGCCAGAAGCCCCAGCCGGTTAGAGAAATGGAATAGGTTTTGGGCTGCTCAAACCGCATCTTTGTTTTCCCTTCCCGTATTGACTACGCTTAGCAACGCCGCCGGGATGCCGCGGGCCTTTTCCCGAGTTATGTTAGCCCAGACTCACTCGAACTATAAGGCCACCTGGGCATACCCTGTAGGCTAGCTCATTTCCAATAGACGCGGGATCCGGTTTCCCGCACCCCTTCTTCTGCCGGCCCAGGCGCTGCCGTTGCTTCTCAAGAAGGCAACAGGATCCCTTTGGCAGCCGAAAGTCAGTGGCGCTATCTTAAATGAGGCTATTATCAATTACAGAACTTATTGACTGTTACGGCGACGTTGCCCAACAGCGGAGGGGGGCATCATGGTCTACACGGAAGAAGCCTTCAAAGCGGAGCTAAATGCCAAAGGCTGGCGAGCCACTCGGCAGCGGGAAATCATCCTCCAGACCTTTCAAAACTTGCCTGAGGGGACTCACCTGAGCGCCGAGGAGCTGCACAAAAAGCTGCGGGAAGAAGGCCACAACATCAGCCTTTCCACCATCTATCGCACCGTCAAGCTGATGGCGCGCATGGGCATTTTGCGCGAGCTGGAACTGACCGAAGGCCACAAGCATTACGAGATCAACCAGCCGGCCCCCCACCACCACCACCATTTGGTGTGCATCAAGACCAACAAGGTCATTGAGTTCAAAAACAACGCCATCCTGAATATCAGCCAGAAGGTGGCTGAAAAGTACGGCTTTAAAGTGCTGGATTGCCAGCTCACCATCATCGGCATCAGCCCGGAGGGACAGCGCTCGATCTTGTAGCCAAACAATTTCTGCAGCTCAGCTCCTGGATAAATGCTTGCCCTGGGCGTTCTGTACTGGGTTTGGGGGGAGATGGGGATCCCTTGGTAGAGAAAATGCCAGAATAGCCGCTGTAAAGTCGAAAGCCATTGGCAATTGAAGCAATAGCTCAGCTTACCCTACCCCCTCCGGGAGACGGCCATGAACGAGCAGGAATTGGCGCAGTGGCTAGAGCAAGCTCTGGCAGACCTGCGTCTGAGAGTTCAGGTGAAGGCCCAGCCCCTCCAAAGCAGTCCTGGGGATTACGCTTTGGTGATCATGATCAACCACCCTGCTCACGTTGCTCTCGACCATGAGAGGCTGACGGCCTGGTTCCAGAAGGCAATTCCCAGCCGCTATCCCCAAGTCAAGCGCTTGGCTCTCTACAGCCGCCCCATCGGCCAACAGCAGGCCAACTGGAAAACTCAGGTGAGGCTGGCTCCGGAAGCGGCGACGGGCAGGGGGGATCCCGCCGACAGTCCAGATCTCAGCCGCTATTGCTTTGTCCAAGACCGCCAGTTGCTCACCGCTGACCTGCCTCAACCCTCCAGCGTGGTGCGCCAGGCGGTCTTGGGTTTTCATAACCTCACCGCTGGGCAAAAGGAAGAAGTGCTGCCCCTGTTGCCCACCTTGTTCCGCAACCCCGGTGCTGTCTCGACGGCAATGCTGTCGGTGGATGCGGCCCTGTGGCTAGAGCCCTTGAAAAGCCTCAATCCCCACGAGCTGCGCCTGTTGAGCGTTTGGCTGAGCCGCTATTGCTTCAACCCCAGCCGCGCCTTGGCCGACTTGGATCCCGCCACCTCCAATCTCAGAACCGGTCAGACCCGACGCCGGTACCGCGCTCCTCAGACAGGGGTCTCGCTGGTTTTGGCCAGCTTTGCTGGCAACCTCACTCTGGCCGCCGGCGTGACCCTGAGCCTGTTGTTCGGCATGGTGTTTGTGTTGGCCCTGGCCGTTTTCGGCACCTTGGAAGGGGGGTTCTCTTTTGGCTCTTTTCTTTCCGCCGTTCTGCTCACCCTGGCCTTCAACGCCCTCATTTTCTTTTTGTCTCCCTGGTTGATGGACTGGATCCAGCACAGCCTCTACAGCACCCAGTGGGTGAGCTTGGCGGAAATTGGGCGTCGCAGCCCAGAGAGCGCGGAGGTGATCGCCCGCGTCTGTCGCCAGTACAAGCTGAAGCAGCCGAAGCTGGGCTTGATCCGCGACCAAAACCCTACTGCTTTTACCTATGGCAGCCTGCCGGATACGGCCCGCATCGTCGTCAGCGAAGGGTTGTTCACCTACTTGGAAGATGAGGAGGTGGCCACGGTCTATGCCCACGAGCTGGGGCATGTGATCCACTGGGATTTTGCTGTCATGACCCTGGCTTCCACGTTGGTGCAGATTCTCTACCTCCTCTACGTCTACCTGCGCGACACGCGCCGAGACCGCAGAGGGGGCAAAAACATAGGTTCCTTGGCTCTGGTCGCCTACTTTTTCTACGTGGCCGGCTCCTACTTGGTGCTGTACCTGTCGCGGGTGCGGGAGTACTTTGCCGATCACTTTGCCGCCGAAATCACCGGCAACCCCAATGCCCTCTCGCGGGCTCTGGTGAAAATAGCCTTTGGCATTGTGCAAGAAGGGGAGCGGCAACAGGATGAGGAAACCCGACAGCGCAGCGCTCGCCTGCTGGAAGGCACACGGGCCTTGGGGATCTACGATGCCAAGGCGGCGGTGATGGCGGGGACAGCCTACCGGGTGGCCGCGGATCCCAGCCAGGTGGGCAGGGTGTTTTTGTGGGATCTGTTTAACCCTTGGGCCGGGTGGATGGAGCTGAACTCCACCCATCCCCTCACCGGCAAGCGGGTGCGGGCGCTGGGCACCTATGCCGAACAACTGGATCTGCCGGTGGAGTTCGACATGGCCAGCGTGGTGGCCCAGGGCAAGCAGCTCAACCGCCAGCAGCTCTACGGCAATTTTCTTCTGGACGTGGTTTTGTTAAACGCCGAGTGGCTGGGGGCGATCTTGGGGATGGTGCTTGGGATCCCCGCTCTGCAGGCGGGGTCTTACGGCATGTTTGCCGGCCTGGTTCTGGCGGGAGCCAGCTTGGGCCTGCTGCTGAAGATGACGGTGATGTACCCCAGCTTGGAAAACCCGCCGGCATTGACGGTGTTGAAGGCCATGAGCAACCCCTACGCCAGCCCCTTGCGCGGCTTGCCGATGCAGCTAGAGGGGCGGGTGATCGGGCGGGGGGATGCGGGCTATCGCTTCGGCTCCGATCTCAAGTTCCAGGATGAGACGGGGATGATTTTCTTGCGCTATGTTTCTCGGTTTGGGCCGCTGGGCAACTTCCTGTTTGGGGCCAGCCGGGCAGGCAGGCTGGTGGGTCAAGAAGGGACGGTGGTGGGATGGTTCCGGCGGGGGATAGCTCCCTACCTGGATCTGTCCCGCTTCCAGAGCCGCTATGGCGAAGTGGTGACCAGCCATCCGGCCTTTGGACAGGCGGTGCAGGTGGCGCTGGGCTTGATGGCCGCCTTGCTGCTGATGACCGTTTTCCCCTTCTAGGACGGGCTCAGGATGAGGTCGACTGCCCGCTGTCGGCGCGGGCGTAGTCGTCGCTGAAGCGGATAATGTCGTCTTCGCCCAGGTACTGGCCGTTTTGCACTTCGATGATCACCAGGGGGATGACGCCGGGGTTTTCCAGGCGGTGCTTGGTGCAGGGGGGCACGTAGGTGGACTGGTTGGTGGTGATCAGCCGCTCTTCATTGCCGCAGGTCACTTTGGCGGTGCCGGCCACGACGATCCAGTGTTCGCTGCGGTGGTAGTGCATCTGCAGGCTGAGGCGATGCTTGGGCAGCACCACAATCCGCTTGATCTTGTAGCCGGGGCCCTCGTCCAGCACCGTAAAGCTGCCCCAGGGACGAGTTTCAGTATTGCTCTCGATGAGCTTGTTAAAAACTTCAGCCGAGAAGGTAGCTGGCAGTTTTTCCACTGAGGGCATGGGGGAATTGGGAGTTTCTAGCATAGGCTGCTCTCCTGGGGGCCCTGCCTTCAGCTTATCCTATGGAGCTGGGCAGTAGCCCAACTCCACTCAAATCTTGTGGGATCATGGAGAAGTCTCCTCATCGGGGGAAAAGGCCCTTCTTCTCCATGCATTCCTACCCGGTTCACATCCACGACCGCCAGAAAGACGCCCACTACTTCATCCAGGTGCCTGCCGACCAATACATCCTGGAGGCTGCCGAAGCCCAAGGGATCCAGCTTCCCTTTGCCTGTCGCAACGGCGCCTGCACCACCTGTGCGGTGCGGATCCGGCAGGGATCCCTCTACCAGCCGGAGGCAATGGGGATCTCGCGGGAGCTGAAGGAGCAGGGCTACGGGCTGCTGTGCGTGGGCTATGCCCGCTCCGAGCTGTGGGTGGAAACGCAAGATGAAGATGAGGTGTACGAGCTGCAGTTTGGCCGCTACTTTGGCCAGGGGCGGGTACGAGCGGGGATCCCCCTCGACGATGAGTAATTTTTCTGCCTCAGTTGCCTCTAAAGACCTGCCGCCGTCCCCCCGGCCTTGGCAGCTCCAGGGCTGGCTGTTGGGCTCGGCGGCGCTGATCCCGGTCAACCTGGCCCCTAGTCTGTTGCTGGCGGTGGTGGGGACGGTGCAAAGCTATGGCCGCTACTGGCAGCAAATCCGGCGGGATCCCGGCTTTTGGCTGGCGGGCCTGCTGAGCCTGGCGGTGGTGGTGACAGCGCTGCTGGGGGAGGACTGGCGGCTGAGCTTGCCGGGGATGTTCAACTACTGGCCTTTTCTCCTGATGCTGCCGGCCTTTGCTGCAGCGCTGAGGGATCCCCTCAGCCGCCGCTGCCTGGCGCAGGTGTTGGTGCTGGGCAGTGGCCTGATGCTGCTCTTGGGCTGGGGAGAAGTGCTGTGGGGGTGGCAGGGGCATCTCTTCTTGGGGCCGCTCTGGATTACGGGCGTGGCCGGTGGGGAGCGCCCGGCGGCAGCCTTCACCTCCCCCAATCTCCTGGCCATTTATCTTGTGATCCATCTGGGCTTGGCGGCGGGGCTGTGGGGGGCAACTCAATCTCACCCCACCAGAGCAGGGCTGGCGGCGCTGCTGGGGTTAGGATCCCTGCTGTTGCTGCTGACAGCCTCCCGCAACGGCTGGGGGGCAGGGGGGCTGGCGCTACTGATTGGGCTGGCCCTGCGGCGCTGCTGGTGGGGGCTCGCCTTCCTGGCCGGCTTGGGATTAGCCGGCTTGGCCGCTGCTTTGGACTGGCCCGGCTGGCGGGCGGTTGTCCCTTCCTTGATCTGGAGCCGGTTGGCAGACACCTTTGACCCCCAGGCCCCCTATTTCAGCTCGACGGCCAACCGCCTCGATGCCTGGCGCTTTGCCCTGCAGATGGTGTGGGAGCGGCCCCTGACCGGCTGGGGCTGGCAGAGCTTTCCTGCCCTCTACAATGCCCAGGATCCGCCAGAGCTGCTGGGCCACTGCCACAACTTGTACCTCCATCTGGCGGCAGAAGGCGGGATCCCTCTGCTGCTGGGCTACTTGGCCCTTTGGGGTTGGATCTTGGCGCGGGGCTGGCGAGCCTGGCGTTGCTCCCAAGACGAGATCCTCTTGGGAGTTTTACTGGCCTTGACGGCGTTTTTTGCTGCGGGGCTTTTGGATGTGGTGATCTTGGATGGCCGCCTTCACCTGTTGATCACCTTGCTCTTGGGCGCAGCTTGGGGGGCCAGCCTCGAGCTCCGCTGCAGCCAGGCAAAGAGGGTTCCGGCGGATCCCCAGGCACCCCGGTCAATGCCACAATAGAGTTCCTCCCTTGGGTTTTCTGGGATTACTCTGTTTCGGTTGCCGGATTTTCTTACGTATCGAGTTTAGCTTTGGATGGTCTCACCCGATTTCGATTGACCAAAACTTTGGCGGCGCAGGCCCCGCCCTGAGGACTCTGTCCCGCTTGCGCGAATAGGGCTGGGGAGAACGTCAACCACCTTTTTCCATGGAGCAGCCAATCCCTTCTCTGGCCCCTGATCCCATCAAGCCGGGGGATCTCCTATCCCTGGAGATCACCGACCTAACCCCTGAGGGCGATGGCATTGCCCATACGCTTGGCCACGGGCGGGGTCGGGTGGTGTTTGTCGCCCAAGCGGTGCCAGGGGATCGCGTGGTGGCTCAGATAACTGAGATCAAGCGCAACTATCTGGTCGGGCGAATTCGCTCCCTCATAGCTCCCTCGCCGCAGCGGGTGCGGCCGGCCTGCATTGTGGCGGACAAGTGCGGTGGCTGTCAGTGGCAGCACGTCAGCTACGCTCAGCAATTGGTTACCAAGCAGCAGATCCTCAGGGATGCGCTGGAACGAATTGGCGGTCTTACTCTGCCGGAGCCTGTCCCGATTTTGGGATCCCCGCAGCCGCTGCGCTACCGCAATAAGGTCACCTACCCCATTGCCAAAGCAGAGGGCCAGCCGCTGCGCATGGGCTACTACCGACCGGGCAGCCACCGCCTGGTGAACCTCAACCAGTGCCCTGTGCAGGACGAGCGGCTGGATGTGTTCTTGCGGGAAATTAAGCGGGATCTGCAGGAGGCCGGCTGGAGCGTCTACGACGAAAGCCGCCACCAGGGCCATCTGCGTCACTTGGGCTTGCGCATTGGTCGCCGCACCCGCGAGGTGCTCCTCACCTTGGTCAGTTGCAGCCGCGACCTGCCCCACCTAGAAAGGTGGGCCAAGCGCTGGATGCAGTGCTACCCCGACCTGGTGGGGGTTTGTCTCAACCTCAACCCGGCCCGCACCAACACCATCTTTGGCCCGCAAACGGAGGTGATTGCCGGGCGGGGATCCCTGCGGGAAGAATTGGCCGGTCTTTCCTTTTGGATTGACAGCACCTCCTTCTTTCAAGTCAACACGGAGCAGGCGGAGGCCTTTTTTACCTGGATAGTGGATCAGCTCCAGCTGCGCGGCGAGGAGATCGTCCTGGACGCCTACTGCGGCATCGGCACCCTAACCCTGCTCTTGGCCCGGCGGGCCAAACGGGCGATAGGGGTGGAAGTCCTGCCGGCGGCGGTGGCCCAGGCCCGCTACAATGCCCAGTTCAACGGCATCCCCTCGGCCCAATTTTTCCAGGGCGCAGTGGAAACGGTTTTGCCAACTCTGCCTCCTGCCGATATTGTGGTGTTGGATCCGCCGCGGCGCGGCTGCGAGCGGCAGGTACTCGAGATCCTAAAGCAGCGACAACCCCAGCGCCTTGTCTACATTAGCTGTCACCCTGCCACCTTGGCGCGCGACCTGCAAATTCTCATGGCCGAGGGATCCTACCGCCTAACCCAATGGCGAGCGGCCGACTTCTTTCCCCAAACAGGCCATGTAGAGGGGGTGGCCTTTTTGGAGCGGGTCTGAGGGCAACTCCAAAAACCTTGCCCAGCTTGCCGCAGAGCCGCCCTCTTGGTAAACGCAGCAGCCAGAGGCGACAAATGCTAACGTCAAAATAGCGACCTTAAAGTTTCGCAACGGATCCCTTTCCATTACCCTAGTTTTTCTTCCGCGATCTCGATGCTCAGAGCTGGAATTGTTGGCCTGCCCAATGTGGGCAAATCGACTCTATTTAACGCCCTCTGCGAAAATGCCAAGGCCGAGGCGGCCAACTTCCCTTTTTGCACCATTGAGCCCAACATAGGACGGGTGGCAGTGCCGGATGAACGCCTGCAGGTGCTGGCCAAGATCAGCGGCTCGGCGGCAATCGTCCCCGCCCAGATTGAGTTTGTTGACATTGCTGGCCTGGTGGCCGGCGCCAGCAAAGGCGAGGGGCTGGGCAACCAATTTCTCTCCCACATCCGCCAGGTGGACGCCATCGTACATGTGGTGCGCTGCTTCAAAGATGAGAACATCGTGCATGTGGCCGGCTCCGTGGATCCGGTGCGAGACATGGGCGTGATTAACCTGGAGCTGGCCCTGGCGGATCTGGCCCAGATCGAGCGGCGCTTAGAACGGGTGCGCAAACAGGCCAAGTCCGACAAAACGGCTCAAGTAGAGCTGCAGGCCCTGGAGAAGCTGCAGGCCGCTTTGGACGAGGGCAAGCCGGCCCGCCTGGTGCCCCTCAGCCCAGAAGAGGAGGCCTCCATCAAAGGGCTAGGGCTGCTCACCCGCAAGAAGGTGATCTATGCCGCCAACGTGGCAGAAACGGAGCTAGCCACTGGCAACGACTGGGTAGAGCAGGTGCGGCAAGTGGCCCAGGCAGAAGGGGCGCGTGTGGTGGTGGTCTCAGCCCAGGTGGAGGCGGAATTGGTGGAGCTGCCGCCTGCAGAGCGACAGGCTTATCTAGACTCGCTGGGGGTGAAAGAAGGGGGGCTGAAATCTTTGATCCGCGCCACCTACGAGCTGCTGGGCCTGCGCACCTACTTTACTTCCGGCCCCAAAGAAACCCGCGCCTGGACAATCCCTGCCGGTGCCACTGCTCCTCAGGCAGCGGGGGTCATTCACTCGGATTTTGAGCGGGGCTTTATCCGGGCGGAAACGATAGCATATGAGGACCTAGTGGCAGCGGGATCCCTGAGTGCCGCCCGAGAAAAGGGCTTGGTGCGCAGCGAGGGCAAAGACTACGTGGTTCAGGAAGGAGATGTGATGCTCTTCCGTTTCCATGTCTAGGACTCCCTAGCCTATTCAGCCAAGCCGTGGTTTCTCAGCAGTGCCTCTAGGCAAAACGACTTATCTAGCCAGGGATCCCTGCTTCCAAGGGGTCTGCTTGACGCAACCGTTTTCCTGAGAAAACTGTTGACGCTGTAACGAAACATCACAATAATTGGACTAGATAAACAAGTACTTTAAGGGATGTATTGATGGATCTGCTGCAATACGGGCCGATGGCCTGGGTTTACCTAGCAATTTTTGCCTCCATCATCTGGTGCATCTGGGGTCGTTCGGAAGACGACATCATGTTTTAGCTCAAGCGGGAGGGGTTCCTCTGCGAGCTAAGGCTACTCCTTGGCCTTAGGCTGGCAGGGGATCCCTCCTAGGTATGGCTTTTTGCCGACCTCAGGTGACGTTTCCCCTCACTCACTCAACCAACTGAGGGTCATACCAAGGCAGATACACAACCGCGGCCCGCGCCACGCAGCCACTCCTCCCCTTCACGGGAGACACCTAGCAATACCCCAAAACAAACGGAGCGAGGGATCTGTATAGATTACTGCCCCCTGCGCTTCCCTACTTCTAGAATTCAGCTAGGCACGCGCTGGTCCTATCTGGGGCGGCTGCTCTGACAGCGAATTAGCTTGCAGGAGTTATGGGCGTTACCAGCTTGCTCTCTCGCCGTCCCCTGCCTGGGGCAGAACAAACACCGGAGGGGTACTGCCTTTCCTGGCGGGGTGTGGCGGTGATGGGGGTACTCAATGTAACCCCCGATAGCTTCAGCGACGGCGGCCAGTGGGGATCCGTGGAAGCTGCCGTGCAGGCAGCCAGAGCCATGGCAGCGGCGGGGGCCTTGATTGTGGATATCGGCGGCGAGTCCACCCGTCCGGGGGCAGAGCCGGTGCCGGTAGAGGTGGAGTGCGACCGGGTTTTGCCTGTAATTCGGGCTCTAGAAGGATCCGGCATTCTCATCAGCGTCGATACGCGCCGAACGGAGGTGGCAGCGGCAGCTCTGGCGGCTGGAGCGCACATGATTAATGACGTCACCGGCCTGCGCGATCCGCAGATGATGCAGCTGTGTGCCGAGAAGGGGGTGCCGGCAATCATCATGCACATGCGGGGAGAGCCCCGCACCATGCAGCAGCTTACCCACTACGAGGATCTGGAGGGAGAAGTTTTTGGGTTTCTCAAGGATCAAGCGGAACGGGCCCTGGCAGCCGGTGTTCCCAGCGTGGTTTTGGATCCCGGCCTGGGCTTTGCCAAAACCGCCGAGCAGAACATTGCCCTCCTCAGAGCGCTGCCGCGGCTGGTGGCCTATGGCTACCCGGTGCTGGTGGGAGCCTCGCGCAAAAGTTTTGTTGGCCAGCTTTCCGGCATTGCTGTGCCCAAAGAGCGGGATAGCGCCAGCGTAGCCGTGCACCTCTTTGCCGCCAGCCGGGGCGCTACCCTGGTGCGGGCGCACAACGTCCCTGCTCATGTCTCCGCTCTAGCGGCTTGGGAAGGGCTGCACTGTGAGCCAAACTAGGCTGGTGCTGCGGGGTCTTAGCTTCCATGCCCACCACGGCTATCGTCCTGAGGAGGCCCTGTTGGGGGCGCGCTTTGTAGTGGATGTGGAGCTGCAGCTTGCCTTGGTTCCCCAAGAGGATGACTTGGCCCACACCGTGGACTACGCCCAGGTGTACGAGGCAGTGCGGGAAGAGGTGACCCAGCAGCGCTACCGGTTGATTGAGACGTTGGCAGACCGGATTGCTGAGCGGCTGTGGCAAAGCTATCCCCAGGTGGAAGCCCTGACGGTGCGGGTGCACAAGCCGCAAGCCCCCCTGCCCGGTTTGTTCGACGATGTCTACGTGGAGATTGTCCGCCACCGTTCTTCCAATAGCTAACCCTCGATGCAGCCCGACCTAGCCTACATTGCCCTGGGCAGCAACCTAGGGGATCCGCTGCAGCAATTGCGCTCGGCTGGGCAGAAGTTGCTCAGGTTGGGCCAGGTGGTGGCTCGCTCCAGCCTCTACCGCAGCCCCGCCCAAGGGGGGCCACCCGGCCAGCCCGACTACCTCAATGCTGTGGTGGCGTTGGATCCCTTTCCCCCTTACCAATCGCCCCTGGAGTTGCTGAGGGCGCTGCTGGCCATCGAGCAGGAGGCAGGGCGAGTGCGGCGCATCCGCTGGGAGGCCAGGACCCTGGACTTGGATCTGCTGGCAATGGGCAACCGGATCCTGAAGAGCCCTGAGCTAACCCTGCCCCACCCTCGCATGATGGAGCGCCCTTTTGTCCTGGCCCCGCTGTGCGAGATTGCTCCCCATTGGCGCCACCCCGAAACCGGCATAGCCGCAGCTGAGGCGCTGGCTGCCCTGGATAGCTCCTGGCTGGAGCGCACTGACCTAGGCTGGGATTGAGCTCTTTAGCGCAGCCGCCATTTTCGCCGCCAGATCCACCAGCCGCGAGGCATAGCCGTACTCGTTGTCGTACCAGGAGAGCACCTTCACGGTGCGATCCCCCAGCGTCATCGTCGACTCCAGATCCACAATCGAAGAATGGGGATCGCCGATGATATCGGCCGAGACAATGTGCGGCGGGGCAATGGCCAGGATACCGCGCATCGGCCCTTCTGCTGCCTCCACAAAGGCTTGGTTGACCGCCTCTTTGGTGATAGGCTGCTCGGTGCGCACGACAAAGTCCACAATCGAGCCGGTTAGGGTGGGCACCCGCAGCGCCAGGCCGTCCATCTTCCCTTTCAGGGCAGGCAAAACCTCGGCAACTGCCGTAGCTGCCCCAGTGGTGGAAGGCACAATCGACACCGCCGCCGAGCGGCCCCGGCGATAGTCCTTGGGATCCGGGCGATCCACAATGGCCTGGGTGGCGGTGTAAGCGTGGCAGGTGGTGAGAAAGCCCGTCTCGATGCCGAAGCGATCCAGCAAGACCTTGGCCAGCGGCGCCAGACAGTTGGTGGTGCAGGAGGCGTTGGAGACGATATGGTGCCGCTCTGGGTCGTACTGGTCGTCGTTAACCCTCATCACCACCGTCAGGTCGGCGCCTTTGGCAGGGGCGGAGATGATCACTTTCTTGGCGCCGGCTTCTAGGTGTTTGGCCGCCCCCTCCCGCTTGGTAAACAGGCCGGTGGACTCTATCACCAGGTCAACCCCGAGGTCTTTCCAGGGCAGTTGCGCCGGATCCCGTTCTGCCAGAACCCGGATCTTGTGGCTGCCGACTTGCAGGTGGCCATCCACAACGCTCACCGTCTGGGGCAGGCGCCCGTAGGCGGAGTCAAATTGCAGCAAGTAGGCCAAGTTCTCCGGCTCGGTGAGATCATTAACCGCCACCACCTCCAGCCCTCGCCCCGGCTGGGAGAGCAGCGCCCGCAAAAACGACCGGCCAATGCGGCCAAATCCGTTGATGGCTACCCGTGTGGTCATGGCAATCCTCCGGTATCAGTTCATGGTCATGGGTCGAGGGCTGCGGCGCAGGAGACGCCAACCCCTTAGGGATAGGTTAGAAGAAGAACGGGATCCGCCTTGCCTTTGCACTTCAGATCTCCAGATTTGGATCCCAACGGAGATTTGCGATTTAGGCTAACCCAGGAATTGCCGGTAGAGGAATTCAGATGAAGGTATTGCTGACCAACGATGATGGCATCGAGGCGGCGGGGCTGGCACACCTCAGACTGGCCCTCAGCGCTCTCGTTGCCGAGGAAAACTGCTGGATTGTGGCCCCCCACCAGCCGATTTCCGGCTGTAGCCACCAGGTAACGACGGGGCGGCCCTTTCGCGCCTGGGCCCGCGGCGAGCGCACCTTTGCCGTCGAGGGATCCCCTGCCGACTGTGTGCGGGTGGCCCTGTTTAAGCTCGCCCCTGCCGTGGATTGGGTGCTTTCTGGCATCAACGAGGGAGGGAATCTGGGATCGGATGTGTACTTGTCCGGCACGGTGGCGGCGGTGCGGGAGGCGGCGCTGCGTGGGATCGGAGGGATCGCCATTTCCCAGTATCGGGCAGGGAGCCAACCCATCGATTGGGAGCAGGCCCAGCGGTGGACGCGGGAGATCCTGGCCGAGCTGATGGAACAACCCCTGCCAGCCGGCTCCTTCTGGAATGTCAACTTGCCCCACCTGCCACCGGGATCCCCTTTGCCGGAGCGAGTTTACTGCCCCCTCTGCACGCAGCCGCTGCCACTCGATTACGCCGTAGAAGCAGAGGGGGAAGGCTTGGCATCGCTGTGGTTTCGCTACCAGGGGCGCTACGCAGAGCGAGCCCGCGATCCCCAGACCGATACCGATATCTGCTTCTCCGGTCGGATCGCCATCACCCAGGTGCACCTGTGCTCAGGAGCTCCCAGGTGAGGGGGTGAGGTTGCGGGCGATGGTTCTCAGCCGCTGCAGCCGCAGTGCCGTCAGGATATCGGTGGGATCCAGCTTGAGAACCTGCTCCAGGGCATCTGCTAGGTGTTGGGCTGCCTCTTGGCGGGTGTAGCCGCGGAACTGGGCGCGGCGCAAGGCAAACTCGTCGGCATCGAAATGGGCGCTCTCCCGATTCAGGTTTTGCCAGATCTGCCGCACCGAGAGCGCCGTGATGCCCCCCGCCAACAGGGCAGAAAACGGGTGCTGCAAAGAGAGCTCTGCCACGGTGGTGATGCCACCAAGCAAGGCCAGCGACTGGTAAAACCCCGGCTGTAGCCAGTTGCGGTTGTCGAACCAGCCCACCTCCCGCAAAAACAGCAGATCCCGCTGCGGCTGCGGGATCCCTTGCCAGCGGCGAAAATCGATGGCAATGATGCCCTGCGGCTGCCAAGGGGCCTTGCGGCGGGAGAACAACAGGGCCTCACCTCCCGAGTGGGGGACAACGCGGATCAAGGCCCGGAGAGAAGCGGGAAGCAGATCCCGCAAGCGTTCGATCTCTTCTTTTTGAAAGGTTTCCAAGGGTTTGAAGTCTGAGCGGCTGGTCATAGTTTTACCTGTAGAGGCACGGAGAGAGAGGATCCCACCTACCCCCCGGCAGCCTTGCGGCCCTGAACACCCCAGACCTGAAAAACCCTGCCAGGTTAGTCTACCGCATCTTCAGGTCGCCAGTAGCAGCCCCCCAGGGCAAAAAGCGCCAGCAAGTTTGCTTAGACTGAGAGGAAAAGTCTACGCCTCGATCCGAGCCAATGCCAGTTTTACCGGAACCCAGCGAACAGAGCGCCGGCAGCCCCCTTTACACCTATGCCTTCTTGCCGATGCCAGACGCGCCGCTTTGGCATTTCATTCAACAAACTCAAGGGATCCGCGGGCCGCTGCAGGTGTTTTCTCCCACAGGAGGCCGAATTGCCGCTGCTGTGGAGCCGATGCCGGATCCTGCGTCGCTGCAGGCTTCGGATGAGGTGCTGCTGCGTTCTGCCCTGCGCCACGACCAGGTGATCTGCCGGCTGTTTGCCCAGATGCCGCTGCTGCCCCTGCGCTTTGGCACCTGCTTTCTCTCAGCCGAAAAGCTGGGATCCCACCTATTGGCCCAGCAGGCGGAGTACGAACAGGCCCTCGCGGCCATCGGGGGAAGAGCCGAGTACTGCCTGAAAGGAAAACTGTCGCCCCAGCCCCCCCCGGATCCCCAACCCGCTCCCAGCGGCACAGCCTATCTGTTGGCCCGCAAACAAGCCTATCTCCAGCAACGACAGGCCCAAGAGCGGCAAGAACAGGAGCTGGCGGCCCTGCAGCAGCTTTGGCCTTCTACCTGGCCAGTGCAAAGAGGGGATCCGCAGCCGGGAGAAGTCCTGCGGCTTTACTTCTTGCTCACCCCTGCCGAACGGGAAATGGCAGCCCAGCTCGCCCAAACCTGGGTAGCAGCACACCCCCACTGGCAATTGGACTGGAGCGAGTCCCTGCCCCCCTATCACTTTGTGGGTGCCCTGCGGGATCCCTCCAGATGTACTCAGTAGTGCCCTAGCAAAAGGATCCCGTTTCGCGCGCCCGGAAACCCTGACCCAGCGAGGATGCAATGTTTTGGCTGTAATTTTTCAGGGTATTACTTACGGATTCTGGTGAGGGATGGGACTACACTACTATTTTTGAAAGTGACCTCCCGTCCCCTCAGCCGTCATGACCCTGGAAACATTTTTTACCCAGCTCAACGCCAACGGCTTAACGATTGCCATCCTGCTCTTTGCAGCTCCTTGGTTGGTTTGGGTTCTCTGCCACTGGATCCCAGGGCAGTGGGAAGAGCCTTTTTTGCTCAGCTTGAACATTGGCTTAGCAGCGGCAAGCCTTGTCCTCTGGGCCGGTTACTTGGCCTATGCCACCAACACGGCCGGCTGGCAGGCGGTGGTCAAGCAGGCGGATATGTTCTTGTTGCTGGTGCCTCCCTACTATTTCCTTAGCTCCATCTGGGTGGCACGGCAGCGCATGCCCCTCTCGCGGGTGCCGGCTTTCCGCACCTTGCAAGGGATCAGCATTTTGGCGGCGGTCTATCTCATCCTCTCTTGGCTCAGCCGCCGGGTCTATGTTGTCTTTTTCTCTTACCTACCCTTTTCGGCCTTTCTGTGGATCCTGGCGGGGTTGTTGGGGGTGGCCTATATTGGCTATCGCATCCTCTTTGGGAATCCGCCCCAGTACCCGCCCGAAAGCTGAGGGGCTGGCCGACAGGGACTAGAATTCGAAAGAAACCCTTTGCAACGGCAATGGTGACAGTCCCTCTGATTTCAGCCCTGAACATCGACTACCGGCCTTTGCAGGAGTTGTTAGCGGCGGGAGCTTGGCTGGAAGCGGATCGGCTGAGCCTGCAACTGCTGTGCCGGGCGGCGGGGGAGGGGGCGGCGCGGCGGGGCTGGCTGTACTTTTCCGAGGTGAGCCGGATCCCGGCAGAGGATCTGCGCACCATCGATGGCCTGTGGCGGGCGGCCTCCGGGGATCGCTTCGGCTACTCGGTGCAGCGGCAACTCTGGCTGGGGGTCAACCGCAACTGGGAGCGCCTCTGGCCGCTGATTGGCTGGAAGCAAGGCTACCACTGGACTCGCTATCCCGACGAGTTCACCTGGGATCTGTCCGCTCCCAAGGGCCACCTGCCCCTTTCCAACCAACTGCGGGGGGTGCGGGTGCTGGAGGAGCTGCTTACCCACAGAGCTTGGGAAGACCTATCCGGCTGAGCGTCTTTTGAATCTTATTGAATCTAAGTTGGATTGGACTGTGGCCGAGCAACTGCAACTGACCCAATTTCCCCACCTGCCCGGCGATCTGGCCCAAGCCTGCGAGCAGGCCATCCAGGCCACACGCCTGGCCCTGCAAGCGGGATACCGCCGCTTGCTCATCGAGATCCTGGCCCCCGACATCAAGCCGGAAGTCTTGGCTCGTCCATTTTTGGAGTTGGTGCCGCCACCGGCTTTGGTGTTGTTCAGCGATGCCGGCGGAGCGGCCCTGGCCCAGCGGGAATGGGGATCCCTCCCCGACGGGATCCAACTGCAGAGCCTGACTGCCCGCACCCAACCTACGCCAGAACAAAGTGTCCTGTTCGTGATGCCGGCGGTTTACAGCCTGGATCAGGTGGAGCGGGTTTGCCAGTTGGTGAGCGGCGGCGATCCCTCTGGGCTGGCGGCCAAAGGCCGGGATCCCAAGCCCGTCGTTCTCCTCAACCCGCAACTTCAGGATGCCGCCGCAGTGGGGGTGGGGTTGGCCGGGCGCCGGCTGCGGCAACGCTTCCTGAGCACCTTTGAGACCAGCTACTACCTGCGCTCGCTGGTAGAAGGAGCCCTGTTTCGCGCCTACCCGGATCCCTGGAGCGTGTGGCAGCAGGAAGAGCCCGGCCTCTACAGCGTCCTCAAAACCTTTAGGGCTCGGCCCAGCGGCGAAGAAGTGGCCGAGCTGTTCAGGGCCAGCAAGAGAGGGGATCCCTGGTGGAGCTGGCGGCGCTGGCTGGGCGGGATCCCATGATCGACCTGCAGCTTCAAGACTGGTGGTCGCGGCAACGGCTCACCCAGCTTAGCTACCCCAACCTATCTCTCAGCGGCGCAAGTGTGTCTTTGCGAGTCATTTTAGAGCCATTTAAAAACGTCGGCGCGATCTGGTATTCAAAGATTTATGGAGAGTATCAGGATAATGTTTTATTGCTGGCCTGCTCTCCAGATTTAGAAGGACTATCGGATCGTGTAAGATGCCTAGAACAGTCTCCTATTCAGAAACTTTGCCGAGAAAATTTTTCCAAACATTTTACTGAATATTTGCTAACTGATGCCGTCGCCTATGAATTAGAAATCCGATTTGAAGGCAAAGACTTTCTTGTTGTCGACCAAGAGAGGCTTGGAAATAGAGTTGTCCACCAAATCTACATTCACGACAACTGCTTTTTCAAACCCGTAGAGGACGATCTCCTAAGCAAGATTATCGGTTGCGTTCTTGAGCAACATAGCTTCTACTTAGGGCAGGAAATCGACTGGTCAGAGATCTCGGCGAGATTAACTGATCACTTGCTCACTTCGAGCAAAATCGAGATCCAAAGCGAT
Organism: Synechococcus sp. JA-3-3Ab; assembly: GCF_000013205.1. Lineage (NCBI taxonomy): Bacteria > Bacillati > Cyanobacteriota > Cyanophyceae > Synechococcales > Synechococcaceae > Synechococcus > Synechococcus sp. JA-3-3Ab. The sequence goes on along the minus strand of NC_007775.1, from coordinate 13,647 downwards.
CCCAAGAGGCAACATGTGTGGATCCCACAGCTAGAAGAAAAAAGTATCCTCTCGGATCCCTTTTTCAAAAAGCTTTCGGCCAGGGCACAGTGGTTATTGAAGGCAGATAAGCCCGTTTTAGAAAGAAAAAAGCCACTGCCTGAAGGGTTCGCCAGCATCTAATGCTTCTGATGATATTTTTGCCCCCTAGCTGCAGCACCTTCCCCAGGGCAGACTGCTCGTATCGCTGCTCCTATCGGAAAGGGACTGGGGGTGAGGGGAGAGACTGGAAGGGTCAGCGGCGCGACGCGCCAGGGCATTGTCTCAAACTACTCTGATATCGATCCCAAAGTTCCAATCCAGTTCCAATTTCGGTGATAGAATCACAACACGCTAGGAGTGTCTGGGGGCTGCCCCCAGGCTGAGATTACATCCTCAGAACCTGATCTGGGTCATACCAGCGTAGGAAAGCGAGTACCGGAGTTGACACCATGCGCAGCGAATGGGTTGCCCGCCGTCGTGGGCAAGCAAATGTTACGCAAATGCACTTTGCCCGGCAGGGCGTGATTACCGAAGAGATGGACTACGTGGCTCGGCGAGAGAACCTACCGCCGGAGCTGATCCGCTCAGAAGTGGCGCGGGGCCGCATGATCATCCCTGCCAATATCAATCACACCAACCTAGAGCCCATGTGCATCGGGATCGCCTCCCGCTGCAAAGTCAATGCTAATATTGGCGCCTCCCCCAGCTCCTCTGGATTAGCCGAAGAGCTGGAAAAGCTGAAATTGGCCATTAAATACGGCGCCGATACCGTTATGGATCTGTCCACCGGCGGCGGCGACTTGGACGAAATTCGCACGGCTATTATCCAAGCTTCTCCGGTGCCCATCGGCACGGTGCCCATCTACCAAGCTCTAGAAAGTGTCCATGGCAATGTCGAAAAACTCTCGGCAGAAGATATCTTGCACATCATCGAAAAGCAGGCCCAGCAAGGGGTGGACTACATGACCATCCATGCCGGGATCCTCATCGAATATCTGCCATTGGTGCGCAACCGTCTCACAGGAATTGTCTCTCGCGGAGGTGGGATCCTGGCCCGTTGGATGTTGGCCCACCACAAGCAAAACCCGCTCTACACCCACTTCCGCGACATCATCGAGATCTTCAAGAAATACGATGTTTCTTTTAGCCTGGGCGATGCTTTGCGGCCCGGATGTCTGCACGATGCTTCTGACGAGGCCCAGATGGCGGAGTTGAAAACCCTGGGGCAGTTGACCCGCATGGCCTGGGAGCACGATGTGCAGGTGATGGTGGAAGGGCCAGGGCACGTGCCGATGGATCAAATTGAGTTTAACGTGCGCAAGCAAATGGAGGAATGCGACGAGGCTCCTTTCTACGTTTTGGGGCCGCTGGTAACCGATATTGCCGCTGGCTACGACCACATCAGCTCTGCCATTGGGGCGGCCTTGGCCGGCTGGTACGGGGCGGCGATGCTCTGCTACGTAACTCCCAAAGAACACCTGGGCTTGCCCAATGCCGAGGATGTGCGCAACGGCCTCATTGCCTACAAAATTGCCGCCCACGCTGCCGATATTGCCCGCCACCGTCCTGGGGCCAGGGATCGAGATGACGAGATGTCCAGAGCCCGCTACAACTTTGATTGGAACCGACAATTTGAGTTGTCTTTAGACCCAGAGCGGGCGCGAGAATATCACGACGAGACCTTGCCGGCAGATATCTACAAAACGGCGGAGTTTTGCTCGATGTGTGGACCGAAGTTCTGCCCCATGCAGACCAAAATGGACGCAGAAGCGTTGAGCGAGCTGGAGCGATTCTTGGCCAAGCAGCCAACAGCTTAGGCATTAGCTTGCCCTGGGCCTCGAACGAAGTTGGAATCGACCTTGGTTCCATCCCTGCTCTCGGGGGAGTGGGGAGGGGCTCTCTCTGCAAGCTATGCTGGGTTATAGAGAAACCCTTGCGGTTGTCTCTGTGGAGGAGAGAGAAGAGCATGGCACTGAAGCAACTTGGACATGTTGCCGTCCGCGTAGAAGACATCTCTAAGGCAGTAGAGTTCTACGAAAAGTTGGGGATGGTCAACGTCTGGAAGGATCCCGACTGGGCCTATATGAAAGCCGGAGACGATGGGCTGGCACTCTTGGGGCCGGGCTACCGGGCGGCAGGGCCCCACTTTGGCTTTGTCTTCAGCAGCAGGGAGGAGCTGGAGGAGCAGCATCGGCGCTTGCAAGCCGCAGGGATCCCGGTAGGGGCCATTCACAGCCATCGGGATGGCACTGCCTCCTTCTATGGCAAGGATCCCGATGGCAACCTGTTTGAGTTTCTGTACGAGCCGCCAGGCACTTTTGACCAAGCCAAGGCCAAGACAGCCGAGGCAAGTGCTTGAGCTCTGAACTGCTATCGCGCACAAGCAAGCTAGGGGCCGTGGGCGTCCTTCTGTAGCCCTAAGCAATCTTGCTGAGCAGCCCAGCTGCCCAATCGAGAAGACGGTTCACTTCTTCTGAGGTTCTGGCTTCCGAGTAGAGCCTCAGCAGAGGTTCGGTGCCGCTGCCCCGGATCATCACCCAACTGCCGTCGGCAAGGCTAAACTTGTGGCCGTCGCGATCGAAATGCTTGATTACCTTTTGCCCCAGGATCTCAAGGGGGGGATCCGTCTGTAGCTGCTGGAAGAGCCGGGTTTGTTGACCTTGATCCGCCAGGTGCAGGTCGCGGCGTAGGTAAACTGAGGTGAACCCTTCCCGTTCTTGCAAAGCTCGGTAAAGGGCGCTCAGATCTTGCCCGGTTTCGGTGACGGCTTCGATCAAGTACAGGGCAGAGAGGAGGGCATCCCGCTCGGGGATGTGGCCCAGATAGCCGATGCCGCCCGATTCTTCTCCCCCCAGCAACACCGGTGTGCTCAGCATGCGCTCGGCGATGTACTTAAAGCCCACCGGCGTTTCCGTAACTGGCAGGCCATAGCGCTCGGCCACCTTCACGAATAGCTCCGAGCCGCTGATGGTTTTGACGATCTCGCCCCGCAGGCCGCGCCGCCCCGCCAAGTGGTCGATCAAGATGGGAATGAGGATCTGCGGGCTGAGAAAATGGCCTTGCCCATCGAGGGCAGCAATGCGGTCGGCATCGCCATCGAAGACCAGACCCATCTTTAACGGGGCGGGATCCGCTGCGATGATCTGGGCAGAGGTCTGCAGGTTTTGCGGCAGCGGCTCCGGTGGGAACCCGCCAAACAAGGGATCCCGACGTGCCTGCAATTCGATCACCTTCTCCCCCAACAGGCGGCTGAGGCCCCCGGCGCCAGAGCCAAACATGACATCCACCCAGATCTTGGCCGGGGATCCTTTGAGCTTCTCCAGATCCACAAAGCGGCTGAGCTGAGCCAGGTAGCCGGGCCAGGGATCCCAGGTTTCGATGGGGGCTGGGTTGGATGCGAGAGGTTGCAGGTGGTGCAGCTCCTGCTCGATGGCGGCGGTAACCTCCGGCGGCACGGAGCCGCCAAATCCGCCTTTGACCTTGAGGCCGGAATAGTGGGGCGGGTTGTGGCTGGCGGTGATCACCAAGGCGCCGTGGCAGCCGCGCTCTTTGGCCGCCCAGCTAAAGGCCGGTGTCGGGGCCACACAGGCAGAGAGATAAACCGGGATCCCCAGCCGCGCCACCACCTCGGCAGCGTGGGCAGCAAATTTTTCTGAGAGAAAGCGGTTGTCGTAGCCGATCAGGATCCCTGCCCCAGGATAGGTGCGGGCCAACACTTGGGCGCTGGCCTGGGCGGCAAGGGCCAAGTTTTGGAAAGTAAAGCCCTCGGCAATCACGGCTCGCCAGCCGTCGGTGCCAAAGCGGATGGGAGTGTCGACCATGGGGGGGTTGAGGTGGATGCTGCCGCTTCAAGTCATAGCACGAGGTAGGCGTTTCGGTGTTCGGTCTGCTCTCAACTTCTTCGCTTCTTCTCTATCTCTATTGAGATGGGATGTGAGATGGGATGAGATGGGATCCCACCTCGCAAGAACCAGAGAAACGGCTACAGTAACCTGGAAAGCGTTCCGCTCCTAATGAGCCATGACTCAGCAACTGACTCTCGACGGACTGGGATCTGGATCGGGTGGGGGATCCCGTCTAGGGCGAGTAATCGTAACCGATTTGCAGGGGGAGATGCAGCGCTCCTACCTGGAATATGCCATGAGCGTGATCGTGGGGCGGGCCTTGCCGGATGTGCGGGATGGCCTCAAGCCGGTGCATCGCCGCATCCTCTACGCCATGCACGAGCTGGGCCTGACGCCGGATCGCCCCTACCGCAAGTGCGCGCGCGTCGTGGGGGACGTGCTGGGGAAATATCACCCCCACGGGGATCAGGCGGTCTATGACGCGCTGGTGCGCATGGCACAAGACTTTTCCAGCCGCTACCCCCTGGTGGCGGGGCACGGCAACTTCGGCTCGGTGGACGACGACCCGCCGGCGGCCATGCGCTACACGGAGTGTCGGCTGGCGGAGCTGAGCCACACAGCCCTTCTGCAGGGGATCTCCGAAGCAATTGTGGACTTTATGCCCAATTTCGACGGCTCCCAGGCGGAGCCCACCGTCCTGCCGGCCCGCCTGCCCATCTTGCTGCTCAACGGCTCTGCTGGCATTGCCGTGGGCATGGCCACCAACATCCCGCCCCACAACCTGGGGGAAGTGGTGGACGGCCTGCTGGCTTTGATCGACGAGCCCGATCTCAGCCCTGAGGAGCTGTTGCGCTGGATCCCGGGGCCGGACTTTCCCACCGGCGGCCAAATTGTCGATGGCCAGGGGATCCGCGAGGCCTACCTCACCGGCCGCGGCTCCATCACCCTGCGGGGAGTGGCCCGCTTTGAGGAGATCCAGCCGGGCAGAGGACGCCACCGCCGGCCCGCCCTGATCATCAGCGAGTTTCCCTATCAGGTGAACAAGGCTGCCTGGCTCGAGAAGGTGGCCGAGCTGGTCGCCCAAGACCGTCTCAGCGGCATCGCAGATTTGCGGGATGAGTCGGATCGCAGCGGCATGCGCGTGGTGGTGGAGCTGAAGCGGGAGGCCAACCCGCAGGCGGTTTTGCAGCAGTTGTACAAGCTCACCCCCTTGCAGAGCACCTTTGGGGTGATCCTGTTGGCCTTGGTGGAGGGAAAACCCCAGCAGCTCAGCTTGAAGCAGATTTTGCAGCACTTTTTGCAATTTCGCGAGGCCACTCTCAAGCGGATGTTTCGCGCCGAACTGCAGCAGGTACAGCGCAAAGCCGAAGAGGTGGCGGGGATGGTGCTGGCCCTGGCCGATCTGGAAGGGGTAATCGACCTGCTGCGGCAAGCGCCCGATAGCGCCACGGCCAAAGCCCAGCTGCAAACCCGCTTGGGCTGCACCTCCCAGCAGGCGGAGACGATCTTGGCCATGCCCCTGCGCCGCCTGACAACCTTGGAGCGGGAGCGCCTCTATCAAGAGCAAGCCGAGCTGCAGGCCCGCATCGCCGAGCTGCAGGGACTGCTGCAAGATCGCCGCAAGCTCTTGAATTACCTGAAAAAAGAGCTGCGACACTTGAAAAAAACCTTTGCGGATCCCCGGCGCACCCAGATTCTCTCGGCCTCGGAACTGGAAGCGGAGGCGGCCCAGATCCCCGGCGGCGAAGCCGGCGAAGACAGCCGCTTTCTGCTGCAACTCACCCGCAAAGGCTACGTGCGCCGCCTGCCTCTGCCTGGGCCTCGCTCCCGCAGCAACCCGGCGCAGCGGGAATTGGGAGAAGATACCCTGGTCAGCCTGGAATGCGTGACCCCAGAGCAGGCAATCTTGGTGCTCACCGCCAGCGGCAGGGCTTTCACCGTGCCCATCGAAGGGATCCCCCTCAGCACCGGCTCCTCGCGGGGGGTGCCTCTGGTCACCCTTCTCCCCAACCCCGAGCCGATTGTTGCCGCCTTCCCGTTGGATCCCGTTCGCGTCAGCGGTGCGGAGCACTCTCCCGGCGAGGCCAGCTTGGTGGTGCTCAGCCGGCAGGGGCGGATCAAGCGGGTGGCCTTGGCGGAGCTGGTGGGCCTCAGCCAACGGGGAGCCGCCGTCTTGAAGCTCAAAGAAGGAGACGAGCTGGGCTGGGCGGCCCTTTGGCATCCCGGCCACCAAGGCTACAGCGTTGTCCTGGCCACCTCCGGCGGGCGGGTGCTGCGGCTGGACGCCGAACAGATCCCCTTGATGGGTCGGGCAGCTATGGGATCCCCAGCTCTACGTTTGGGGCGCACAGAACAGATCGTCGGTATGGCGCTGCTGCCCCCGCAAGGGATCTTAGTTTTGGCCAGCCGGTCGGGGTATTTGAAGCGGCTACCCCTGGGCGAGATCCCCATCCTGGAGCAGGGTAAAGTGGGCGTGTCGGCCTTTCACTTCTCCAACAAAGGGGATGGCTTGGTGGGCTTGGTGGGTTTTCCCCCCGATCTGGCGGCGCACCCCCATCTGCAAGTGGATGTGATCGCGGAGTCCGAGCGGGTACACTCCTTCTCTCCTGAGGAAATTCCCCTGCAAGGCCGGTCCGGCGGCGGATCCCTGTTGGTCAAGGGGGAGCAGGTTAGGGAGTTGCGCCTGTTTTGGCCGCAGTGGCTGCCGGAGGGCGGGATTGGATAGCTCTGGAGCTTTTGGGGGAAAGCAGAAGTCTGGATCGCTAGGACAGAGAGCCATCCCCAGGCGAGGCAGAATCAGGCGGCTGGGAGCCGGGATCCGGCGCTTCGGGATGGCGGACAGGCTTAGGGAGAGTGCCACCTGACTTAAGAACCAGGCAGCGCACAGTTTGGTGCAGTTCCTCCAGCAAAATGCCGATGGCGGAGCGGAAGTCCCGGTGGTCATCCCGCATTTGCTCCAAAATGGCGCGGATGACTTCCTTACAGTCCTTCAGGATGTGCTGCTGCTGGGCGATGATCTGCACCAGCTCGCTCTGTTCCTTGAGCAACTCTCGCAAACAGGTACGCAGCTCGTCCACCTGGTTTTGCCAAAGGGCTTGCCCCTCTCGCAACTCCATGACGCTGGTGCGCAAATCGGCGGTGGCATCGCGCAGGGCTTCGCTGTGGCGCCGCTCGGCCTCCAGTTGGCGTTGCTGCTCCTGCTGCTGTTGGCGCAGCTCGGAATTGGCCCTTAGGTTGGCTTCCGCCACTCTGAGCAATCGATCCAAGCAGGCCTCGGCGAGAGCCCAGCGCTCCTCCGGCAAGGAAGATCGGCCTCGGCTAGCCCGCCTGCGGAAATATCTTACGGTCACTGCACCTCGTACCTGTGGCAAGGACATTAGACTAGGCGTACACTCGAGCGAGGGAGTTTGTCCCAGCAAGTTGTCCATCGATCATACCGCTTTTCCCAACCCCCCCTGCAATTTGGGCGCGAAAAACCGTCTGAGCAGCTTCTGGGCCGCAGGGATCCATCCATCTGGCAGAGCACCCCTTGAGTTAGAAACAGCGGCCCAGCACCGCAGCCCAAGGAGCGAGGCTGCCTCTTTCCAGGGATCCCGGAAGTCCCTCTAGGATGAAGAAAGTTTGCAGAGAGGAAAGCCATGCTTTCACTAGCCAATCAGGTGGTGCTGATTACCGGCGCTTCTGCCGGCATTGGCAAGGCCGTCGCCCTGGAAGCGGCCAAACGCGGGGCCCGCTTGGTGCTGGCGGCCCGCCGGGAGGAGCTGCTACAAAACGTCAAGGACTTGGTGGAGAAGCAGGGGACAGAAGCGCTGGTGGTGCCCACCGACATGGCCGATACAGCCCAGGTGGAGGCGCTGGCCCAAAAGGCCCTGGATCGCTTTGGCCGGGTGGACATCCTGGTGAACAACGCCGGCTACGGCCAAATGGGACCGGTGGAAGAGGTGGATGTGGCGGCGATGCGGCGGCAGTTCGAGGTGAATGTGTTTGGTCTGCACGCCCTCACCCGCGCCCTCTTGCCCCAAATGCGGGAGCGGGGCAGCGGCCGCATCCTCAACCTCAGCTCCGTGGCCGGCCAGATGTCGATGCCTTTCAGTGGGGTTTACAGCGCCACCAAGTTCGCCGTGGAGGCCCTCAGCGACGCCCTGCGGGTGGAAGTGGCCCCTTTTGGCATCAAGGTTATCGTGATCGAGCCAGGGCCGGTGGCCACCGAGTTTGGCCGCGTGGCCGAAGAGACCTTTGCTGCTGTTGTCAATCCCAACGGCCCCTACAAAGCGATCTTGGACAAGGCTGCCGAGCTGGCCAGCTCGTTCCACAAAATGGCCTGGCCGGTGGAGAAGGTGGTGGAGCCGATCCTGAGAGCCATGACGGATCCCCACCCTTCCGACCGCTACACCGCTTTTACGGGCGGCAAGCTGGCGCTGGGGCTGATGCGGTTGCTGCCCGCCGCTCTGGCCGACCAAATGTGGCGGCGCGTCTACGGCCTGGATGCCCTGGGATCCCCCAAATCGGCCTAGTCGCCGATTGCAGGGATCCCTTCCCAGCGCAATTCCGGGCATTTCGTGCGGCAGGGTTGTATCTTGGGGGAGCGACAGGTTAAGTTTGTTGAAGGACTTTTAATAACCAGGTGTTCCCCTTCCCCATGAACAAACCTCTATCTCCCCAGCGCTGGCTAATTGCCCTCATGCTGGGCTTTTGTCTCTGGCAGGGATCCGGCCTAGCTCCTGCCCACGCCGCTCTGGCCTCTGCCCTCACCTATGACCGCTTCTTGCGCTATGTCGAGGAGGGTCGCGTTACCGATGTGCGCCTCCTCGATAACAACCTGGTAGCCGAAGTGACGGCTGTTGACCCACAAACGCAGCATTCCACCCGCTACCGGGTCAACCTGCTGCCCAACACCGTGCCGCAACTGGTGGATCGCCTCACCGAGCAGGGGATCGAGGTGGCTGTAGTGCCCACCCGCGATGGCAGCGCCTTCTGGGCGATCTTGGGCAACCTGGTCATCCCGGTGCTGCTGCTGGGGGGGTTGTTCTTGTTCCTGCGCCGCGCTGGCGGAGGAGCAGGCGGTCCTGGACAGGCGATGAACTTCGGCAAGTCGCGGGCCCGCTTCCAGATGGAAGCCAAAACCGGCGTCAAGTTTGACGATGTAGCCGGGATCGAGGAGGCCAAAGAAGAGCTGCAAGAGGTGGTTACCTTCCTGAAGAAGCCGGAGCGCTTCACTGCCGTAGGGGCCAAGATCCCCAAAGGCGTGCTGTTGGTGGGGCCGCCGGGGACGGGTAAGACCCTCTTGGCCAAAGCCATTGCTGGCGAGGCGGGAGTGCCTTTTTTCAGCCTCTCTGGCTCCGAGTTCGTGGAGATGTTCGTCGGCGTGGGGGCCTCGCGGGTGCGGGATCTCTTTAAGAAGGCCAAGGAGAATGCTCCCTGCATCGTCTTCATCGACGAGATCGACGCGGTGGGCCGGCAGCGGGGAGCGGGCATTGGCGGCGGCAACGACGAGCGCGAGCAAACCCTGAACCAGTTGCTTACGGAAATGGATGGGTTTGAGGGCAACTCAGGGGTAATTGTTATTGCCGCAACCAACCGCCCGGATGTGCTGGATGCGGCGCTCCTACGGCCTGGACGCTTCGACCGCCAGATCACCGTGGATCGGCCCAGCTTCAAGGGGCGCTACGAGATCTTGCGCGTGCATGCCCGCAACAAGAAGCTGGCAGAAGAGGTCAGCCTGGAGGCCATTGCCCGCCGCACCCCTGGCTTTGCCGGCGCCGATCTGGCCAACCTGCTCAACGAGGCGGCCATCCTGGCGGCCCGCCGTCAGCACAAAGCCATCACCAACCAGGACATCGACGACGCCATCGACCGCATCACCATTGGCCTGACCAAGCCGCCGCTATTAGACGGCAAAAGCAAGCGCCTCATCGCCTACCACGAGTGCGGCCATGCTCTGTTGATGACCCTCTTGCCCCATGCGGATCCCTTGAACAAGGTAACGATCATCCCCCGTTCCGGAGGTGCCGGCGGCTTTGCCCAGCAACTGCCCAACGAGGAGCAGATCGACTCCGGCATGTACAGCCGCGCCTGGCTGTTGGATCGGGTGGTGGTCGGTTTTGGCGGTCGGGCGGCGGAGGAGATCGTCTTTGGCTACTCGGAAGTGACGACGGGGGCCAGCAACGACCTGCAGCAAAACACCAACCTGGTGCGGCAAATGGTGACCCGCTTTGGCATGTCCGAGCTGGGGCCCCTGATGTGGGATCCGCCCAACAACGAAATCTTTTTGGGCGGCGGCTGGATGAACCGCGTCGAGTACTCCGAAGATGTGGCCGCCAAGATCGACCGGCAGGTGCGGCAAATCCTGGAGAGCTGCTACCAAAGAGCGAAGCAAATCCTGCTGGAGCACCGGGCGCTGCTGGATCGCCTGGCCGACACCCTGGTGGAACGGGAAACCCTAGATGGGGACGAGTTTCGGGCCATTGTGGCAGAATACGTGCCCATCCCCGAGAAGATCGGCTTGCCCAGCCCGAAGACGGCTTGAGGGATCCCCTCTCGCTGCGGGATTGATTAACCTGGGAGGGTGGTTGTTGGGGCCGGCGCCCGGCAACTGCCCTTTTGTTTTGCGGCTGTCGTCAGGTTGTGTCATGCTCTCTTCTCTCTCTGCCTTGCCGGTTCACCTCTACCGCTGCCTGAGCTGTGGTCAGGAAGGGCTGAACCTGCCACCGGGACGTGAGCCGGGAGCCGCGGCGGATCGGGTTTACTGTCCCCGTTGCGGCCAGATCTACCCCATCACCGCCTTTGGAGCGGTGGATTTTTTGGCCGCCGCGCGGGACTTGCCGCTCACTCCCGCTCAGGCCATTGCCCATCTGCCCGGGTTTGCCTGGGGCTACGATCGCCTCTGGCGGCCTTGGGCGCTGTCGCTGTTGTCGGGGGAGCGTTTCGGCAGCGAGCGGGAAGGCCAATTGCTGGCGGAACTGGTGGGGGAGGCAGATCCCGTCTTGGATTTGGGCACGGCAGGGGGGTACTGGAGCCGCCTCCTCTTGGCCAGGGATCCGCAGCGGACGGTGATCGGCCTAGACAACGCGACGGGAGTGCTGGCGGAGGCGGCCCAGCAGGCCCAGCCCCACTGGCAGCGCTACAGCCTGGTGCGAGCCCGGGCGGAGCAGCTTCCCCTGGCCTCTGGAGCCTTTGGGGCGGTGATCAGCGGCGCCACCCTGAACGAGGTGCCGTTGGATCCCTGTCTGCGGGAAGTGGCCCGTGTTTTGAAACCGGGAGGGGTGTTTGTCTCGATGCACAGCCAGCAGGTGCAGGGATGGGGGCAGAGGGTGCAGCAGTTGCTGGAGGCGACCGGCCTTCGCTTTTTCTCCGCAGACCAGTTGCGCTGGCACTTTGCCCAGGTGGGGTTGCGCTTGGAGCGCTATCTCAGCTTCGGCTGGGTGGTTTTTGTGCAGGCAGTGCGCCTCTAGGGGATCCACTCCAGGCCAACGCCAAAGCTGGATTCCCGCGCCAAGGTGGAGTGGCGCAGGCTGTAGCGGGCAGCAAGACGAAGGGAAGGGCTAATGGCGTAGGCGGCGGTGATCTCCGCTAGGGTGGCCTGTCCTTCTTCCGGCTCCTGCGGGGCCACCCAAGTGTAGCTGCCAGTCAAGTCGGCGGCTCCGGGAGCCAGGGCCAAAACAACAAAGGCCCCATAGCTCACCCCGCTGAGGCGGCGGTTTTTTTCTTCCAAGGCTCGATAGCCCAGTTGGGGGGCCAGGTTCAAGCGGGAGCCCATAGGGGCGAGAAAGTAGCGCACCTCTGACCCGTACTGGCGGATTTCTGGGTTCTCAGAAGATTGGCGATAGTCGCCGCTGAGGGTGAGGCGATCTCCCAGGCGCAAGTCCTGCAGGCTGATTCGCCACTCAGAAGCCGACTCGAAACCCGCCTGCAAACGGGTGGGCAAGACGGGAGTATTGCGGATTTCTTCCAGGAGATTGGGCGGACTTTGCAGCCAGCGGCGCAACACGGGGCTATCCTCCACAATTTGGCTATCCAGCCCCAGATCTAAAACGCCTGAGAGCGCGGTTGGCCGCGGATCTGCTTCCTTGCGGCCCGCTTGGGTCGAATGGGCCCAGGCCGGCCATGCTGGCATCAGCCCAGCCCCAAGGAGCAGCATACCCAAGCAAAGTCCTTTGCCAGATTGCCCTACCACCTGCAACCCCCGCCCCTCCCGTCCTTAACTGTAGCTGCTTCCAATAGGAGCTTTCACGCCAGCTCGCGGGCGCCGCGGCTCTCAGCAGCGTAGGATGACACCCCAAGGACGGTTCAACAATGGCAAGGCAAAGACTAGCGGTTTCGGCTGTTGGCCATGACTCGCAGCCGCTGGGCCAGGTTTTGCAGTTGCCGCTCAAATTGCAGATTTTCCCGCTGCAACTGGCTAACTTTTTCACAGCTATAGAGAACGGTGGTGTGATCTTTCCCGCCAAAGTAATCGCCAATTTTGGGCAAGCTAAGATTGGTATGGTGACGCATCAAAAACATGGCAATTTGCCGCGCCTGGCTGATGTCCCGCTTGCGAGAGGATCCCAATAAGCTTTCTCGGTCGACGCCGAATTCTTCACAGACCACGTCAATAATCATGTCGGGCGTGATCTCCTTGGGCTCGCTGGGGGGGTTGAGAATGGGCTGAATCGTCTCCACACTCATCGGCAGGCCAGAAATGGAGACGTAGGCAACGGCACGGATGAGGGCGCCCTCCAGCTCGCGAATGTTGCTGGTGTAGGTGGTAGCAATGTATTCGATCACCTCAGGCGGTAGGATCATCCCCTCGTACTCGGCTTTTTTCTTGAGAATGGCCATGCGGGTCTCGATGTCCGGCGGCTGAATTTCCGCAATCAAGCCCATCGAAAACCGAGAACAGAGCCGCTCCTGCAGCCGAGGGATGAGGTGAGGGGAGCGGTCGGCAGCTAGCACGATTTGTTTGCCCGACTCGTGCAACGTATTGAAGGTGTGGAAAAACTCCTCTTGGGTGTACTCTTTGCCTTCGATAAATTGAATGTCGTCCACCAATAAAATATCCACATCTCGATAGTGCTCCCGGAAAGACTGCATGCTGTCTCGCCGGATGGCATCGATTAAATCGTTGGTAAAGCGCTCGGTGGACACGTAAAAGACCTTGGCCCGCGGATTCGCCTCCAGTTGGTAGTGGCCGATGGCCTGCATCAGGTGGGTTTTGCCCAGCCCTACCCCGCCGCAGAGAAACAAGGGATTGTAGGCCCGCCCAGGCTTGTCGGCCACGGCCAGAGCCGCTGCATGGGCCATGCGGTTGTTGGGGCCGACCACAAACCGCGAGAAGGAATACTTGGGGTTGAGATCCGGGGCTCGCATGGGCAGGCTGCCGCTCACCTCCAGCCCCAAGGGGGCGGAAGCAGGAAAACTGCCGGCCTTGCGGGAGGTTGAGGCCACAGCCGTTGAAGGAGCTTCTTCCTCGACCAAAGCCTGGGGAGCGACGGAAAACTCCACTTGCAAAGGGATTCCGGCCACCCGCTGCACCACCTCGGTGATGGTGGAGGCGTAGTGCTTTTGCAGCCAGCCCCGCGCCCATTCGCTAGGAGTGGAGATGGTGAGGCGGTTGTCCACCAAGGATTCAGCTCGCGCCGTCTTGATCCAAGCCTCAAAAGTTGGACGGCTGAGCTGCACCTGTAGATGCCCCAAAGCTTCGTCCCAGAGTCGATCTAGGGAGATGTCCACACCACACACCCAAAGCGACACAGCCAAAGCCCAGCAAAGACAGGGGCGCCAACCCGGTGCCTCTGCTCTC